>JAEEIT010000171.1 GCA_016281535.1 Clostridia bacterium | reverse complement strand
TGTCCTTGTGTTTACTCGTGAAGAGACGGAAATCTTGATAGATAATGTTTCTCTGAGCGACTGTCTTAATGAACTCCTTGAGTCTACTAAGGTTTCTACTGTAACCGCAAATGTGGATATGAACTCTGAAATGCGCATGCGATTTGAGTTGAAGGAAAGAATAACAGATCAGCAGATAGATGAATTAGCTGAGTTATATGTTTTCCCATTTCTGTCCGAGAAGAAAGGCTTTCTTGAACGACTAATGGATGAGAAAACAATCGATGTAGTATTTTTGGAGTTTTGTTATGAAAAGGAGACAATCGGCTACTTCCATACGACCCGACAAGATTCTTTCTTGCTTTGGCGTCGTCTTTGGTATAAGAACTGCCAGAAATGGGAATACTCTCTCTCTGACTATACGTGATTTTCAAGGAGATGGCATATTACGTTGCAACTGTTTCACTCTGTCAGAAAAGCATTCAAAAATGTCAGCTTTTTTGCCGACGACATTTTTGACGACAATTAGGTGTGGATTTAATGGAAATAATGGGCTGACCAATAAATTATTCACTTCTTCCGTAGTCTGAAAGTGCCTATTTTCAACATATTGTGCGGATTGGGAGTTTCTATCTCTAATTCGAATCCCTCCGTCTCCGCCAAATTTCAGATCCTGAAAGCCTGAAACTACGGGCTTTTGGGATTTTTCTTTTGCGTAGTACCCTTAAAAGTACCCATTTTGACCACAGTTCTGACCACATTTATTTCTTTTGACCTTGATTTGCCAGTGCTTGGTTACGGCATACTTTCGCACAAACAAATATCAACATGCATATGCTGATAAACTGAGAAACGGAAAGAGGACCTACAAATCCTCTTTCCGGATCACCACGGAAAAACTCTGCAACAAAACGAAACAGCGAATAGATCCCGGCGTATTTGTACATGGCGTTTTTCTTCCCCCATAGACAGATTGCTAAGGCAAAATCAAACAACGCCTCAATCAGTTGGATAGGAATGAGAGGAACTCCATTTGGTGCGATTTCTGACATAGAATAACTCAGACCAGCCACTTCTGAGATTTGCCCATAACAACATCCTGTCAAAAAACAGCCGACCCGCCCAAACCCGGCAAATATGATTACTGCCGGAACGAGTACAGAATAGAATTCAGAGATTTCTTTTTCAAAATATTTCGCGGCGAAAACAGCTGCGATCCACCCTCCGATGAATCCGCCCCAGAATACAAACCCGCCACGCAAGAACTCGTTAACAGAAAAACCGTTCACGTAAAGATTTACGAGAGTAGAAAGAAGCATAGATCCGACAACAACCCCCAGCAGGGAGAAAACATAGATGTAAACTGCATCGTCAAAGCTTTTCTTCTCCCGCCGACAGGCAACAAATAATATAGCGATTGAGATTACGATCCCAATCGCTACCATAGATGCGTATGAAGAAATCTGACGTCCGAATACTTCAAAAAACGGATACATGCGATTACCAGCGATTACCAGATGCGTGGAATGAAACTGTTGCTCTTACCCACCATGTCACTCAGTTTTTCTACTGTCTCGTGCCATGTCAAACCCATGCAAGCCAAAGTACAGCCTACACATGCCAATATAGAAACCACAGCAAGCGCATCTATTATAAGGAACGATAAAGAAACTCCGAAAGCGGCGCCGCGCAAGCCACCGTTATATCCCTGTTTCTTGGAAACTGACGATAGAACCAGCCCGATTATCGAAAGAATAAACGCCAAAACAGGACCAAGGATGACTACAATTGCAAGGGCATCTTTTACCTCATCGTTCCCAAATCTGCTAAAAGTAAACGGTAAAACAAGCGAGAAGAAAGTAAATGCTGCAGCAACCATTGATACAACGAATGCAGCAATACCAACACCTTTGCCGGGCGTCGGGCCATTTGGCTGAGGATTAGGTTGAAATTGATTAGAGTTATCCATAAGCATATCCTCCCTCATTCTTATGAGCAAAAACACAGTATCAAAAGCATAATACAGCAGTTCTTTCAGACGTAGATGTCTGTCCGCGTATTTATGTTAGTCATCGAAAACGCGGGTATGACGCAAAGACAACAGAACAGGGCGTTTTTGAATATTGAGAATCGGGATAGCCGATTTTAATTCATTATCCGGATCCTATTTGAGGAGCCGGGAATAAGAAATCTTTATTTCACGATGAGAGATCTGGGTGGGGAGCCGGGTCTTTTTTTCTTTCTGCATGATTTACAACGCTCTATTTCCCGATACTGCACGGGTATTTCAATAGACAAATGAATTTTATTTTTCTAAAATTATGGACGAGGAGAAAAAACAGGGTTTGTGGAAAGGGAAGGCTTATGAAAAAGAAATCGATCATGGCGGTTCTGCTCACGATGAGCATGATTGCTTCTGCCGCTTGCAGTTCGAAAGAGGAGAAGAAATCGAAGAAGGATAAGAAGCGTGACAAAGAGGCCGCCGAAACTCTCGATGACGAGGATGAGGAAGAGGAGACCGAGAAGAAGAAAGCGACGGAGAGCGAAGAGGCGGCTTCCACGACGGAAGCGGCCGAGAGTGAAAAGGAGGCTTCCACGACGGAAACTACCGAGCCGGAGAAAGAAACAGAGAAGGAAACAGAAGCAGTAGAAGAAACGGAAGAATCGGAAGCGGAAGAAACGATGCCTGCCAATCCGGCCAACCTTCAGTTTATCAAAGATGAGTCTGTGCGGCCCCACATTTCCGGACCGGCAACATATGCTGTCGGGGATTATATCGACCTCGAACGGCCTGATTATGACGTGGAAAGAATAGTCGGGATTCGGGACGGGGAGGTGATGACGAATTACGACGTCAGCAATCGCTGCAAGATCCTCTACGACAATCAGACTTATTATGAAGTTGCACCCGCCGGCGGCAGTCTGTATTTTACCGGGAGCTTTGATTACCATGGCACACAATACCAGTATGACCTGAAACTCTATCCGCATATCAGCGATCCCGTATTTTTCCAGAGAAAAACAGGGATCTTCGACAAAGTGACAGAAGATGGCTTGTGGATATATGATCTCTTTGAAATGACTGTACGCGATTGTGTGGAGGAGAATTTAAATATTTTTCTGGTTCAGTATCTGGATGAAGAAGGCCTGACTCCGGATTACCTGATCGAGCACCCGAACCAGATCGGCAAGGTACAGACGAAGGTTTCTGATGCTTTGTATTTCAAGACTGCTGACCTGGCTTCCGTGGTGTGTAGCTATGAAATCAGGATCACCGGATGACGGTGTGAAGAGAAGTGCTGAATTCACGGAATGTTCATCCTTTTTCGTCGGGCGCGTGCTATGATGAAATCATAGTCAGATACCCATATGGCAGAGTTTTGCCTTCCTTTTCGAAAGGAGCCTACCATGAGTACGATATGCCGCAAGCATCTTATCAAGATCCTCTCCCTGCTTTTAGTATGTTCGTTTGTGCTTTCTTCCTGTTCGAAGGGTTCGGATACGGACGAGAAGAAGTCGAAGAAAAAGAACTCGAATAAAGTCGAGGATAAAGACACGGACGAGGATGAGAACGAGAACGAGACGGAGGACGAGGAGGAAAGCAAATCCACCGAGCCCTATGTCGATGAGATGGACGATTACTGGGTGGAGGATAACTCCACTTTTGAGGCGGAGGGGGACAGCCCGGCGATTTCTTTCTCGCCCTGTGACGGCGTGCATGTCAATGCGAAAGAGAATCAGCTTTACAGTGATACAGAGATCACATTTACGCCGCTCGCGGATGATTCGGATCCCGAAGTGCACGAGGCCATGGAGCTTCTCGAGAGCAACAATGTCTATGCGCTGGCGGCCTGGGATGTGAACGCGGGACTGGATCCGTATGAGGTGCTTCCGGGAAGCTACAATGTTTCGATCGATCTGGAATATCTGGAGATCGAGCCGGCGCTCTATGAGTATCTGCGGATCCATCGTGTGGATGACGACGGAAACATGTTCGAGCTCAATTCGACGGTGGACGGATCGGTCATTCACTACAGCTCGGATCAGAACAGTATCGTGGCGGTGACGATCGTGATCGGATGTATCGCGGGATACTGCATCGCCGATAACCAGCGGAACGGCTACTACTACGACGCCAAGACGAAGATGTACACGGCAGACCGTTTCACGAAGTACGGGAATTTCCATGTGCAGTGGCTCCTGGAGGATGCCGAGCCGGTACTGCACGATAAGGTGAAGGAAGCGACGGAACTTCAGAATCAGCACGAGAGTGAAGCGAAAGAGTATACGAAGCAGTTCAATTCACTTTCCCACTACAAGCAGAATGCGATCATGGCAGACCGGTATAAGACGCTCCTGGAAGAGGACGACCGGTACCAGACACTTCTTAAGGAGATCAAGGACACCGAGTGGCCGTTCCCGGATTCGATCAACTTTGCGATCGATGCAATTACCGATGCCTACAATTATCTCGGCGAAACGGGCTACAAGATGCCGAAGTACAAACTGGAATTTAAGATGATGGACAAAGAGGGCCAGGATGAATTCGGCGCGGTACAGGATCCGTGGCATTCGCGGGCTTACGTGGAGCTGGATATCACGCCGCTTCGAAACGGCTCGCAGGGCGAAAAGGACAACTTCCGCATCACGGTGACCCATGAGCTCTTCCATATCTGCCAGAACCGCTACCGTACCTACTTCGTGGATTCCGTGCGTTTCGACGAGATGGTGGCCATGATCCTCGAAGAGGATGCGCTGGAGTACTATAAGAAGGTCGGCAAGATCGAAACGGATGTGACGCTGACCAATAAGGAAGAATACGGCACGCTCCAGATTCCCATGGATGAGGACCCGCAGGGCTTTTCGGGCAAGAAACTCAACAGCCTTCTGATCAAGCAGGGCTATACGCTGGGCGGATTTGTCTCGTATCTTCGAAAGAAGATCGGCACCGGTGTCACCGCGAAAACCATCATGGAGGCGAGAGGGTATTTCACTACGCCGAACACGACGGAGCCGCTTATGGGGGCTTTCGGGATCTCGAAGGCGGATGTGTATAAGTACTTCCGTGAGTTCGCGATCGAGAACCGGGTCAAGATCGGGCAGTCGGTCTGGGACCAGAGGGTAATGGCGTACTATCACTTCCCGGGCGACCGGTTTATTTCCCAGTACTCCGATACGCATATGGATCTGATCTGCGAGGGCAGCGGCAGTATGACGATGCGCCCGATCGTGCAGACCATCGACTACGGCTATGTGGTGCCGTACCTGATCGTTCCGGATGAGGGGACGACCCTGAGCCGCGGGAATGTGGATATTCTTCCATGCGGGGACTACAAGGAAACGCCGAAGGGCAGCATCTATGTGCCGATGGGCGAGGCCAAAAAGGACGACGGCGGTTCGGTTACGCAGTACATGTGTATCCTGGAAATCTATGGGGACATGTCGGACCGCGCGAATGTCGAAAAGGGCTATACGGTCTACGGCCTCGGTCAGATCGGGACGCCGGCGTTCGAATACATCAAAGAAGACAACAAGCTGAAAGTGCTTTTCCCGGAGAAATCGGCATCGGGACAGGCGGGGATCATCGACGGGTATTATCTCAAGATCGAATCGTCTATGGGTCTGGTGTCGGAGGATTACTTCACGCTGGCTGATATCGAAAACGAGCAGTTCGTCGACGTTTCGAGACTACGCCCGAATGATCGGTTCGGGGAGGATGTGACGCTTACGGCGACGCTCTGCGAATATGTCGTGGGGAACGACGGCGAGAAGCTCATGGCGATCCCGTCCGAAAAGTGTGAATATGCGATAAAGGGCGAGTTCTACGATACCTGCGATCTGACGGTCGAGTATCAGGGGGATATCGTGAATATCCATATTTCCGGAGGACGTTTCGAAGGCGTGAAATTCGACGGCGAAGATTTTGACGGAACCAACGGAAGCGCCTGGCTTCTGGGTCACGTCAAAGTGGGCGACACGGTCTCGCTGACGATCTCCAACAATATCAGCGAGTACACGTATCATACGACGGTGAAGACCTACGATGCAGCGGTTACAACGAGTAATACCCTGATGTCTGAGGAAGGCCTTAAGTCGGTGACATTCACGCCGACCGCAGATGAAAAGTATATCGAGATATATTGGACATGCTGGGATTATGAGGAACATGATTTTTCGATCCAGATCTCGTATGAGCTGGTGGATGAGTACACGACGGCCGGTATACCGGAGCTGAAACTGCCGTAAGGGCATGATTGTGTCAGTTTAGAATACCGACCGTAAGGTCTGCTTTATGTGGCAACTCAGGATGCCGATCGTGTGTTCAGCGAGTTGGCTTCAGATCGGATTGCCGGAAGAGGGCGTCAGACGTCCACCTGAACCTGAATCTCTTCCTGCCCGTCGACCTGTTCTGTTTCTCCGTTCGGTACCGTGATCTCCATACCGAATCCGAAAATGCCGGCTACCGACTCGTACCAGGAGCTTTTCTCGCCGTATGCGATCTGGAAGTGGACTCCGTTTTCTAGGGAGAAGAAATCGATAGGCGTAATTCCGATAACAAAGTCTTCGCCTCTCCAGCTTCCGTCCGGCTTCTCCTCTATGACAGGGTGTCTTTCCTTCATGATCTTGATGAATTCCAGAGCCTTTTCATAGTCGTAGATCTCGATAACAAGTCCGGTCCCGAAAAGCTCTACACTTCTTACAAACGGTCCGCCTTCTTCCTCCGTACCATCGAGGAATACTCCACTTATATAGATGCAGTTGACATTATCGTTCTCGAACCTGCTGTATCTTCCGCAGAATGCCTGGGTGAAGTTATAGGGTTCGACATCATAGTAGTTTTTCACGACTTCTGCTTCGGTATCTCCGACCTTCGGGATCTTTCTGGTGGTCAGGCTGTCGCAGATATCCGCAATCTCTTCTGCGGTCATCCCGGTGAGATCGAAAACGTATCCGTCCGGGTCTCTTTCCGAGGTCTCAGTAGGAGCGGCAGTGTTGGTCTCTTCTGTGGCTTGTGTTGTAGACTCCGCTGTCGTCTCTGTAGGCGCTTCCGTGGGATCTTCGGTGGCTTCCGAATCATCTGTTCCGGAAGCATCCTCTGTCACCGCACCGGAAGGATCTTCAGAAGCTGCATCGGAGGTCTTATTCTCAGACGTATCGACGGCTTCTGCCGCTTCTGTCGTTTCCTTCTCCTTGACCTTCTTGTCCTTGCTCTCTTCCTTGGAGCAGGATGTCAGAATCAGCGCCATAGCCAATGTGATAACGAGTAATTTCTTCTTCATAAATACCCTCCGTTCCTTCTGTACAATTTGGGTACAGAACCAATCCCCAAAAGCAGACTAGCATCAGGCAGGGGCGTTTTCAAGGAGAGGATTTAGCAGGATAATCTACTCTATTTCGCAAGAAGCTCAGGGCTTGATGTCAAGATCCATAAGATAGTTCTGGCACTTGCCGCTGTAGATGATCTTCTTAATCGTAAGCGGTTCGCCCATCACCGAACAATACGTCGTGAGGACCCGTCCCGCTGCAAAAACACTTCCGAAACCGGTTTACTTTCTAAATCCTTCCGGATTCTATAACAATCTTTCGCGAAAAGCACTGCGGTTTTTTCTGATCTGCCCAAAGGGCGGACAGTGCTTTTCGAGAAGAAAAGATCGTTTAAATCTTGATGGCGATGGTTGTTTCGGGGTAGTCTTTGACCGAAGAGCCGGTGGCAACGGTGAGGTAGACGTCGTACCAGTCATCGAATCTCCAGAGATAGAAGACAAGTGTCGCGCCGCGCGCGCTGGATCCGTAGAACATGACGCAATCCGGCTCGTTTTTTACCGGCTCCACGAAAAGCTTGTACTGTTCCTCATCTTCGGCAACGAAAGACGCCGTCACGCAGTCCAGGGCGTCGTCATACTGAATGTTCATCCTGCCGCCGAGGAGGTAGTAGTCGCCGTACCAGTCTTTCAGGGCATCCGCCGAGGACGGCTCCGTGTCCGAGATCTGGCCCTCGCTGATCAGGAAGAAGGTTTCTTCCGCCGGGTTGTAAAGGATGAACTGATCCAGATACTCGCTCTCTGTCAGGGTGCCGAATTTCTTGATCTGCTTGATCGCTCCATCCGGGACTTCGTCTTTCTTAGTGTTCGGCAGATACAGGATCATCTCGTCCGGATTGGTAAAACCTTCCGGATCCTCATAGGTAATATGCTCCACGTCGGTTCTGTTCTGCCCCTCGACCGTCTGGGTATAGGACTCGAACTTCTGGATCTCCAGACTCGATACCTTCGCGGAAAAAGTGTGGTCATCGACACGGGTGAAGGTGTCCATCTGTCCGGAAAACTCACTCATGTAGTATTCGGATTCTTTCCCGCCGTCGATTTCTTTTGCCTCACCGGGTCTGGAATAACCGCCGTCGAATTTCCCGGTCTGCATGTCCAGCGTGATCGTTGTTGCGGAATCGAATTCCTGGTCCGGAAGACCGGTATAGGGTTGAGAAGAGGTGAAGTACATGAGGAATAATTCCTCCGGCAGCATCGCCCGGATCTCCGCAGACTCATAGATCTTGTAGATGTCCCGGCGGGATTTGATCTCTACCGGACCGCCCAGCAGTTCGCTGAATTCGGGATCAGTGGCCGAGGGGTCGTCGGTATCCGTTGCGGGAGCATCTGACGTTGCGGGGGAGGGGGATGTTGCGGGGGACTCGTCGCCGGACAGTGCATCGGAGGATGCATCCGGCTTTTCATCGGATGTTGCGACCGTCTTTTTGCTTGTTTCTTCGCGTGTGGAATCTTTCGTGTTTCCGCCCTTCGAACATGCGCCAAAAAGCATTGCGGCGGCAAGGATTCCGGCAAGATATTTCTGTCTGTTTCCGGCGATCTGGTTCTGTCTTTTCATGAAGTCCATTTTCCTGTTCCTATTTCCTGTTCATATTTCATCTTTATTATGTCGTTATGTGCATTTTATCAAGAAAATTTTGTTGGTACGTTACACTTCTGTCACCGGAGGGAGGTGGGAGGGAGCAGGGAAAACGGGGGGCTGAGGGGGGAGAGTGCTTTTCGCGTAGGAGGACGGAAAAGGGGATATATATGTAACTTCATATGATGGATATGCGTCTTTCGAGGATACTTCGGAATCCTATTTCTTCGGATGGGATACGGAAAGCTGGATAAGGTTAGCAGGTGGAAAAGAACTGATCTTCGGTCATTATGAAGAAGACAACGGGAATGCAGAGTTTATACATAACGATATGGTGCATAGGAAAACCGGCTGAAGTAGGTAGCGAACTTTGATAGCGGTTTAGAGACTATCTGGGCTGTTTTTCTATGCTATAATCGATTTTGTGGGGAGAATCGCTGAAAGAACTGGACCAGAAAAGATGGGTGGAGGTTTTTATGTACATTGGTGTGATCTATGACAAACAGACAAAGCAGGTAGCCGATTATTCGCCGGAAGCGTCCCTGATGAAATACACGATCAGTGAGGACGGCTATCTGGCCGACGGAACGAAATGGCTTCCCGAAGCGCAGTCTAATCTGCGTATCGAAAAGGAGAACGAGTATACAAAACTGATGGCCGTATTGATCTGCGGAAAAATCGGTGATGGCGCAGCAAAAGCCATGGAAGATTTTAATGTAAAGGTCTACCGGAATGTCACCGGAGATGTTAATGATGTGATCGAAGCATATAAGAATAACCAGTTGGAAGAAGGAGAAAACACGAAGCTCCCGGCCCGCCAGAATCTTTTCGAATACTTTCGTGCCCATCGTATCTATGATAAAAGAGAACTGGATTGCTATCGAAAAGGACTGGAAATGTTTGGAACTGCTTTGACGGAGAAAGATAAGCTTTGGATCTATGACCAGTGCTATGCGCTAGAATCAAGATGGTACTTGTTCCCGTATGTTGCTGAAGTATTAGATATCCGACTTGATCTTAAACATGCGTTGAAATATATGAGCGGATTTTTGAAAGTGTTTTCCCGCATCGACGGAAGAAACTGTGATAATGTGCAGGATCAGTCTCTCATGGTCGAAAGGATCAAGATCCTTGCTGACAATATGAAAGAAGACGAGCGTCAGGAATTCCTGGATGAAACCTTTATCGTCGTGGCGAAAAACAGAGAGATCATGGTGGCGGAATATCTGATGGATCAGGGCGCCGATATCTGTTATGTAAACAAGAAGGGACTGTCGGTTGAAAAATACGAAACGGCGATGGAAGATATGACAATGGCTACCTATCTTTCGTACTATCGCGTGAATGGGAAGAAGAAGGGACCGGCCGTGGACTATTTCAAATGCAAGGTTAAAAACTTTAAGGATAAACCGTTGGAAGAACGGATGTGGCTGACCCGTTATAATCCGAGATTCAAAGAGGAAGAGGAAGGTGTTGTTTTCGGCAAGCACGCCCTGTCTGTTTGTAAAGAACTCCTTAAGGACTACGAAAAGACGGGTATCCTGAAGAAAACTACAAAGGCGGAGGAACTCGATGCTTTTGTCGAGGAGTACAACTGGGACGATGGTTTTGAGGTTCCTCACTTCATAGCGGTCCATCCGAACTGCAGCAGAGAAACAAAAGAGAAGATGTACGAACTTGTCGAAGGCAGCAGCTACTACGGAACCAAAGATTTCGAGGATTCTGATGATGAACTGTGGAAAGCTTTTATCACGGAACTGCATGATATGCTGAGTGAAAAGTAAATTGCAGTTTGCAATACGATAACATGAGGCAAAAGATTTGTGAGCTATTTATGCCTCCATGGATGCAACATTTTTCTGCGTAAATTCGTCTAATCTTTGAAGATTTTTTCGGGAGGTGCCCGACGTGAAAAAACATGTTGCAGTTCTTTTGGCGATCGTAATCGCAATAACCGCGCTTTGTTCATGCGGAAAAAGAAAAGACGGCACAGAAAATGAATCCGCAGTAGACACATCTAATGTGGTAATGTCGGGTGTGTCAGATGTGAACGTAGACGATAGTACAAAGGACCAGACTACGGCGACGACGAAAAGAAAAATACCGGATTACAGTTCGCAGATTATAGAGTATCTGGGCGTGGAGCCTGTTCCGTCAACTTTTGGAGAGCTTACCAATCTGACACAGTCAAGAAAAGACACCCGGGGATTCTACAGGGAAGACGAAGAGCATTACTGTTGCACGCTGGTCTTCAGAGAAAACTTGTACTATGTCATCCAATATGAGCATGCACAGGAGTGGTTTGAATACTTCTTTAGCTATAACGACTATCTTGAGTTCGAGATGGAAGACGGCAAGCTGATCATTCTGGACGAGGATTACGGCGGACCGGAAGGCATGCTTATGACCTATTGGTTCCGTGTGTTTGTGGATGATTCATGCAAATTCCTTGTTGTGGTGGATGGATACTCCGTTCCCGAGGCCGACATTGATGCATTTAAGTCTGTCGGTGAGGAGGCGCTATGGGTTAGCGTGAAGGAATTCAGAAACTACTATTCGTGGGATGACGAGAGCATTGAGAATGAGCTCATATACGATTACATTCAGATGAACCACCTCCATTATGGTGATCTTTCTGATCAGGACCACAGGCAGATACTGGAAGAGATCCTGGGTCAGGGCTGGTATTACGAGCTTGGTTACTCTATGCTCCATAACATAGAGGTGCCGGATACGAGCCAAGCTCCGGAAGACTTCATCAAAAGCGCTAAATGGATCTATTTTGAATTCGAATTTCCGGTACCGGAAAGCGGCGAGACCAAGACGGAGAATATGGTCTTTGACCTAAGACACAACAAAGTCTATTTTAATGCGGATACAGAAAACTACCTTGAAGCGGAAATGTGCGCAGAAATGGATGCGGATACGCTTGCATTCATCTTTGAAGAACTTCCGGAAAATGTCGCTCCGGATGTTGGTAACAAGAATCATGATCTGGAATATACCTATCTTGTCTATGTCGTGAATGCAACGGGACAGTACCAGAGATTCTCCGTATATGCCGGAAACCCCGAAAATGCGTTGTTCGATGCATACTGGAAAAACCTCTATAAAATGTGCTTCGGGAAAGACCATGAACTTGACACGGAAGGGTTTGCACCGGAACAGAATATCGATAGACGACTCTACAAGAGAAAAGAACCGACACTGGAGTAGTAGAAATAGCAGCGCACATGCGGGATGAAAAGAAAGCGGAGAGTAAACCCTCGGATCTTAAAGTCTATGATGATGGCGGCGATTTCAATGACTATATTGAAGCCCTGGAAGATAATGGCGGAAAGAACACAACCGAGATCACCTAGCTCTCATCTATAATTGTTGCCTAGCAAGCCGTCGGAGTCCAAGCCCGGCGGTTTGTCTTTGTCTTGTATAATTCAAAAATGCAGATATAATAAATTGTAGGAAGCAGTTGGAACTGTTTCCTTGAACGACCCTACCAAAATAGTGCATCGTTCAACTTTCAGCGGCATCAGTGTCTGCCGGCAAACACAACTCGATTCCATGCAGTATGAAATCACATATGGTGATCCCAACTCGGGGAATCCGAAGAAACTGACTTCGGAAAAAGGATGACACAGTGCTTTTCGCGTAGGAGGACGGAAAAGATGTTGGGGAATAAGAGCAAACGGGTAATGGCGTTAGCAGTAAGTGCGGCGATGCTCCTTCCGATGATGTCGCTTGCGGCGTGCAAGAAGAAGGGGGCGTCGGGCTCGGATTCGGAGGGAAGTTCCGGAGGCGCGAAGACGTCTTCCGAGGCTGCCGGAAAGGATTCTTCGGAAGATCCGTCCGGTGACGAATCGAAAAGCACTTCGTCGGAGGATCAATCCTCCGATCCGACGGATGATCCGTCCGCTAATTCTACAGATGAGCCCGATCTTCC
>JAEEIT010000002.1 GCA_016281535.1 Clostridia bacterium | reverse complement strand
GATCATGCCGATCGCGCTGGCAACGATGGTCGAGCATATCGGTGATATCTCCGCGATCTCTTCTACAACAAACAGAAACTTCATCGAAGATCCGGGTCTTCACAGAACCCTCCTCGGCGATGGTCTGGCAACCATGCTGGCCTCGGTTTTCGGAGCTCCGGCGAATACCACTTATGGTGAGAATACCGGCGTGCTTTCCCTGACGAAAGTTTTCGATCCGAAGGTTATCCGTATCGCTGCCTACTGTGCGATCGTTTTCTCCTTCTGCCCGAAATTCGCGGCGCTGATCGGATCGATCCCGTCTGCAACTATCGGCGGTGTATCGATCGTACTTTACGGTATGATCTCTGCTGTCGGTGTCCGTAACATCGTGGAGAATCAGGTTGACTTCGGCAAGAGCAGAAACGTCATTATCGCTGCCCTGATCCTGGGTCTGTCCGTTGGTGTGAAGTATTGTGCGAATGGCGCAATCAACATCACGCTCGGTTCTGTTGACATCGCACTTACCGGTCTGGCTGTCGGTGCTCTCATCGGTATCATCTTCAACGCGATCCTGCCTCTGGATGAAAAAGAGTACAAGGGCGCAAATAAAGCGTATGTTACCGAAAGTGAAGGAATCACTCCGAGAACTCCGAGAAAAGACAGAAAGAAACCAAGACAGAAGAGATAACTCTTCTTTCAGGATGTAAGACACATTCTTAGAGAATTGAGAGAGAATTATGATTTTTATCTACGCGATCATTGCTGCCGTTATCGGGTTTGTCGGATCACTGTTTCTCGTATACAGTGACAACATCTTCGATTTTGCCGATAAAGTGTTCGGGAAGATTTTCGGAAGCTATGATTCGAGGAATAAGAAGAATAGTAATCGTGCAGATGCGCCGGCCGGAGGGTCTCTTCTGGCCGGCTCTTCTCTTACGAAAGACATGAAGCAGGCGATCGAGCCGCTTCTTCTTTCATGGGGGAATGCGGATAGTTCCTACCTCACGGGAAGGATGGATACCACCTTCCGGCAGATGCAGGAGAACAGCATCCGCCTGCTGAAGCAGCACGGACTGCGCCGCGTGATCCGGCTTCAGAAAACGAAGATGAAGAATACGGGGAAGCCGGGAAACTTCAAGAACTGGAACGATGGCGGACGGCAATGGCGGGAAGGCGAAGCGGAGGGCTCATTAAGAGACACCTATGTCGATGCTTCCGGGAGAACGGTCAACGATGAGCTGATACGAAATGCCCGGATCGCCATAAGGCAGAGCCGGCATATACGGTGTAAGGATCTGGCCGCCGAGAAAGAGAGGAAGCGCCAGGGTAAGAAAGGGAATAAGGAATTCTACGAAGAAGTCCGGGAACAGCGTTGTTATTCCTGCGGCGCAGAGATTACGATCAGCGGTGCAGAGACGACATGTCCCTTCTGCGGAAGACCGGTATTCTCGAATTTCTACGACTGGCAGACCCAGGATTTCGTCATCGAGAACGAAGGATTCGGGAAAACACTTCTACAATTCCTGCCCGTTGTTCCGGTAACGTTCATCGTGACTCTTCTGATCTTCCTTCCGTTTATGGATGTGATCGAAGATGACGCCGCATTTGCTCTGATGTTACTGGCCGGAGGCGTGATCGTCGGTTTTATCGCGACGCTTATCGTGCTGGTTCTGTTCGAGCATATTTTCAACATAGAGAGGAAGACGAAGAAGATCACCCGCTTCTCCGAAAACCTCTTCCGAAGCTCGATCCTGGAAGAACTCTGGAACAGAGCGGATCCGGAGACGACACTGGAGATGTATCTCGGAGAGATCAAGTACAAGTCGGTCGAGAATACCGAAGAGCAGAGTTTCATTACAGCGACGGTCCCGCTACGGACAAGAACGATCGACAGTTCCGGGAAGATCTCTACCGTAACAACGAAGAAGAAACTCTCGATGGTCCGGGCCCGCTACCCGAACAAGCTGAAGTCCCGGGGAGAGATCCTCGAGAACAAATCCTGTCCGTCCTGCGGTGTGCCGTTCCTTCCGGATGACCATGGCGCATGTTCCTACTGCGGATACAGCCTGCAGGTCGATAATTCGAAGTGGAAGATCAAGGAAATCATTAAATAGAGAATGATCGAACAGCCGAAGATCCACGTTCGGCTGTTTTTTAATTCCACACAAAATCCACAATTGTGAATTATAATGAGAGCATGAAAAAGATACTTGTTGTGGAAGATGAACCGGATATTCGCGAGCTCCTCGGGAACTACCTGAGAAACGAGGGGTATGATGTGGCCGCCGCCGAGGACGGTGTTACGGCGATCGCGCTTTTCGCGAAGGACAAATATGATCTGGTGATCCTGGACATCATGATCCCGAAGATCGACGGGTACGGTGTGTGTGAGGTCATCAAGAAGCAGTCGGATGTGCCGGTCATTTTCCTGTCTGCACTCGGTGACGAGAAATCTCTCCTTAAGGGATACGACGTGATGGCGGATGACTATGTCACGAAGCCGTTCTCGATGCCGGTATTTCTCCGGAAAGTCCGTGCGGTCCTCCGTCGGGAGGGCGCGTCCGATACGGCAAAAGCACTGTCGCTTATGGTGTACGGGGACATCACGGTGAATGCGGATACCATGGAGGTCACTGCAAAAGGACAGAAGGTGGAGCTGACTTCGCGGGAGTTTGATATCCTGTCCCTGCTTCTCCGGCATCCGGGAAGAGTATTCACCAGAGAGATGCTTCTCGACATGCTCTGGGACTACAGTTCTTTTGTAGACGAGAGGATCGTGGACAGCCACATCAAGAACCTGAGACATAAGCTCGGCGAAGCCGGGAATGTCATCGAGACCGTGCGCGGGCGGGGGTATAAAGTTGCAAAAGAAGATACTTAACCGGCTTTCCGTGAAGGTATTCCTGATCACGTTTATCGTACAGATCCTGGCGGGAGCGCTGATCTGTACAGCGCTCTATTTATGCACGCCGGGAACCTACCGCTCGACGGTCGACGAAGACTACCAGATGGTCTATAGCCTGGTGAAAGAGCTCCGCGGTGTTCCTGAAGAAAGCGGCGGTGCGATCATCGACGATTTTATCCGCGAAACGGGGATCGACATTGCGCTCTATGTGGCCGAGACATCCACTCCGGATTACAAGGTATTCGCGAAGACGAACTCGAAGCTCTCTCTTAAGACGGACGAAGAAGTCGCAGCCCGCATGCAGAGACTCACCGAGAAGGATAACATGGGCTCGTTTGATTTCCGTTACTTCAGCGAAACTTCGGTGTGGCAGGACTCGAATACCCGTTTCCGCCTGACCTACTTTTCGAATGATTCGAAAGTAAACGTCATGCCGCTTGCGATTCGGAAGAGTCTGCCGATCATGGTGGGCGTGGTCATCGTTCTTTCGCTTCTCTGTTCCTTCGTTTACACGCGGCTTTTCGCGAAGCCGGTGCGTGAGATCAGCGAAGTTTCGCGCGCGATGGCGAAGATGGATTTCAGTCAGAAATGCAATTCGAAAAGAAAAGATGAGATCGGCGATCTGGCACGCGATCTCGACGTGATGGCTGAGTCACTCGATGAGAATATCCGCTCGCTTCGCGGGAAGAACGAAGAACTCGAAGAAGAGGTCACCCGTCGAAAAGAACTCGAGAGCCAGAAGGATATGTTCTTCTCTGCGGCCTCGCACGAACTGAAGACTCCTGTCACAGTTCTTGAAGGGCAGCTCCGTGGCATGATCGAGGGCGTCGAGCCGTATACGGATCACGAAGTTTATCTGCCGAAACTTCTCGGCACGGTCAAGCGTATGGAGAGCCTCATTAACGAGATCCTGATGGCGTCCCGTATGCAGTCTGGACAGGAGATCGCATCCGGAAGAACAGACATGGCACAGATCCTCGAAGAGAAGATGGAAGAGTGCGAGGAACTCTTCGAAGTGCGTGGCATAAAGATGGAACTGAATCTGGAAAATAACCCGGAAGGACTCATCTTCCAGGGGAATAAAGAACTCACTTCCATCGCGATCGGTGCATTCTTAAGTAATGCGGTTTTCTATTCGACAGAAGGTGCTGTGGTGTGCGTCGACGTGGAGACAGCAAGTGCGGCAGCCTCCGAAACGGAGACGGGAAGTACGGCATCCTCCGAAACTGCGAAGACAGAGCAGGGCGACGTATCCGGTGTGATCCGCGTGCTGATCCGGAATACCGGTGCGCATATTGATGAAGAAGATATCCGGCATCTGTTCGAACCTTTTTACCGGACGGATAAGTCTAGAAGCCGCCGGAGCGGAGGTTCCGGTCTGGGTCTTTATCTCGCGAAACTGATCCTTGAGAAACAGGGCGGTTCCTGTAAACTGGAAAACGACGGGGAAGATGTCCTGGCCACGATCGAATTACCACGCTGCTGATTATTTCTTGTAACGAAATGAATATGTCGGTCGTCTAATATACAGATTCATGTCAGGGAACGTGAAGGAGGAAGGTATATGAAGGAATTTCTGGCCGGATGCATGGCGGCGCTGATGCTTAGTATGACGGCATGTGCAACGAAAGAAGAAACCACGAAGAAAAACAGGATCAGCGGGAAGAAAACGTCCACTGAGGAGACATCGGATACGGAAAAAGAAACAAGCCGGACAGCCGGGACGGAGGCGACGACGGAATCAGAGGAGACCGATCTGCCGCAGACCTCGGATGACACACAGAACACTGTCGATACATCCGATCCGGGAACCACCGTTTCAACGGACACGAGCGGCACGGACGATCCGGCGGGTACGCTGAAGCTATACAAAGACAGAGATCTGGAATATGAGATTCCGCTTGCCGGATACACGAGCGGACCGGATCCGATCTTCATCATCGACGGGTATTATGAAGCTTCCGGCGGT
>JAEEIT010000170.1 GCA_016281535.1 Clostridia bacterium | reverse complement strand
GGTGAACAGTCGTCGTAATGGTAGTCCATACCGATCTCGCCGACTGCCACGATCCCGAGCTCCTCCTTATGCCGGAGCCAGTGTTCAAGCTGTATCTTCGCCTCTTCGTCGAAAGACGTCGCATCTTCCGGATGCACACCGACCATACAGGACAAGTTCACGCCGCAGTTCTTCTTCGCCTTCCGAAGTTCCAGCGCGATGCCGCTGTCTTCGATGGTGGAGCTCGCGAGCAGGATATGTGTCACGCCCGCTTCTTTCGCATGCAGAAGGACCTCATCAATATCCTCTTTATACTCTTCACGCCAGTTCAGATGTGCATGAGTATCGAAGATCTCCATCGGTCAGGACACCTCCGCACCCGGCTCAACGCCTTCCGGTACAGACAGGAGTGCGTAGTCGCCGTTCGGCTTCTCGGCGCACAGGATCATGCCGTAAGAATCAAAGCCACGGAGTTTTCTCGGTGCAAGGTTGGCCACCCATACGACCATCTTGCCGACCATCTCCTCCGGTGTGTAATACTGAGCGATACCCGAGAGGACCTGCATCTTTCTGTCACCGACATCGAGCTGCATCCGCAGGAGCTTATCCGCCTTCGGGACTTTCTCACACTCGAGGACCTTCGCCGCACGGAGTTCCAGCTTGGCGAAATCGTCATAGACGATCTCATCCTTATGCTCCAGCACCTTACCCTTGGCAGCCTCCAGAGCCGCCTCGGAGATCTTAGCGAGTTCTTCCATCTCTTTATCCATATCCAACCGCGGGAAAAGCACTGCTCCCTTTTGTACGGTTACATTTGCGGACAGGGCGCCGGTCTCACCGGACTTCTCCCAAGCGGTCTGCTCTTCTGTTGCGCCGATCTGCTTCCATATCTCCGGGCAGGTGTTCGGCATAACCGGATTCAGAAGGATCGAGCAGATACGTACCGTATCCAGAAGGTTATAGAGTACGGTCGCAAGTCTTGCCTTCTTGTTCTCGTCTTTTGCGAGTACCCACGGAGCCGTCTCATCAATGTACTTATTCGCACGGGCGATGACCTTGAAGATCTCGGCCAAAGCATTTGCAATATGCAGGTCGCCGTAGTTCTGCTCTACGAACGGCTTCAGTGCCCGGGCCATCGAAAGGAGCTCGTCGTCGAGCGGTTCCGCTTCTCTTTCTTCCGGAAGTGTGCCATCGAAATACTTGATCGCCATGGCCACCGTTCTGGAAACGAGGTTGCCCAGGTCGTTGGCCAGGTCGTTATTGATGCGCTGGACCATCTGCTCGTTAGAGAACGGGCAGTCTGCGCCGAAAGGCATCTCACGGAGGAGATGGTAACGGACAGCATCCACGCCGTATCTGTCGGCAAGGATGAACGGATCGATGACGTTACCTGTGGATTTACCCATCTTCGCACCGCCGAACGTGATCCAGCCATGTCCGTAGATGTGCTTCGGAAGCGGAATATCCAGAGCCATCAGGATCGCCGGCCAGATGAGCGAGTGGAAACGCACGATCTCCTTGGCCATGACATGAATGTCGGCTGGCCAGTACTTCTCGAAATCGTGATAGGTGTTATTTCCATAGCCAAGTGCCGTGATATAGTTACTTAAGGCATCGACCCATACATAGACGACATGCTTCTCATCGAAGGATACCGGGATACCCCAGGTAAAGCTCGTTCTGGAAACACAGAGGTCCTCCAGGCCCGGCTTGATGAAGTTGTTGATCATCTCGTTGACGCGGGACTTCGGCTCGAGGAAGTTTCTCTCCTCGTCCAGAAGCAATGCCTCCAGCTTATCGGAGAAAGCAGAGAGCTTGAAGAAATAGGCTTCTTCCTCGGCGTCGACGACTTCACGGCCGCAGTCCGGGCACTTGCCTTCCTTCAGCTGGCTCTCGGTCCAGAAGGACTCACATGGCGTGCAGTATTTGCCTACATACTTGCCCTTATAGATATAACCCTTATCGTAAAGTGCCTTAAAGATATTCTGGACGGACTCCACGTGATACGGGTCGGTAGTACGGATAAAACGGTCGTATGTGATACCGAGACGCTCCCAGAGTTTCTTGAAGTTGGCAACGATACCGTCGACGTACTCCTTCGGGGTCACACCGATCTCCTGCGCCTTCTTCTCGATCTTCTGGCCATGCTCGTCAGTTCCGGTCAGGAACATCACATCGAAACCCTGCATTCGCTTGAATCTGGAGACCACGTCGCAGGCAAGGGTCGTGTAGCAATGACCAACATGCGGATTGCCGGACGGGTAATAGATCGGGGTCGTGATGTAAAACTTCTCTTTATTGCACATAATTCTATGCGCCTCCTATCTTTTGCAGAATGCATTATTAGATTATAGCAACATTGAGACAAGAAAATCAATTATCTGGTGGTATATAACTATGGTGCCGGTTTCAGAAGCATACTTACTTCTAATTCTTCGTCACTGTTCAGGAGCTCAGAAAGCTCGTCTTCCGTGATATCCTCCAGGTGTCCGACCACGACGCAGTCGACCGTATGCGGCGCATAGACGATGGCGAAGTCACAGAACCAGTTTTTCTCCTTGACCTCATCGTCGGACGTATACTCAAGCTTCGTATCCACATGATAGCGGATGACGTCGCCGGGCTTTACCTCTGTCGCCTTCACTTCCGATTTATCATACGGAATGTCCAGTAACGTGAAGGCCTTCTCGTTCCCATTCAGATCCGTCATCTTCCCAAGGTCTCTGTGTATTGTATTTCCGGACTGCGAGTAGAATTCAGCGGCAGAAGCATTGTCCGCAAGTCTCACGGTGATCTCCCGCTCCCCGATGGTCAGAACGGGCATATACTCAAGATTTCTCCGATCGTCATCGTACTCGATCGTGACGTTCAGATCGTCATCCACCTCAATAATATAATAATCCGTATCGTACAGGTCTCCATGCAGGTATTCTTCGATCGTCATCCTGGTCGTACCGGGATTTTTACCATAGAACGTGTAGGTAACCTCGTAAGAACCGCCTTTCTCCCCATTTTTAGAATTCTTACCTTTACTCTCCGAATCATAAACAACGAGGGTCTCGTCCTCGATGATTATCTCGAACGTATTCCCGCCATCTCTCATCTTCTGAAAACTCAGAGATGCCGAACCATCGTCCTCTTTCTTCGTCGTCTCTTTCTTCGTATTCTTGGATTTACAGCCGGCCACGCCGCCAAATAGAACTGCCAGTATCAGCATGATCCCTACTCCCTTGATCCATCCCTTTTTTCCCATCTTTTTCCTCTCTTCTATCCTCTTTCTTCCGAAATATCGTATCTGATATATAATAGATGGTATCACAGATTCATGTAATCTGCACACAAACCCACCCGGCAAGGAGATCTCATGTTCTTCATTGTTTGTGCCCTTTCGGCCGAAGCCAAACCTCTCATCTCCGCCCTTTCTCTGAGGCGGGATACTCATGCATGTCCTTACGATACATTCTTCGCCGAGGACAGTTCCTGCGTGCTTGTCATCTCGGGCATGGGCACCGTCGCGGCCGCCTCGGCAACGACCTATCTTCTGACGCGGTTCGGCTTTAATAAAGAACAGGATTTCTTCCTGAACTTCGGTTCCTGCGCCGGAGCCGCTCCCGGTCTTCACCCGATCCACAAGATCCATGACGACGTGACGGGCCGGGATTTCTATCCGGACATGCTCTACGATCTTTCTTCCTGCGGACTCCCTCTTTCTTCGGAAAAAGCACTGGTGACCGTAAGTCATGTGGTCTCGTCTTTGGCGGATCCGGAGCTTCTTTATGAGATGGAAGCCTCGGCAGTCTTCCAGGCAGCTGCTCGTTTTGTGCCGCCGCATCGCATGCTCTTCCTGAAATATGTATCCGACTCGGGCACCGACGATCCGAAGAAGATCACCTCTGCCCTCCTTACCGCATGGGCGGAGAAACACGTCTCCACGATCCTCCGTGTGATTCAATACCTGAAAGATCAAAAGGAGGAGGACGGCGCAATCGACGAGGATCTCTTCCTCGGCACGGCGCTTGCACTCCGTTTAAGTGAGACGATGCGTCACGAACTCCATCAGTTCTTCGTATACGCGAAAGCCGAAGGGATCGACATGGAACCGATCCTTTCCGATCTGGAAAAAGAGGGAAAGATCCCTTCCGGATCGAAGCGCGAAGGAAAGGAGGTCCTCGATGTCATCCGTCAAAGACTTATTTAACTTTCCTTTCTCACATATCTATGTCGAAGAGAAAGTCATGGACCACGAGCTGACCCGTAAGATCCTCTCGCGCTATGCGAAGTCATCGGTCATCCCGATCACCCACTATAAAGACGTCTTTAACCGGCCGAATCAGAGTTTTCTTCTCCAGAAGGCAGTCCCCTCCCTGATCCTTGCGAGGAACACGGGTGCATCTGTCTTTCAGGGGGCGCCGGTCTGCCAGGATTTCGGATATGACCACTTCTACTACACATCCTGCGCGAGGAACTGCATCTTCGACTGCGAGTACTGCTACCTTCGTGGCATGTACGGTTCCGGAAACGTCGTGATATTTGTGAACCTGGAAGATATCTTATCCGAAGTGGAAGAGCTTCTCAAGGAACACCCCGTCTATCTCTGCGTTTCCTTCGATACCGATCTGATCGCCCTGGAGAACCTCACCGGCTTCGTGGCACGCTGGGCAGAGTTTACAAGAAGC
Source organism: Clostridia bacterium (assembly GCA_016281535.1). Classification (GTDB taxonomy): domain Bacteria; phylum Bacillota; class Clostridia; order Saccharofermentanales; family Saccharofermentanaceae; genus Scatonaster. The sequence continues at coordinate 3,004 of JAEEIT010000170.1, read as the reverse complement.
CACGAAGATCTCACCATCGAGATCCGGACCAAATCTTTCCGCAAAGACATCTACGAGAAGATCGCCCCCTGTGACCGGGTGATCTTCGCCTACACCCTCTCTCCACAGGAGATCATCGAGAAGTACGAGAAGCGGACCGCTTCCCTTGCCGAAAGACTCGGAGCCGCCGCCTGCGCGATGGAGAAAGGATTCCCCGTACGCCTGTGCTTCGACCCGCTGATCTATGTGCAGAACGGGAAAGATTTATACACATCTATGTTTGAAGAGGTACAGAGAAACATAGATGTCCATCGATTAAAAGATGTAAGTGTCGGCTCTTTCCGTATATCTTCCGAGTATATCAAGAAGATCCGGAAGGATTTCCCCACTTCCTCCATCTGCCAGTTCCCTTACGAGAACCGCGACGGCTATATGCAGTATCCGAGGGAGCTTCAAAAAGAGATGGAAAACACCCTGTTAACACTGTTACAAAGCTTCATTTCTAAGGATAAGATCTATATGACAGATACAGAAGAAAAAACGTAAAGGAGATATAGAAAATGGATGGAATCAGACTCAATAACCCAAGAAAAAGAGACCGGAGGACGTGAGAAACTGTCCGAAATGTGGTGCTGCCGTTCTCTCCGAAGTCTGCCAGTTCTGCGGCACATATATAGGCGAGGTTGCGACTGCCGATCTCACCCCGGAGTATCCACTGGTCGAGTGCAAGAGCGCAAAGATCGATTTCTGGAACATCGGGTTTTCACTTATGTTAGGAGGCATCTTTCTCGGCGTCTCCCTTCCTATGTGCATCATCGGAAATATCGTCAGTGATATCCCCTGGTATACAAATCTCTTCTTTGTTCCTTTCATCCTGATCGGCGCTATTTCCCTGGGGATCGCGATACGCCGTCTCATATTCTGCATGAAAGTCAAATCCCAGGGTGTGCTTCGAAGCGGCGTCGTCTATGGCTACATGGACGATACAGTCGCCTATAACGGTGTCAACGGCCAGAAGATCAAGATCCTGCTCGATACATCGGAGGGCAAGAAGTTTATCCTCCTCCCTCTCGGCACCACGGCGAAGATCTACGAAGTAAACAGCACCGTAGACGTCTAGCTCCTCGACACCTGGCGGTCATCGTGAACAAGAAGACCAACTGGTAACCAAAACCTGAAAAGACTCTTCCTCTTATCTATACTTTCTCGCCAGTAGGGTGTAAAATATTATTGTGATTTCCGGATTCGTGAGGGGAATTTATATCGTTTCCGAGAACGCAGGAGGAAGTATTATGAATTGTAGAGGGAAGAATCTGTTTGCGTGTATTCTTGCAATTTGCGTGATGGCTTCTACGTTTACAGCATGCAAAGAGAAGGAAAAGAACAAAGACAAAGCATCTAAGGAGAAAGAAACAACTGAAGTGGAAACTTCCGATGATTCTGATCCTTCCGATGATGACGACATGACGAAAGCGAGCGCCCTGGTATTACCGTCCGATGCAACGCCTACTCCTGAGCCGACAGAAACTCCTACACCGGAACCGACTGCAACTCCGGAACCCACTGCGACTCCCGAACCCACTTCTACACCCACTCCCGAACCTGAGCCGGAAGATACTCCTACTCCGGAACCTGAGCCGGAAGATACTCCTACTCCGGAACCTGAGCCGGAAGACACGCCTACACCCGAACCGGAACCAGAGGATACACCCACACCTGACCCCGAGCCGGAAGATACTCCTACTCCGGAGCCTGAGCTGGAAGACACGGATCATTACGCCATGATGGAAATCGAGGTCGATATTAATGCAATAAGACACGATGTTGTACCCGACACATATAAAGATTACGAAAACCCGCCCGGAGTAGTACACTTTTTCAAAAAATCATTTACTGTGCAATATAAAGTAAAACTGAAAGATGGTGCAGAATACCACTCTGCAAACACAGAAGATTATTTGGTAGAAGAGGCCATATTGGACCACCTCGATGAATTAAAAGAAGCAACAATCGAATGGGGCATGGAATACTACGGTAATGTCGAATACATCGACTTTCAAGAAGGTAGATATGCTTATTGGATCGAATCCTCCACTATAATCGAATACTGTGATTGACCAGGAGTATTATGACCAAGCGAGCTATTATAACCGGAGCCTCTTCCGGGATCGGAAGGGCAATATGCGAAGAACTGCTCACCATGGATTACGAGATCTATGGGATCGGAAGAGACTTCTCCGACGCCGGAAAACTTCTCGATAACAATGCTTTTCACAAGGTGGAACTCGACCTTCTGGATACTGCACTTCTCGAGAAAACCGTCCGTGAGATCGTGAAGGGCAAATCGCTCGATCTTCTCGTTAACTGTGCCGGCGTCGGGTACTATGGCCTACACGAAGATTTGAAGACGAAAGATATCTCCGCGATGGTCAGAACCAATCTCGAAGTGCCTCTTCTTCTCACTAATATTCTTCTTCGGAAACTCAAGGAAAATCATGGCACGATCCTCAACATCGCATCCGTCACCGCCAGTCAGAGCAACCCGCATGGTGTGGCCTATGGCGCGACGAAAGCAGGACTTCTCAGTTTCTCTCGAAGCCTTTTTGACGAGGCTAGGAAACATGGTGTCAAGGTCACGACGATACTTCCCGACATGACGGATACGAATCTGTATCGGAATGCGGATTTTGAAGCGTCAAAAGAAGAAAATGCGCGGCTGCTTCCTGAAGATATCGCCAAGGCTGTCCGGTTTATCCTGGAAGCCGACCCGCACATGACGGTCACGGAATTTACGGTCCGGCCTCAGTATCACCGGATAGAAAAAAAGCAGTAGATCGCTCTACTGCTTTTTTCGTTGACATATTTCTGTCCTGCGGAAAGATCCTCCCGCACATTAATTATTTGAATTACTGCTTCCAGCGCCACGCATCGCATCGAAGACTTCCTTATCGGCGAATGAAACCTTAACGGAACGGACGAACTGGTCGTTCGAATTGGTCTTAAGCAGAAGTCCGATGATCGTCTC
>JAEEIT010000169.1 GCA_016281535.1 Clostridia bacterium | reverse complement strand
GTGAGGAAGGCAGATCTTCTGCGGAGTCGGATATCCGCATCGCTTTACTCACGGAATATGACGGGACTGACTTCGTCGGTTTCCAGAGACAGGATAACGGGCGCTCCGTACAGCAGACACTGGAAGAAGCAGTGGAGAAGGTGTACGGGCGCTTCTGTCGTATTTACGGGTGCAGCCGGACGGATTCAGGCGTGCATGCCAGGGGACATGTGTCCCATGTAGATGTGCCGTTCGCGATCCCGGCCGAGAAGATCCCGCTGGCGCTGAATGCGGTGCTGGATGACGATCTGGTGGTAATCGCGGCGAAGGAGATGCCGAAGGAATTCCACGCGAGGTTCGACAGCAAGGGGAAGCGCTACTGCTATCGTGTGAGAAATGCGAAGGTTCCGTCTGCTATAGACAGAAGGACGGAGGCATTCGTGCCGGGGAGCCTGGATGTGGAGGCGATGGACGATGCGGCGAAGGCATTTATCGGGACGCACGACTTTTCCGCTTTCCGCGCACAGGGTGGACCGGATATTACTCCGATCCGGACCATGAAGGATGTGTATGTGAAACGTGCGGAAGGAGATCCGGATCTGATTGAGATCACGGTGGTCGGTGAGTCCTTCCTTTATAACATGGTGCGGATCATGGCAGGGACGCTGGTCTATGTCGGGCAGGATAAGATGACGCGCGTGGAGATCGAGAAACTCCTGACCGGAGAAGGTGTCCGGAAAGAGGCCGGTAAAACGATGCCGGCGAAAGGACTCACTCTGGAAGAAGTGTTCTACGAGGATCTTACCTGGTAATAGAAATGGCGCAGAATATAACCTTCTCCCGCTGGCCCTCGGGCTACAGCCCTGCGGAGGCGTGTCGAAGGTTTTTTCATGCGCAATATTGTTTGGGCAGGTGAGATGCTCGTAGAAGGGAATTCTTGCAAATTCAGTTCTTTTCCCGTACTATCTGATATATGGTCTGTGATGACCTTCTACAATTCCGAAAAGGAGATTTGAATTATGGCAAATCCTATTGTTACGATTGAAATGGAAAACGGCGGGATCATGAAGCTGGAGCTGTATCCGGATATTGCACCGATCAGCGTGCAGAATTTCGTGGACCTGGTGGAGAAAGGCTTCTATGACGGGCTGATCTTCCATAGAGTGATTTCCGGTTTTATGATCCAGGGCGGTGATCCGACAGGTACAGGTATGGGTGGCCCGGGACATCACATCAAGGGCGAGTTCCGTGCAAACGGCGTGGAGAATAACCTTTCCCACGAGCGCGGAGTACTGTCCATGGCCCGTTCGAGAGATTACAACTCGGCAGGATCCCAGTTCTTCATCATGCATAAGAATTATCCGGCTCTGGATGGCGACTATGCGGCGTTCGGTAAGATCATCGAGGGGATCGAAGTCGTAGACGAGATCGCATCCACAAGAACTGACTTCGAAGACAGACCGGTCAAAGAGCAGAAGATGAAGAAAGTCACAGTTTCTCGCTAAACATTTTATCATCGCGCATGCAGAAATAAACCTTCTCGCGCTGTCCTCGGGCTTCGCCCTGCGGAGGCGTGTCGAAGGTTTTTCTTGCTTGCGCGAACGGCTAATCATGCGTTAGCGAGAAGTTAACTGTGTCGTATGATTCGCAACAGAATAAAGCTCCGGAGCAATTCCGCAGGCTGTAAGCCGAGGACCAGCGACGGAGCTTTATTTCTGTTTTGCGAATGATACGAGACTTTACTTCTCCTCACTAACGCCATTCGTATTGTCCTCTGCGATGACATAGAGAGGGCGGCGCTTGACTTCGATATAGGTCTTGGCGAGGTATTCGCCGATGATACCGAGGGCCATGAGGACCATACCGCCCAGGAAGAGCATGAAGGACAAAAGGGACGGATAACCGGCGACCTTATCCCAGATGCGGTAGATAATGGCGTGGATGAAGTAATACAGTAAGTAGATGAAGGCGCCGAGAGAGGTGAGGAATCCGACGACTGTAGCCAGACGGAGCGGGGCGGTCGTAAAGGAAACGATGCCCTCGATCGCGTAACGGAAGAGCTTCCAGAAGGACCATTTCGTCTCGCCGGCGACACGCTCGACGTTCTCGTACTCGAGCCACTTGGTGCGGAAGCCGACCCAGGCGAAGATTCCTTTACTGAAACGCTGGCGTTCTCCAAGTGAGAGGATCGCATCCACGACAGGACGGCGCATCACGCGGAAATCCCGGGCGCCATCCACGATCTCCACATCCGTGAAGCGGTTGATCAGGTGGTAGAAGCGGCGGGCGAACCAGCTGCGGATCGGTGGCTCTCCTTTACGGGAGACACGGCGGGTAGCGATAATGTCGCATTCGTCGCTCTCAAGGGACTGGAACATCTGCGGAAGAAGGGAGGGCGGATCCTGCATATCGGCATCCAGAAGTCCGATCCATTCGCCCTTCGCGGCAGAAAGTCCGGCATACATCGCGGCTTCCTTTCCGAAGTTCCTGGAGAAAGAGATATAGCGGACTCTGGAATCTTTCGCGGCCATGTCCTTCAGGACGGAAAGAGTCTTATCCCGGCTTCCGTCATTAACAAAGATCAGTTCGTAGTCGTACTGTGAACACTCCTCCATGACTTTGCAGAGAGCCTCATAAAGGAAAGGTAGAGCTTCTTGTTCGTTATAACAGGGGACCATCAGACTGACCAGCATAGTTTCACCTCGTAAAAAGCGCTTAAGAATCTATGTTTACAGTATACTACATTCACCCGAATATACGGTATCCCTAAACGTGAACCTTTTGGAAACATAGCGTTTTTGTGATATGATGCTACTGGAGTTCATGTTAGGAGAGGAAGTATGATTGAGAAGACTTCAATAGAGAAGAAAAGAAGGATCGATTTCGACCTTCGCCCCTGGATCGCTTTCCTGCTCACATTTGTGGCTATGGCTGCGGTGTTTTCTATCAACATGATCGTTCCATTCGGGGAGAGAAACATCTTCACTTCCGACCTGGGGGCGCAGTACGGACCGTATCTGGTCGGCTTTAAGCAGGCGCTTACGAGCGGCCAGTCGCTTCTTTACAGCAGAACACTCGGTCTCGGCGGCAACTCCATGGGTGTTTTTGCCTATTACCTCTCGAGCCCTCTGAACCTGATCGTATTCCTGTTTCCGACTGCGAATATCCAGTCGATGGTAACGATCCTGATCATGCTGAAGCTCTCTTTTGCCGGAGCATTCATGACATGGCTTCTGGATAGAAAATTCAAGTCTAAAGATAAGATGACGGTCCTGTTCGGCCTGATGTATCCGCTTTGTTCTTTCGCTATGGTATTCATGTTCAATATCATGTGGCTCGACGGATTTGCGATCCTGCC
>JAEEIT010000168.1 GCA_016281535.1 Clostridia bacterium | reverse complement strand
TTGCTAACTAGTTTGTGTTCCTTGATATTATACCTGATACGGATGAGAAGCGTGGTGTGATTCCTACGATATGACCAACTCCCCCTTTTTTATTGTCGGCACACGATCCTCATCTTCACGCAAGCATCTTTATTGCTACCACTTTCATGACTTGCGTATTCTTTACAGGTATTGATCGAAGCGCCGTGGCCAGAAGCTGCGGCGCTTCTTTTAAGGAATGAAGAAATCTGTGGATGATCGAGAAGAGAGTATTCTTCGAAGATTCATAAATATAAAGGAGATGAGAATATGATGAAACTTGTATTACTAAGACATGGTGAAAGCGAATGGAACAAACTGAACCTTTTTACCGGGTGGACGGACGTGGACTTAAGCGAGAAGGGAAGAGAAGAGGCGAAGGCCGCCGGACAGCTCCTTCTTTCCGAAGGCTATGACTTCGACATCTGCTTTACTTCCTATCTGAAGCGCGCGATCCATACGCTGAACATCACGCTGGATGAGATGGACCGGGCCTGGCTTCCGGTCGTGAAGTCCTGGAAACTGAATGAACGCCACTATGGTGCACTGCAGGGACTGAATAAGTCGGAGACGGCGGCGAAGTATGGTGAGGAACAGGTCAAGATCTGGAGACGCTCCTTCGATGTGAAACCGCCGGAACTGGAAGCAGACGATGCGCGCTCGGCGACGAAGCAGGCTATGTATAGAGACGTAGACCCGAAGGATCTTCCTGCGCACGAGAGCCTCGAGACCACGATCGAGCGGGTGATCCCGTATTTCGAAGAAGTGATCAAGCCGGAGATGAAGTCCGGGAAGCGTGTCGTCATCGCGGCCCACGGTAACTCCCTGAGAGCACTGGTCAAGTATTTCGATAATCTCTCTTCGGAAGAGATCATCGGCGTCAATATTCCGACTGCCGTTCCGCTTGTCTATGAATTTGACGATGACTTCCATGTCCTTACCCATTACTATCTCGGAGATCAGGAAGCACTCCGGGCGAAGATGGAAGCCGTCGCGAATCAGGGAAAGAAAAACTGAAGAATCACTTGACAGACTTCCTGAAAAGGTGCATTATCTTGTATGTTATCGCTGATAGCTAACGTCGATCACATAGAAAGGAAGTCTGTTTATTCATGCCAAGAGATAAGTCTGAAAGCCACGTGAAAGTGAACCAGGCGATTAAGGATGAATTCCTGGAGAAGGGTTATGAAGATGCCTCGATCCGCAGTATCGGAGCGAGAGCCGGGATGACTTCCGCGGGCCTTTACCGGCATTACACGGATAAGGCCGCGATGTTCGATGCAATCGTTTCTCCCCTGGTTACGGACATCCGGAACTGGACGGAAAGACACATCCGCCAGAAGTATGAGATGGTGGCGAGAAATAAGGCAGGCGAACAGCTCTTCGGCGAGACGATCATGGACCTTATAAAGAATGTGATCCTTCCGAGGAAAGAAGAGTTCCGGCTTCTTCTGAATGGTTCGAAGGGAACGAAGTATGAGCATTTCGTACATGACTTCGTTATGGAGAACCAGAAAGAGTATATGCGCGCCCTTTCCTTCTTCCGGGAGCAGGGGTATGCCGTCCATGATGTCGGTGAGGGAGAGATCCATATGCTTCTGTCGGCCTATCTGACGGCCTGTTTCGAACCGATCGTTCACGAAGAGGACGATGAGAAGATCTTAAGGTACCTAGATACACTGGAAGAATTCTTCATGCCGGGATGGCTGAAGATCATGGGTATGAAATAAGAAAGAGCCTTCGGGCTCTTTTTTATTATATAAGTTATCGATCAACGGTTAGCGATAGCTAACCGAATAAAAGGAGTGATTGCATTTGGCAAAAGTGGAGAAGTATGATCACATGAAGCTCATACGGAATTACGCGGGCGGACATAAGAATCTGATCCTGCTGGGAAGGATCCTGGCGGGGATCAGCGCCGTCATGACGCTGATCCCGTTCTATGAACTGTGGAGGATCATTAAGATCGCGGTAGAGGGAGAAGATCCCGATCAGATCTCAGGGCATGCATGGCTCGCAGTCGGCCTGATCATCGGGGCACTGCTTGTCTACATACTGGCACTGCTGTGCACACATATTGCGGCATTCCGCGTACAGGCCAATATGAGAAGTGCCCTGATGCGAAGGATCATTACGCTGCCTCTCGGTGTATTCGACGAAGACGGAACGGGCAAGATCCGCCGCATCGTAAATGATTCCACCGCGGCCACGGAGACCTATATTGCCCATAACCTGGCGGATAAGACCGTCGCGGCCATTACCCCGGTGGGACTTGTCGTACTGGTCATGGCATTTAACTGGAAGATCGGCCTGATCTGCGTGATCCCGGCCATCATTGGCTTCTGTTGCATGATGAGCATGATGGGCAGGAACATGCAGGAGAAAATGAAGGAATACCAGAATGCACTGGAGATCATGAGCAGTGAGGCGACGGAGTATGTTCGTGGGATCCCGGTCGTGAAGACATTCGGCCAGACGGTGCATTCGTTCACAAGATTTAAGAAGTCGATCGATGATTTCGGAAAGTGGTCCACGGACTATACACTGATGCTCCGTAAGCCCATGATCGCGTTCATGACCTGTATCAATGCCATCTTCCTGGCACTGGTCGTCGCGGCGTTCCTGATCACCGGAGACGGCATTGCCAACGCCGATATCCTGAATGTGATGTACTACATCATCGTGACGCCGCTGATCACGGTGGCGCTGACGAAGGTGGCCTACTCCGGTGAGGCGGAGATGACGCTCATCGACGCTCTGAAGCGTGCGGATCAGATCCTTGCGATCGAACCGCTTCCGGAATCGGAGACGCCGCTTGTTCCTAAGGACAGC
>JAEEIT010000167.1 GCA_016281535.1 Clostridia bacterium | reverse complement strand
CCTCGGTGATCTCCACCCCGAAGACATCCGACAGCACCACCGGCGCCATACAGGACATCAGTGAGGATGACACCCAGACGATTATGATGATGAAAAGAAGAATCGGCAGGAACGGGGCAAATGCGATAGCGAAAAGGCAGCCGCATCCCAGCCGTCTCGAATGGGTCTCTTCTTCCGTCTCCTGATTCTTCTTTCCGCCGATCAGGTTGAGAAGAAACAGGATGATTCTCCGTTTCAAAGGCATTCCTCCTTTCTTTTGGGTATGAAAAAGGAGCTGGTCATTATGATCAGCTCCATCATTGTTTTCTGAAAGTCTTTATTTCTGTTGTGACTTCATGTACTCTTTGTATAAAGAATTCTCTTTCCGTTTTTCTCGCCTTTAGGTAACAAACACATTCCGGGTGTACATTGCTCTCCCAGCGGACATGTATCGCACACAATTATAGCCAACTCCTGTCTAATCAGTTCTTCATCGCTTGGTAGTTCGTAAGGCTCAATCTGCTTTATTCCAGCAGGATTGCGAAGCCCGAAATCAATCTTCTTTCCGTTTCCGGTCTTAAGATATCGATATATTTCTGCGAAGAATGAAACGGAATTCCCTTCTTGATAGTTCTCAAATCCTATCAAATCCATCCATACGTGGTCCTCTTTGCCGCTAAAGCATAGACCATCTGGATACATTCCTTCAACATAGATTCGCTTAAAACAAATCTTGTCTTTTGTACGCTTCTCAATTTCGCCCTTAAATCCTAGTGGTGTATTGTAATAGCATAATTGAAAGGTTCCCCGAACATCCGCTGCAGAGTTCTTCTGAATTTCCAGATATTCATCATAGGATAATCGTTCTCCACCGACAATATCCTTCATCTTTTCCGGGTCATAATCAATAATCCCCGTTTCTGTTTGAACCGCAGTCTGTGTCTTGTAATATGGATCTTTTTCTTCAGTCATGATGACCACCTCCGTTAATAAGTGCTGCCTATAGGCAACCTGACATGTTAACTTCAGTTTGAAAAGCCTTCATCAAAGACATGTCATATTATATCATAAGGCGGCATCATTTGAAAAGAGGATTATCTTCCTCCTTCCTTTCCGAACAACGCCTCCTTATACTCCGGTGCCTGCACGAGCAGCTTGTACCGCTCATTGCCACACTGGAAGAGGCATCTTCCCTTGGATGCGGTACGGATGACTTCGAACTCACAGTCCTCGAGCTGCAGTAGATCCTTGTATTCGTTTGCCTCGACATTTCCTGGGTAAAACAGGAAACGGTGTGAAGGAATGGAAAGAAGCGGCTTCGTGTATTCTTTGATGCCGGGAAGAAGAAAGTCCTCCACGTTCTGGCTGGTGAGGATCAAAAAGCTGTCCCGTTTCCGGTTCCGCTTCATCATATTTCTTACGTATTCCACAACGACCGGGCTTGTGAGGAAGAGATAAAACTCATCCAGCACGCCGACAGCATTCTTCTGCACGAGCAGCTGATCCGAGATGTAGGAAAGCAGATGGAACAGCACGGCATCCTTCACATCCGCATTGGATTCCATCAGACCCTTGACGCCGAATGCCACAATACCATCCTGCGGAAGATTGGTGATGCCGTTAAAGAACACGGAGTCCGGTCCCTGCGACATGGAGCAGATGCCAATCAGGATGCTCTGCAGCTCGTCCACGCGGAACAGGCCTTCTTCCGTCAGGGCATTGCCCTGCTCGTATTCCTTCTGTTCCGCATACCGGAGCCGGTCAAAGATTTCGTAGACATACTTATAAAACTCGCACATCGTCGGAAATGCTTCCCTTGGTAACCGATCCGCATTCGCATCAGAGATGTCCTTACTGTCATAGAAGCTCATAAACAAGACTTCCAGCACGTCCAGCTCCTTTCGTGAGAAATGCTTGTAGATCCGGAAGAAGTCCTTCAGAAATGAGATGTGCATGGAAAGCGGTTTGCCGACCTGGTTGAAGCTCTCCGGTGCATCCTTCACAGTCTCCTCATCCATCGTCCAACGTTTCGGCTCCAAGATGTTGATGTGGTACCGTCCGCTAAGAAAATCGATATAAGTTCCGCCGAGGTTTCTGACAAGACTCTCATACTCTTCCTCCGGATCGAGAAGGAACAGCCTCTTGCCCTGCTCGATGACATTGGTCGAGAGAAACTTGGTAAGGAAGCTCTTTCCCTGTCCCGGGGATCCGAGGATGACGATGTTTCCGTTCGTGACATCAAAGGTTCTTCGATCGGGATCTAGATAGACATCGGTCCCGTTCTCCGCCCTGCCGATCCGGATCCCATGCGGATCCAGTCTCCCGGAGTAGGAAAACGGGTAAAGATTGGCAACACTCCCTGCCGGAAGCGGCCTGCAGTAATCGAGTCCGAAGTGGTTTCTGCCCAGAGGATTGACTGTCTGCATGCCTTCCTTCTGCTGCAGGGTCAGTTCATCGGCCATGATCTTGTCCGCCATTAATGCTGCCCGGACATCGGCTTTGATGTTCTCCAATTCTACACGAGTAGAAGCCTTTATTTCAAGGAATGCCGAACAGTAAAGTATCCGCTCCCGTTCCTTCCTCATGGTACGGAACATCTCCGAAACATCGCTTAAGTTCTCTCCTGCGTCGACTACATCCGACAGGCTTTCCGCCCGGTTACTCTCATAGACTGTACTGCGGCTCCCTCTGGTGATCAGCTTTTCTTCCTCGAGCATCGTAATCCGCTTATAAAAGATCTTCAGAGACACTCCCTGCATCCCCGCGATATCCTTCAGGAT
>JAEEIT010000166.1 GCA_016281535.1 Clostridia bacterium | reverse complement strand
TTCTGAAAGACTAATCTATATCGCATCCTAATTTCCGAAGGAGATCTTCGATAGATTCTATGTATTCTTCATCGAACGTTTCTACTCCCATCCAGATGTTTTCCTTGGCATAGTTGACGAACATTCCTTTCCGCCCGTCACCCAAATCGGAATAAACGACCCACAGCTGGTAGTCACCCTCTTCGGATCGGATCTCTTTGAGGACAGGTTCCTCGTACCAGCCTCCATAAGATATGATCTCCTGATAATCTTTTTTCGCACTTGCTTCATCTTTTTCAACAAGCGCGTCGATCCGGAATGATCCTTTTACAAAAGTGTAATTATCGGAGTCTTCATCATATGTGCCTTTTAACAGTGGAAAACCAAGTTTTTCACAGGCGGAAACCAGTTTATCTTCTACAGAAACTCCCTCTTCCTGGGAAGATTCTATTGAAGACTCGGATTCGGAAGAGGATATACTTTCTTCCGAAGGATCAGAAGATAAATCTGTATCATCATGATCGGAAGAAGAATCAGTATCGTCGGTCATTTCTGTGCTCGAAGTTGTCGTTTGTAAAGTAGAGTGGTCGGTGTTGTCTTCAGATGTTGCTTCTTTCTTACTGCAACTTGTCCCCATAAGAATCGTGATGATGATCAAAACAGATATAAATGATTTGTTTTTCATATCATTTCCTTGCTTTGCTTTTTGTATTAACACACTACTAAGCTAGAATACCACCGTGCTTTTTGAGCGTCAATATCTTATCGCGTAGTATACTCAGTATTTATCGCGGTGTGATTATACTAAGTAAATAGTGGATATTCGAGTAATCAATGGTACACTTTACATAGAATCGAGGTGAGCGATATGGCAGAGGAAAAGAAAGTTGCGGTGATCACCGGTGGCGCCAGGGGCATCGGAAAAGCAATCGCGGAGACGATGCGAAGCGAGGGCATAAAGGTCCACATTATCGACATCCTTCCCGGTGACTGGTTCGTCGGTGATGTCGGTGACAAGGAGACGCTTGAAAAGTTCGCGGCATCTGTCATCTCGGAATCCGGCCATGTCGATTATCTGGTCAATAATGCGCTCCCTCTCATGAAAGGAATTGGTGAATGCACCTACGAAGAATTTCAGAAAGCACTTGCCGTCGGCGTGACGGCACCTTTTTATCTGACGAAACTTCTGATGCCTTATTTTTCTAAAGAGGCATCGGTAGTCAATATCGCTTCTTCTCGGGACCGCATGAGCCAGCCGCAGACGGAAAGCTATACAGCGGCAAAAGGCGGGATCGCGGCGCTGACGCATGCCATGGCGGTAAGTCTTGCGGGGAAAGCTCGGGTCAATAGTATTTCCCCGGGATGGATCGATACGACCGGCTCGGATATCTCCGGCGCAGATGCCGTCCAGCAGCCGGTGGGACGCGTCGGAAAACCGGAAGATATCGCATCGATGGTCATGTATCTCTGCTCCGATAAAGCGGGATTCATTTCCGGCGAGAATATCTGCATCGACGGTGGCATGACGAAGCAGATGATCTACCACGGAGAACATGGCTGGACATACCGGCCGGAGCTATGAGAAAGTATGATGAGTATTGAATTAAAACCGATAACGCGAGAAGATATCGCAACCGTATGGAAGATGCAGGTGGAAGCATTCCAAGAACTTCTGGATAAGTATCAGGACTTTGATACAAGCCCTGCATCTGAACCTGTGGACAAAGTATTGGCGAGGTTTGAGCAGCCCTGGACGACCTACTTTTTCATCATGGCAAACGGCGAGAAGGCCGGTGTGATCCGTGTCGTGGATAAGAAGGACGGCAGCAGAAAACGCATCTCTCCCATCTGGATCATGCCGGAGTTCCGAAATCGAGGCTATGCGCAGCAGGCGATCCTGGCGGCTGAAAAGATTTACGGATCTGGCCATTGGTGTCTGGATACGATCCTTCAGGAGAAAGGCAATCTTCATCTTTATGAGAAGCTCGGATATCACCGGACGGGCAGGGTCGATAAGATCAATGATAAAATGGATATCGTATATTATGAAAAAGATTGATATCGGCTAGAACCGGAAAGGATATAAACATGGTTTTAACGAACGAAGAATTAAAGAAGATCTATTTCGGCGCATATGAGTTTGCGGAGACGGAAGACGGGTATCTCCAGGCTTTCCAGTACACCAAGGATCAGATCGAGTACTTTAAAGGTGCTTTTTTCATGTGGTACGAAAGATGTACGGCTACCACGGCAAAAACACTGGAGTTCACAACGTCTGCGACGAAGCTTTCTTTCGACTATAAAACCATCTGGAAAGGGTCTCCGGATTCCTTCGAACTTCTGGTGAACGGATTTGTCACGAATATCGCACGGGTCAAGGACATCATGGACGTCGGGACCTTCGAGTGGGAGCTTCCGGAGGGCGAGAAGTCTGTAGTCATCTACCTGCCGGCGGATGCGACGGTTCTGATCCGGAATTTTACGATCGATGCGGAAGTGATCCCGGCCAAGAAGAACGAGAAAGTCCTGTGGCTGGGCGACTCCATTACTCAGGGATACGGACCGCTCCGCTCGTCCTGCACCTACGTCAGTGTCGCCAACCGGATATTGAATTACGACATCATCAACCAGGGCATCGGCGGCTATATCTACGATAAGAAGTCCCTCATGAAGATGGACGGCTATACGCCGGATAAGATCATCGTGGCCCTCGGCACCAACCAGTACGGCGAGAAGGATATGACTCCGGTCGAGGAGTACTATGAGACCCTGATCGGAATCTACGGAAATGAAATCCCGATCTTCTGCATCACGCCGCTCTGGCGTGGTGATTCCTGGGACGGACTTCCGAAGCTGATCGAGTTCTGCGGGAAAGTGAAGGCCATCGCGGAAAAGTATAACAATGTTACCGTGATCGACGGAATGAAGATGGTGCCGCATTTCCCGGAATATTTCCTCGATAATCTGCACCCGAATGCCCTAGGCTGTGAGATCTACGGAAGGAATCTGGCCGAGGCCATTTTGGCGGCGACTGGAAAGAAAGCGTGAGAAGGGGCGCACAAGAAATGCAAAGGGTGACGGACAAGGAGTCGGGGAAAGCATGATCGACGGACACATCCATATCGAATATGGACCTTATACTCTTCCCTGGATCCAGGAGTTTGTGGACCAGGCGGTGAAGATGGGTCTTACGGAGATCCGGCTTCTGGAGCATAACTATATGTTCCCGGAGTTTGCGCCTATGTACGATTCCACCCGCGCGGCAAGTGATTTTGTCGATAACTGGTTTCAGCGAAAGGCCGGGAAGAAGAGTTTTAGCGAGTATCTGGAACTGGTGGAGAAGGTGCGGCAGCAGGACTATCCTGTGAAGATCAAGTTCGGCCTTGAGGTCTGCTACTTCGAAAAATACGAA
>JAEEIT010000165.1 GCA_016281535.1 Clostridia bacterium | reverse complement strand
GCTTAAGACCCTCAACCATTCCGGTGGTTATAACGGCGAGGCCACACCTGTTCCCATTCCGAACACAGAAGTTAAGCTCGTCGGTGTCTAAGATACTTGGCTGGTGACGGCCTGGGAAAATCGATCGCTGCCGGATTATATGAAGCTCGGCTACGGAAACGTAGTCGAGCTTCTTTTTTCTCTATTGATACATAGATGAACATAAATATGTTATACTTCCCTTATCCCCGATTTTTGCCCCAGTTGCAAAACTTTAGGAATTTGTAATAATCGGGGTTGCAAATGCAATAAGAATGGTATAATTGAAGTAACTGTTGTGTAAAAGTGATGTGCTTGGCACAAGATATTGTGTATTTGTTGAAATGGAGTATTGGCTATGTGTGCAAAGATTCTTGTCGTAGACGACGAACAGCCTCTGGTTGAGTTATTGACGACGAACCTGGAAAGAGAAGGCTATGAGGTGATCTCCGCCAATGATGGTCAGACCGCTCTCGAACTGGCAGAACGCCAGAAACCGGATCTGATCCTCCTTGACTGGATGATGCCCGAGCCAAATGGTCTTGAAGTCTGTAAGCAGCTCCGTCCGAAGACGAAGGTCCCGATCATCATGCTCACTGCGAAGAGCGAAGAGATCGATAAGATCCTTGGTCTCGAGATCGGTGCGGATGACTATATTACGAAGCCGTTCAGCCCTCGTGAAGTGCTGGCCCGTGTCCGTGCACAACTTCGCCGTGGCTCCTATATGGAGAAGGAAACTTCTTCTGAAGAGAATATTCTTAAGATCGGTGATCTTGAGATCGATAAGAGTGCCTATCAGATCCGCCGTGCCGGCGAAGATGTCAATCTGACATATAGAGAATTCCAGTTAGTGCTTTTCCTGGCGGAAAATGCCGGACAGGTTTTCTCGCGTGAAGCATTGCTGCAGCATGTCTGGGGGTATGAGTATTTCGGAGATGTCCGTACCGTTGACGTCACGGTCCGCCGTACCAGAGAGAAACTCGAACCGGATCAGACCAACTACCGTCATATCCTGACGAAGAGAGGCGTAGGTTACTATTTCGACAAGGGACAGTGATCATTTCCCGAAAGAGGGGGCTGTATCCGATATAAATATCGCGTAGAGGGGATACTTTTTTGGAATTATCAGTGATGGAACTGGAGATATGGGATCGGGTTCTTGAGCCCGTTCCCATGCTTTTTATAGGGCTTGTAAGCGGGGCTGTGATTTTCGGCATTCTCGTTTACTTCCTTATGCGCGGTTCCGTCGCGAAAGAGAAGAGACGCCTGAGGTATATCAATACGACGAACGGCGTGTCGAACTCGGTTCTGAATATCGTCCAGATGGGCGTCGTAGTATTTACGGAGCGCGGGCAGCTTCTGTACCATAACAAGACCTGCCTGAAGAAACTGCGCGTCGAAGAACTGCCGAGTGTATTCACCGAATTTGTCTCGACTTTCATTCCGGACCCGCAGGTCATTCTGGATCTCCGTTTATATGAAGATGCGCTTCCTTCGGAGAGGAAAGCCCCGGAGAACGATGAGGATCCGCAGGAGAATGAGAAGATCGAATCGGTGACGACGCGTGTCGAGATCCGCAACCGCATCATCCAGTTCCACTTTTCTAAACCGTTTTTCCCGCAGTCGGATGTCAGGGGATGGATCGTTGTGATCGAGGATGTGACGAAGATGGCACGTCAGGAACAGCAGAGACGGCTGTTCGTGTCGACGGTCTCGCACGAGCTGAAGACACCGCTTGCGACGATCACAGGCTACTCGGAATCCCTGATCGACTGGGGCATACGGGAGATGGACAGAGAGAAGCTCTTCAGTTATCTTCTGAAGATCAAGGAAGAGAGTGACCGACTGGATGCCATCATCAAGAATCTGACTTTCCTTTCGCAGATCGAGAATAACAAGGTCCGTGTCAACATGATGCAGTTCCGGGTAGAACAGGTTGTGGAGAACGTGGTCAGAAGAATGCGTGCCGAGGGGGCAAATAAGAATATCACCATCGGCTTCGAATGCCTGACGAATAATATGCCGCACTACTTCGGAAGCGATACGATGCTGGAACAGATGGTGGTCAATCTCATCAATAACGCGATCAAGTATTCGGATGTGAATACCCAGATCTGGGTATTTATTCAGGCTCATGAGACAACGATCACGATCAAAGTACAGGATCAGGGTCCGGGTATTCCGAAACCTGCAGCCGAGAAAGTTTTCCAGGCGTTCTTCCGCGTCGATGAGACAGGATCCCGTAAGGCCGGCGGAAGCGGGCTGGGTCTGGCGATCGTGAAGATGCTGTCCGAGGTCCTGGAAGGAGAGGTCAGCCTGGTGACACGGACGGCAGAGGATGATGCAGCATCGAGTATGCGTTCGGAAGTCGGCAGTGACTTCTATATTACGCTGCCTACAGCGGAGACGACGTTCCGTGAGACACTGATCGGGCTTCGTGAAGGGGTGCCGCGTGAGGAAGTTCTCTATCGGAAGGCACAGGCCTATATCGAGAAGTTTAACGAAGATGAGTACGATCTCGGTTACGATTTTACGAAGATCACGGATGAGCAGGCAGAAGATCTGATCGAGCGTCTCACTTATATGGATGATTGTGATAATATAGATAGGGTTGGCGACAATGCGATCCCGATGCATACAGCAAGCAGTATGCCGATGGTGGAGCCACAGGCAGAAACGGTGCCCGCGCAGTATGCGCCTCAGCCTGTATCGGAGCCGGCGTATGAGCCTGCTCCTGAGATCGTGCCCGTTCCTGTGCCGGTAACTCAGCCGGAGCAGGAAGTCCCGCAGTATGTTCCGGAGCCGGTTTCGGTCGTACCGGAACCTGTACCGATCGTACCGGAACCTGTGCCGGTAGTGCCGGAGATTGTGCCGGCTGTCCCGGTACCGATACCGGTGGAGCCACAGCAGGTCTCTGCGGTTCAGGAGATGCCGGTTCGGGAAGAGCCTGCAGAAAGCGGGCAGTGGGTCACGTTATCGAGTCGCGAAACGAAGGTCCTGGTACCGGATCCACCGGTTCTGAAGAAACCGATCCTCAGTAAGGATCAGGTCGGGCTTCAGAATGCGCAGACGCGGAAACAGGCGAAGACGAAAAAGACAGCAGCGAAGAAGGCCGTTTCGAAGGATAAGACAGAGAAGAAGCCGGCCGTGGCGGAGAAAACGGAAGTTTCTCCGGCGCCACCCGTGTCGAGAAGCCTGCTTCGTCAGGTGACGGAGACATCGCTGGGAAAGAACGCAGAGAATTCTGAGATAAAAGGGGAGTAACTATGTCAAGCTATAAGATCGTTGGAGGGAAGAGACTCCAGGGAGATGTAAATATCAGTGGCAGTAAGAATGCCGTCCTGGGTATCCTGGCTGCTGCCATGATGCTCGACGGTCCGTGTAAGATCG
>JAEEIT010000164.1 GCA_016281535.1 Clostridia bacterium | reverse complement strand
TGCACGATGATTCTCGCACGGCCGTTGCTCATGACTTCGATATCGGTATGGGCACGGACAACGATACGGCCCTTACCTGTTCTTTATGTATCTGAGATACCGCGGCGTCCGAGGATCATACCGCCTGTCGGGAAGTCCGGTCCCTTAATGACCGTCATCAGGTCCTCGATCGTCGCCTCCGGATTATCCAGAAGCATAACAACGCCGTCGATGACCTCGCCCATGTTGTGCGGCGGGATGTTGGTCGCCATACCTACGGCGATACCGACAGAACCATTGACCAGAAGGTTCGGGAAACGGGACGGAAGTGCGACCGGCTCGACATCATGTTCGTCGAAGTTCGGACGGAAGTCGACGGTTCCCTTATTGATGTCGCTCATCATTTCCATGGCGACTTTCTGGAGTCTTGCCTCTGTATAACGGTATGCAGCCGGCGGGTCACCGTCCATGGAACCGAAGTTACCATGACCTTCGACCAGCATATAGCGCATGGAGAAATCCTGGGCCAGACGGACGAGGGCATCGTATACGGATGCGTCGCCGTGCGGATGGAAGCGGCCGAGCACGTCACCAACGGTGGTGGCGCACTTACGGTACGGCTTATCCGGGGTGAAGCCCTGGGTAAACATGGAGTAGAGGATCCTTCTATGAACCGGCTTCAAACCGTCACGGATATCCGGCAGGGCACGGTCAGAGATAACGCTCATCGCATAGTCGATGAACGACTTTTTCATTTCTTTTTCCAGATCGACCGGGATAATGGTGGTCTGCTCGGAGCAGAAGATCGCGTCCACTTCGGCTTCCTGCTGTTTGCGCAGATCCTTGCCGGAAAGTGGCTCGTTTGTAGAATCAGACATTCGTCTTCCTCCCTTATATACTCTATTAAATAATCACCAATATATTTTACCACAAGATAGTGCTTTTCGCTTGGAAAAATGTGGCAAAAATGAAGATTATTGTATAGAATAAATCGTGTGTTTTTATTTCGCATTTTTCTTCAAAAGATGCAACAAAAGAGATTTTCATCTCGTCTGATTAGTGAGGCAGTAATACCGCAATGGCTACTGAAGGAACAACCGGATACGGGGATCGGCCCATGCTCGATGTCGAAGAGCTTTTCCGTCTGTATGGTAACGATGTGCTTCGTATGTGCACCGTTTATCTCGGGAAGCAGAGTCTGGCCGAGGATGCATTTCAGGATGTGTTCGTGAAGGTCATGACCCGGTCGGATTCCTACCGAGGTGAGAGTGAAGTCAAGTACTGGCTTTTATCCATCGCGAGGAATGTATGTCTGGATTACCTGAAGTCCTCCTACATGCGGCGGACCTCTTTTCTGGGAGATCTCCTGGATAAGACGAAGCCGACGAGTGAGGAGAAGAAGCGGATCAAGCCCCTTCCCGGGAATACCGTGGAGGACCGGCTGATCGAGGCGATCGACCAGAGTAATCCGCTTCTGGATGCGGTACAGGCGCTGCCCCCGAAGTATAAAGATGTGATTCTGCTCCGTTTCTATTTCGATATGGATAACGAAGCAATAGCGAAGCAGCTCGGCATTACTGAGAGCACGGTCAGATCCCGTCTCATGCGCGCCAGGGCGAAATTAAAAGATTGGGGAAAGGAGTAAGACGATGCTTGGTGACGAACTGAAGAAAAGTCTGGAACCGATACAGACCTCGGATGAGCTTCTGGCGAAGACCCGTGCCGCGATCGAGAAGGCACGTCTGGAGCAGGCAGCTGCTTCTCTGAACGGGACAGCCTCTGCGTCTTCCAGAAAGAAGCGTCCCTTCCGCTATTCCTATTTCCTGATGGCTGCCATCCCTGTACTCTGTGTGGCGCTTCTCGTGGGCGGTCTTATCTTCATTCTCCCGCGTATGTCGAAGAGTGCGACAGACATGACGAAGAGCAAGCGTTCGAAGAACTCGCGTTCGACTTCGGTCGTTGCAGCAGCAGAGGCCGTGGATAATGGTGGCGAGAAGTCGATGGTCGAGGAGGACTTCATGTCCGGCAGCGACGCATCCGCAGAGTGGACGATGCCCGATGCTGTGGAGAATACTACAGAGGCAGAAGATCTGGACAAGAACGGCGAGACGGAAGTGAAGGATGAGCCTTCAGAAACGACTGCCGCGGATGATAAGCATTTCGTCCGGCCCACTCCCGATATTCCCTTCACCGATGCACAGACTGTCGTAGCAGGAGAGTATCTGGTCTGTATCGCCGATGACAGAAAATCCCTCTTCCTGTGCGACAAGAAGACCGGAGACATCATTCCCGAATCGGATGAACATGTGATTCCGGCAATCGAGGATCTTCATGAGAATGAGACGATTACGGGTCTGTTCTATTCAGACGAAACAGAGAGTCTCTACATCATCGTTTCCGACAGCACGAAGGATACTGCAGATCGTAAGATCTATGTCTGCCCCTTCGCGAACGGAAGCTCGGACGGATCCGCACCATCCCTGGTTTCTGAGAACTGATTTTTCCCGGTGATACTGAATCTTACAGGATCGGCTCTTTTTCGGCCTTGCCCTGCCCTCTCGGGTAACGGGCAGGGGTCGAGCGTATCTTACGGATCACGAGGACCGTCCTCTTCATTTCCGTTCCCGGGAGAAGGAATTCATGCACATCTTCGAT
>JAEEIT010000021.1 GCA_016281535.1 Clostridia bacterium | reverse complement strand
GTGGAGTCCCAGGCGGATGTGGTCATCACGGAGATCGGCGGCACCATCGGCGATATCGAGGGCCAGCCCTTCATCGAGGCGATCCGTCAGGTGGGGCGCGAAGTCGGTCCGCACAATGCACTCTACATCCATGTGGTACTCGTTCCTTATCTGAAGGCCTCCGGCGAGCATAAGTCCAAGCCCGCCCAGCATTCGGTAAAAGAACTGCAGGGCATGGGTGTCTCGCCGGACATTATCGTTCTTCGTACTGACGAACCCATTGAAGATCCGTCGATCTTTAAGAAGATCGCCATGTTCTGTAACGTCTCCCCGGACTGCGTCATCGAGAACACCACGATCCCGATCCTCTACGAAGCACCACTCATGCTCGAGGCCAGTTCTTTCTCCGATGTAGTATGCAGAGAATTGAGAATCGACGCCGCTCCCTGCGATCTGTCGCACTGGAAGGCCATGGTCGACCTGATCAAGAGCTGTGATAAGACATGCACCATCGCCCTCGTCGGGAAATACACGCACTTCCACGACTGCTATCTGTCCGTCGCAGAGGCGCTGCATCACGCGGGCTATAAGTATTCGGCGAATATCAATATTCTCTGGACCGACTCTGAGGAACTGACCGAAGAGAACTACCAGTCGGTCCTGTCGGAAGCAGACGGCATCCTCGTGCCGGGCGGATTCGGCGACCGCGGCATCGAGGGCATGGTCCTCGCCGCAAGATATGCCCGGGAGAAGAATATCCCCTACCTCGGCATCTGTCTCGGCATGCAGATCGCCGTCATCGAATATGCCCGGGATGTGCTCGGGTATGACGATGCGAACTCTCGTGAATTCGACGAAGGATCGGAGCATCTCGTAATCGACTTTATGCCGGGCCAGAACGACGAGATCGAGAAGGGCGGCACACTGCGTCTGGGAAGTTACCCCTGCAACATCCTCCCAGGAACCATGATGGAACAGTGTTACAAAGCCTCAAATATCAGCGAGAGACACCGTCACAGATATGAATTCAATAATGCGTACAGAGACCAGATGAAGAACATCATCAGCGGTCTTTCACCGGATAATCTTCTGGTGGAAGCGGTCGAGATCCCAGGGCATCCGTTCTTCGTGGGCGTGCAGTTCCACCCGGAATTTAAGAGCCGTCCGGACAAGCCGCATCCGCTCTTCCTGGGTCTCATCCATGCCGCCTGCGAAGGGAAATCATCTTAAGGAAGAATGAGCTCGCAGTCCCCGTTGATGCACAGCTGGGCCTCCTCTCCCGTCCAGCAGACACGTCCGTCGCCGACCTCCTCCTTCTCATATGTCTTCACCAGATCCACAAGAAGCGGGCAATGGGTGAGATCCAGAGATTTCACTTCTGACCAGTCTGCATCCAGATAGGCAAGCTTTCCGTTCTGGCTCAGATCCAAAGAGGCGACCTTGGAATCCGTGACATTCAGAAGTTCCAGCTCCGTACAGGCGGTAGTATCCAGCGAGGGGATTTCCGTGCTATCACAGTGCAGCACTTCAAGCTTCGTATTCTGGCTGAGATCCAGAGAAGTGATCCCCGTATAGGCGCAGGCGAAGAAAACCAGTTCCGGGCAAGCACGCAGATCAATCGAGCTGATCGGATTCTCGTGCAAACTCAATTGTGTCAGGTGGGGTACCGGACTTAAGTCCAGCGACTCGATGGGACAGTATTTCACACTCAGATCCTCAAGATTCGGAACACCGCTTAGATCCAGCCCGGTAAGCGGATTCTGGTCGCACCACAGTTCGGTGAGATTCGGGACACCTCTGAGATCCAGTGTCTCCAGGTTGTTATCCGTGCACATTAGTGTCTCGAGATTCGGATTATCCATGATGATCTCTTCCAGTTCACACGATTCGCATGAAACCACCCGAAGAGTCTGACAGGTGCTTATATCCAGCGTCCCAAGCGAAAGGCCATCGACATGGAGCATTAGCAGTTTAGGCATTTTCGAGAAATCGAGGGAAGTGACCTTACAGTTAAAGAGATACAATCCCTCCAGTTCCGTCAGGTATTCGATCCCGTCCAGTGATTCCGGATAAGTCTTCTCTCCATTCCGGTCCCCGTAGAACTCGACCTCCGTGGCCTCTTCGATCTCCTCCGAGGAGAGTACGCCATCCCCGTCCATATCGAATACGTTACTCACATATTCGCGGAAGGTTTCATCCGGGAAATGTGCCTCATCGATCCTGACCTCCCCGTCTTTCACCTTTACATCCGGAGCCGAAGACGGATCTTCCGTATCGTCCGGATCCTCGTCGTCCTCCACCTCTTCCGCCTTCGTCTTCTTGGCGATCTTCTTTCTGGTCGTTTTTTCTTCCTTACCACACCCCGGAAGGCCCACACACATCACCGACGCAAGGAGCACGCACAACGCTTTCTTCATCTCTACAACCTCCGCTATTTCTTCAATAGTATCCCCAAGGAGAATTGTAGCATCTGATCGCAAAAAAGGGAATGACTCGTCCCTACGTAAGCCGCGCGGTCACCTGTCCCCGCTCATGCATTGATCGTCGAGATACCCGGAATCGTCTCTTCGAGCACGTCGAGCAGGATCTTAACAGTATCGAGGGAAGTGAAGATGGTAACACCGTTCTGGATCGCGCAGCGGCGGATCGCCACACCATCCTCATAGTGCACACCCGAAAGGATCGCACGTGTATTGATGATGTAACTGACGTATCCCGCACGGATGGAATCCAGGATCTCCGTACTACCCTCACTGAGCTTACCGCGCACACGTGTGCGGATGCCGTGTTCTTTCAGGAAATTCGCGGTACCGAT
>JAEEIT010000163.1 GCA_016281535.1 Clostridia bacterium | reverse complement strand
TCGGGCGGATGCTCTACGATGATATCAGTTTCGACCTGGATGACTGGGTAAGACCCGGTAAAGGTCCGGATGCGGGAGACCGTGCGGAACGGAAGGCGGAACTGGAGAATCTTCTTGCTGAACTGAAGAGGCTTCTGGACGGGAAGAACGGATAAAGGTGAAATAGGGAGACAGGATCCGTTATAAGGATCCTTATGGGGAAGAATATGGGTAAGACGAAGAGATTTCACATCGATGAACGGTATGTCACCGTGAATCTTACGATGAGCATCATACTCTATGCGATGGTCGTTCCCTTCTGTATCTACTTAAGTGTGGATAATTTTATCCATGGTAAACCGCTTGTGGCCGGGTATGCGCTGTTCTGTGCGACCATGACTGCGATCGCGACCATCTGTTTCGCCGTCTGTAAATTCGGGAAGAAGAGAAGACGGTGGCTGATGCATCTGGCGATCAATATCCAGTGTTTCGTCTACTGGATCACATTTACCTTCTTCCTCTATACAGGAGGCACGGGCGGTTCGAGTATCTTCCTGTTCTTCCTGGCCGTACCGGTCGTCTTCTATTTCTTTAATCTGTCTTATGGTCTTTACTTCAACATGGTCTTCTTCGTGATCATGGTTGTCTATATGAATACCCCGCTTCACAATTCTGGATACCGTTTCCCGGATGTGTACTATTCTCGTCTTCCCATGATGTATCTGGTGAACGTGATCCTGTGCGGCATGGCCCAGTATGAAACGGTGAAAGCGAAGATCAAGCAGGACGATGCGCTGGAAGCGGCCAGACGTGCGAGTGAAGCGAAGACCGACTTCCTGGCGAATACGAGTCATGAGATCCGCACACCGATCAATGCCGTTCTCGGCATGAATGAGATGATCCTTCGTGAATCTGCGAAAGCAGAGAAAATGAAGGCGTCTTCTCCTGAAGCCTATCAGGAGTCGTTCGATCGGATCCGGCACTATGCCGGTAATGTCGACAGCGCCGGTAATAACCTTCTTGCGATCATTAACGATATTCTGGATTTTACGAAGATCGAAGAGGGAAAACTGGATATCGTAGAGGTGGAGTATCAGCTCAGTTCCGTCATTAACGATGTCAGTAACATGATCTACTTTAAGGCGAAAGAGAAGAATCTGCAGTTCATCACGAATGTGGACGAGGATCTTCCCGATCATCTTTTCGGCGATGTGGTGCGTGTGCGCCAGGTGCTGACGAATCTTCTGAATAATGCGGTGAAGTACACGGATGCCGGAAGCGTCACGCTGACGATCACGGGGGAGAAGCAGAAGGATAACGATGACGGAAAACCGGTCATGAAGCTGATCGCTTCTGTCACGGATACCGGTATCGGAATCAGTGAAGAAAACATCGGTAAACTCTTCGGTAAGTTCGAGAGAGTGGATCTTGAGAAAAACAGTACCAAGGAGGGAACCGGGCTGGGCCTTGCCATTACGAAGATGCTTCTTACGATGATGGATGGCGACGTGAAGGTAGAGAGTACCTATGGCAGCGGTTCCACCTTTACGGTCTATATTCCGCAGGTCGTGCTCTCTGATGAGAAGGTCGGGAATTTTAAAGAGAAGTTCGATAAGAGTATCGGTTCGAGAAAGAACTACCACGAGAGTTTCCGAGCCCCGGATGCGAAGGTCCTGATCGTCGACGACACGAAGATGAATCTGATCGTGGCGACGGAATTCCTGAAAGAAACGAAGATCCAGATCGATACGGCCGGCAGCGGAAAAGATGCCATCGAACTTGCAATTAAGAATAAATACGATGTGATCCTGATGGATCAGCGTATGCCCGAGATGGATGGTGAGGAGACGCTGCGTGTCCTGAAGAGCCATACGGACGGCCCGAATATCGATACTCCGGTGATCTGTCTTACTGCTGATGCGGTCGTCGGTGCCAGAGAGCGTTATCTGTCGAAGGGTTTTAATGACTATCTGACCAAGCCGATCGACAGTACATATCTGGAACGGATGCTCAGAAAATATATCCCGGCGGAGAAGATCGAGATCGTGACGGAGGAAGAAAGGTCCGGCGGGAAGGTGAAAGAGGAAACACCGTTCTCTCCGCTTCAGGAATGCGGGATCAACGTGGGAAACGGACTTAGAAACTGCGCCGGTGATGAGGCCTTCTACCGTTCGATCCTCCTCGAATACAGGAAATCTGCCGAAGAAAAGAAATCGAAGATGAAGGCGTTCCTCGAGCAGGGAGACCTTCAGAATTACGGGATCCTGGTGCATTCTGTGAAGAGTACCTCTGCGACGATCGGTGCCGAGGCTGCGTCGAAACTGGCGCAGGAACTGGAATCGGCCGCCGGAAGAAACGACGAAGAATATATAAAGAAGAATCACAGTGCTTTTGAAGCGGAATACGATAAGGTACTTCTGGCTCTTACGGAAGTACTCCCGAAGGAGAGCACCGCCGATGCGGACTTCGATGAGAACGGAGTCATGGAATTCACGCCGGACGACGAATAGGGAAGCGTTTTTTTTCAACATTTTTTCGAGAAGAGAGGTTGACAGCATGATTGATCTCATGCTAACATAATTGTGCACAAGTAAATCTTGCGCAATTAAACGAGAGGTAAGTGTGAGTCATGAAGAATCAGAACGATGGGATCCGCTACGATGCTCTGAAGCTGGGAAATCAGGTTTGTTTTCCTCTCTATGCCTGTTCGAAAGAACTGGTCCGCCAGTATGGTCCGTATCTGAAAGAATTGAATCTTACCTATACGCAGTATATCGTCATGATGGTCATGTGGGAGAAGGAGACGGTGTCTTCTCGGGAGCTGGCGGAGTGCCTGCATCTGGATTACGGGACGCTGACGCCGGTGCTGAAACGGCTCGATCAGGCAGGCTATATCCGCCGTGAGAGAAGCGCCGAAGATGAAAGGCTTCTGACACTGACAGTTACGAAAGAAGGGAAGAAACTACGGGAGAAAGCCGTATCGATTCCGCCCTGTATCGCCGAGTGTATGGGGCTTTCAGCAGAGGAGTTTAGAACACTTTATGTTCTGACTTATAAGGCTCTTCGTAACATGGAGTCGAAAGATAACTAAGAAGCAACCGATAGAAGCGGACCGGCGCTAGAGACATGAAGATTCCGGTATCCAAGAAGGAGGAAAGATTATGGCAAGTGTTTACGATTTTACAGTACTGGACCAGAAGGGTAACGAGGTCAGCCTCAAGGAGTATGAGGGCAAGGTCCTCCTGATCGTCAATACGGCAACAGGCTGCGGATTTACCCCGCACTATGAGCCGCTGGAAGCGATGTATAAGGATCTGAAGGAGAAGGGTCTCGAGATCCTCGACTTCCCGTGCAACCAGTTCGCGAATCAGGCTCCCGGAGACGACAACGAGATCCATGAGTTCTGCACACTGAAGTTCGGCACCGACTTCCCGCAGTTTAAGAAGATCGATGTAAATGGTGAGACAGCGGATCCTCTGTTCGCATATCTTGCCACCGAGAAACCCTTCGAGGGTTTCGGCAAAGGCCTTAAGGTTGCCATGCTGAAGAAGTTCTCGGATATGAATAACAAGGCGTTCGGCGAGAAGGCTTATATCAGATGGAATTTCACCAAGTTCCTCATCGACAGAAGCGGGAAGGTCATCGCCCGTTTCGAGCCGACCGTGGAGATGGATGAAGTGAGGAAGGCCGTCGAGGCGGAACTGGCGAAGTAAAGAAGGATCCCTCCGATCCGGTAGATCTTGGGAAAGTGGAGCGAAGCTATGGATATGAATCCGGAACAGAAAAGAAGTAAAGTGATCATCCGCACCAGTGTGATCGGGATCCTGGCGAACCTGTTTCTGGCAGGGTTTAAGGCTGTGATCGGTCTTCTCAGTCACTCGATCGCGGTCCTGCTGGATGCGGTCAATAACCTGTCGGATGCGCTCAGTTCCGTGATCACGATCATCGGTACGAAACTTGCAGGAAGGGAGCCGGATAAGAAGCATCCCTTCGGATACGGACGGATCGAATACTTAAGTGCCCTGATCATCTCCGTCATTGTTTTGTATGCCGGTATCACGTCTCTGATCGAGTCCGTAAAGAAGATCATCTCACCGGAAGATCCGGACTATTCCGTGATCGCGCTCGTGATCGTAGGGGTGGCGGTATTGGTGAAGATCGTTCTGGGTCTTTTCGTAAAGAAAACCGGCGAGAAGGTCCATTCCGATTCCCTTGTGAATTCGGGAAAAGATGCGCTCCTCGATTCCGTGATTTCTTCGGCTACATTAGTCGCAGCGCTGATCTTCGTATTCTCCGGACTTTCCCTCGAGGCTTATCTGGGTGCCGTGATCTCGCTGGTTATCATTAAGGCTGGCTTCGAGATGCTGTCGGATACGATCTCGCAGCTTCTGGGTGAGCCTGGCGATACGGCGCTCCTAAAGGGGATCAAAGAGACGGTTTGTGCTTTTCCCGAGGTGACGGGCGCCTATGACCTGATCCTCCATAATTACGGACCGGATACCTATAACGGTTCCATTCATATCGAACTTGATGACAGCTGTCCCATCAGCCGTCTGGATGAACTGACCCGGGAGATCATGACTACAGTATATCAGAAGCATCGTGTTATTCTTACGGCAGTGGGTGTCTACTCGGTCAATACCCGGGATCCGAAGGTCTCCGGGCTTCGGGATGAGATCCGTACGATGGTGCTCGCCCATAAGGACGCCAAGCAGATCCACGGCTTCTACTATAGTGAGAAAGAGAAATCCGTGCGGTTCGACGTGGTCATCAGCTTCGAGGCTGAAAGCAGGCTTGCTGTGCTGAATGAAATCAAGCAGGAACTGCAGAAGCAGTATCCGGATCTTACCTTCTCCCTGGCGATGGACATGGATTACGGAGAGATCTCCGAGGCCACATAACCAAGACGCGGGAAGTGTGTCCGGTTATGATTCAACAAAAAGAGTAAAGAATCGAAAAGGTTTCAATAAGAAAGAAGGATAATGACATGGCGGAGGGATTTGACATCCAGAAATATATGACCGAAGGGGTCGAGAGAGTGGTTTCCGATGCGCTCCGTGCGACACTTTCAGACCCGGTTGAGAGTGCGTGGATGCTGAAGTTCGCATCCGCTTCGAAGAAGGCGTCCGGTAAGCGTGCGCGGGCCGAGAAGAAAGGCGAGCATATTCCGCCTTTCCTGATCGCGAGTATCACGTCATCCTGTAATCTTCACTGCGCCGGCTGCTATTCCCGCTGTAACCACGCTACGACAGACGATGCGCCTGTGAGCCAGCTTACTTCGGAGGAGTGGAAGAATATCTTCGTTGAAGCGGATCTGCTCGGTGTCAGTTTCATCCTTCTGGCCGGCGGGGAACCTCTTCTTCGTAGAGATGTGATCGAAGAAGCCGGAAAAATCAGAAATATCTTGTTCCCCATATTCACGAATGGTATTTTCCTCCAGGGCAGTTATCTCGATCTTCTTCAGAAGAACAGAAATCTCGTACCGGTCTTAAGTATCGAAGGAGATAAAGAAGTGACGGACAGCCGCCGTGGGAAGGGCGTCTACGACAAGCTGATCACTGCGATGGATGAACTTTACAGCAGACATCTTATCTTCGGCGTATCGGTTACCGTCACGAAAGAGAACATCCGGGAAGTGACTTCTCCGGATTTCATCAATAGTCTTCACGAGAAGGGCTGTAAACTGGTGCTCTTCGTGGAGTTCGTACCGGTCACGGAAGAAAGCAGTGACCTGGCACCCGGTGATGCGGAGCGGGATCTTCTTAAGGAGTTTATCGATCACGCACGAAGAGCCTATGCCGACATGGTTTTCGTTTCTTTTCCCGGAGATGAGAAGAGTTCGGGAGGCTGTATCGCTGCAGGAAGAGGATTCTTCCATATTAACTCCCACGGCGGAGCAGAACCCTGTCCGTTCTCTCCCTACTCGGATGTGAATGTGCGGGATACCTCCCTTCGGGAAGCCATGCGGTCGAAATTGTTCGCGGCTTTGACCGAAGGAGACTATCTCAAGGACGACCACCAAGGTGGCTGTGTTCTCTATGAGAAAAGGGCAGAAGTGGAGAGGCTTCTTAATGGCTGATTTACGAGACCTTGGTGAAACCGCTTGAGAGCCAGTCCCCGAAACTCTGGGTATCGTTCAATAGCGCATCAACGGTATTAAAGGTCAGATCTTTCTCCGCATTGATGAACGTGATCGGGGGATAACTCTCCATGACTTCCTTGGCCGTTTTCCCGATGCCGCCGCCGGCATTCGTGATCGCAAGTTTAATCTCTGTCTCGCCGTCGGCGGGGTTGCCGGCTGCGTCATACTTATAGATCTTCGGCAGATGGTTAAAGACATTCTGCACACGGGAGATCGTGTCTTCATCCTCGATGCTGAAGAAATAGGGGTTGATCCCGTTCTCCATGACTTCGATCACGCGGGACATATTGTAGGGGAGCATGCTGTGACAGCTGACTAATGTCTCGGCAAGTTCGGTAAGGTACGTTGTATTCTCGTAATAGTCGGTCGCCTGGGATACCGTAAGTCCACCGTAGTTTGCCGGAATGGTATATTTGTCCTGAGCGTTGAAATAGGCATACGCGACCAATGTGGCGTCCGGGAAAGCCTTATAGTAGAAGCCGGATGCATCCTTGTCCTTAAATGTGACATAGTAGGGTGTGGCGCCATATCCGTCCGGGAGGATGAAATGCTTATCACCGTTCCCTTCACCGACGGAATAGACATATTTCCCCAGCTTGACCTCTTTCACACCACTTCGAAAAGCATCGTCTGAGATCTCTTCGACCCGTGCGCCCCAGATGGTATCGGGAATGGTCACGGAGCTTCCTGACTTCGAGCAGGAATGGATGACGATATGGGCAGGGGTGAAGTCTTTCTTCAGATAATATGTGTAGGAATAGCCATGGATCGGGTCGAACTTGACGTGCCAGGCTTTCGCCGAGAAACTGTACCCTGCGATGCAGGTAAAGAAGAGGATCAGAAGAACGGCGATGGCGCCGACAATGATGGAGGCGATCTTGATGCGGTACTCGATCATGCGGCGGTAGGCAGTCTTCTTCTTTTTCTTGGAAGGGGAAGAAGGTTTTCCTTCTTTCCGGTCTTTGATCTCCTCGATATTCTCTTTCTCCAGATTTTCGTTCGTTTCCTTTATGTCTGACATAGATCATGTTCCTCTTTTACGATCTTCCGGATTCGGATCGGACTTGTCTGTCCTTCGAATCACCCGCACATTATAACACATAACCGTAAGTGTGATTTGTAGTAGAATATGACTATATGACGAGAAGACTGAATGAGGAGGAACGGACAATGGAGAAAAGAACGATCCGCGTAACCGGGAAGGGTAAGATCAGTGTGAAGCCGGACACGACGAGGCTGACGATTACGCTGAATGGAATAAGTAAGGAATATGCAGATACATTGAGCCGGTCATCCCGGGATACGGAGGCGCTGAAGGATCTGATGTCTGCTTTCGGTTTCGAAAGGTCTGATCTGAAGACTTTGCGCTTCGATGTGAATACGGAGTATGAGACATACAAGTATAAGGGTGAGTATAAGCAGCGTTTCGCAGGATACAGATACAATCATGTTCTGAAACTGCAATTCGATTCGGATAACGACAGGCTCGGCATGATCGTGTATTCTCTGGCTCACTGTGATCTGAATCCGGATTTCCAGATCAGTTATACGGTGAAGGATCCGGAAGCGGCGAAGAATACGCTTCTGGGTAAGGCGGTCGAGGACGCGAAAGCGAAGGCGAAAGTCCTGACGAAGGCCTCGGGTGTGACGCTTAAGGAAATCGTCCGTATCGACTATTCCTGGGGAGAGCAGGATCTGGAAGTGCGGCCGGCCCAGGGGCTGATGATGGCCAAGTCCATGGCGGACGGGACACTCGGACGGTATAATCTGGATATCGAACCGGAGGATATCGTCGTCACCGATACCGTAACCGTGGTCTGGGAGATCGGCTGAGCGCCTATTCTGATTACGAAAGGATAATGATTACATGGTCACTGTCTTACTGACAGACGGGGAATTTACAGGTATGATCCGATCTCTTCGGGAGAGAGAAGATGTAAGGATCATTGGTTTCTGTGTGGTAAAAGATGTGGCCCACCGGATGATGCTGGATGCTGTGTATGTCGCACCGAAGTGGGATGATCCCGCCTATATCCCTTTTCTTCTGGATGTGATCCGGAAGGAACAGGTCGACTTTGTTTTCCCGGTCGTGACGAAGAGCTTGTCTCTTCTGGCATCCGCTGCGGATGAGATACGGGAGAAGACCGGGGCGGTCGTCATCACGTCCTCTTTCCCGGCCATCGAGAAAGCCAATCACAAGGATGAACTCTTCAAAACGCTTCAGGCGGATCCATCTACGGCTGAATATGTTACGAAGTATTCTGTAGCCGGTACAGCCGGAAAACTACTTGAAGAAATATACATTCCGTGCGTAGTGAAGCCGGTCATCGGGGAGAATAAAGAGGGATTTCTGAAAGTGGTCGACGATTCTGCCTGGGAAACGGCCTTTCTTAAAGGAGAGGCTGGAAGCCTGACCTGTCCGTCCCAGCTGAAACTTCTGGGGGAAGAGGCACGCTTTCAGGAGCCAAGGCTTGTGATGCCGTATCTTCCCGGACAGGAGTGGGACGCCGATATTCTTGTGATCAACGGAGAGATCGTATCCGCGACGATCCGGAAGAATTACGATATGTTCGGAGGACTGTCCTCATGTACGGAGACATCGGAAGATGCCCGCGTTCTGGAAGCTGTCAGAAGAATCGTTCATGTCCTTGGACTGGAATATCTGGCTTGCATTAGTTTTAAAGAGGACGAGGAAGGCAGGCTTAAGATTCTGGAGATCAACCCGAGAGCGATGGGAAGTATACATGTATCTGCACTTGGCGGCAATAATCTCGTGACAAGGTTACTTGCGATCCTTCTTAAGGAGACCGGGGACCTGTCCTTCCATCTTACGCCTAAGGCGCTGAAGACTTCTCTTTATTACGACATAGTATCTATTCCTTCTGAAGGAGACAACGCATGAATCTGACCTGGTATAAACTGACGCCTGATGTCCTGCCGCTTTATAAGAAATATTATTCGATGGTCGATACGGACATGACGGATCTGACTTTTCATTGCCGTTTCGCATGGGATAACGTCTTTCAGATCCGATGGACGATCGTGGAGGACTGTCTGGTTCAGATCTCGGACGGTGGCGGAGTCACCTCTCCGTTCATGCTGATGCCTCTGGGAGAACTGTCTTCGGAAAAGATCGGAAAGATCCTTCGTGCCGTGAAGCCGGTGTTCGAGGAGAAT
>JAEEIT010000162.1 GCA_016281535.1 Clostridia bacterium | reverse complement strand
CTGGCTGCGGTCGGCATGGCGCTTCTGACACTGACGATGGGTAAGGTCATCAACGGTTCCCGAAGATGGATCTATATCGGCAGTGTCTCGGTCCAGCCGTCTGAGTTTATCAAGGTGGCGATCGTGTATTCGATCGCCGGATACCGGTCTTTCATCCAGAGGATGAGAAAGAAGGGGAAACTCCGTGCCAGGAAACTCTCGCAGGCAACGCTCGATGCGCTGCTGGATATTACCCTTCCGGGTGTACTGGTCCTGTTCTGTCTTCTGATTGTGCTCATGCAGCCGCATATGTCCTGCTTCCTGATCCTCTCGGCGATCTCGGCGATCTGCTTCCTTTGCTGCGGGATCTCGATCCGGTCCTGGCTCCGTGGAGGCGCTATCCTTCTGGCGATCTGTATCTTGGCAGGCGGCGTCGGTTATCTTCTGATGCCGGCCGATAAGAAAGAAAAGATCGAGAAGAACTTCGCCCACGTTGTGACGAGACTGAATATCTTCGCAACCATGAAGAATGAAGATGAGGAAGAAGAGAAGAAGGCGGACGAAGACGAGACCTATCAGAGCCAGCAGTCGATCATTGCCATCGGCTCCGGCGGAATGACCGGTGTCGGATTCGGAAACAGCCGCCAGAAGTATATGTATCTCCCGGAAGCCCATAACGACTATGTCTATTCCATTATCTGCGAGGAACTGGGATTCGTCGGAGGACTGGTCGTCATGCTGCTGTTCTGGGCCTTCGCGATAGCCGGTATACTCGTATCCTGGCAGGCGGACAGCCTTTTCACCCGGGTCCTGACAGCGGGGTATACGACACTTCTGACGCTGCAGGCGTTCCTGAATATCGGTGTGGCCATCGGCGCGATCCCGCCGACCGGCATCACGCTGCCGTTCTTCAGCTACGGCGGAACGGCAAACTTCTTCTTCATGATCGCGGTGGGGATGATCCTCTCCGTCTCGAAGAACGGTAGAAAGAGAAAAACAGTAAAGCTGGTGGTATAAGTATGAAGGTATTTCTAGCCGGCGGCGGCACGAGCGGACATATCCATCCCGCAGTGGCGATCGCCGATGAACTGAAGAAACAGGAGAGCGAGACACAGGTCCTGTTCTGTGGTACGGCAAAAGGACTGGAATCGCAGATCATCCCGTCGATGGGGTATCCCTTCGAGGTGATACGTGCCGCCCAGCTTCCCATGAAGCCCTCTGTGAAGACCATCCGTGCCATCAAGGAATTCCTGGCAGGAAGAAAGATGTGCAGGAAGCTTATCCGTGAACAGAAGCCGGACGTGGTCGTGGGTACGGGCGGATTCGTCTGCAGCCCCCTGATCGCGGCCGCGCATAAAGAGAAAGTCCCGATCCTGCTTCACGAGCAGAATGCTTTCCCGGGGCGGTCGAACCGCATGATGTCCCGCTATGCCGGGACCGTATGCACGAGCTTTCCGAAGATCGAACACTATTTCCACAAGAAGGCGAAAGTCGTCTTCACCGGTAACCCGATCCGTGGTGTGTTTGCGCACGTGGAGCGTGACGCATGCCGTGAGAAACTCGGGCTATCTCCTGACGATATCCTGATCCTGGCCATGGGCGGAAGCCTCGGGGCCCGGACCGTAAACCAGGCCATCGTCGCGCTAGCGAAGGAACTTACGGATCCGCATATCCGCATCATCTTAAGCGTCGGTAAGCAGCGCTACGCGGAAGTGTGCGAGGAAGCGAAGAACTGGCCGAAGTCCATCGAGGTATTCGAATATATCTCGAATCCGGAAGTATATCTTTCTGCCTGTGACCTTTTCATCGGACGTGCCGGCGCGATCACCTGTGCAGAAGTGCAGGCGGTGGGTGCACCTTCCGTCCTGATCCCTTATCCGTATGCGGCACAGGATCATCAGACGTATAATGCCCGGACATTCGAAGAAGCTCAGGCCGGAATCCTTCTTCCGGACAACGAGGCCGTGGAGAAACTTCCCGGCATCGTGAAGGACCTTCTTTCCGATAAGAATAAGCTTTCTTCCATGCGGATGAAGGCGAAAGAACTGGCGATCTACGATGCCGCTTCCCGTATCTGTGACGAGGTGAAAGCACTTGCCCGAAAATGACAAGCACAACATGAACATCGACCCGAATCATGACGGTTCCGTATCGGAGGAGACGTCTTCTGCTGCTTCGGAGGAAGTAGAGGAGACACGGGACGCTTCGGAAGGAAATGCATTTCTTCTGGGTATCCGTAAGATTCCTCTGAAGGGGTGGCTTGCGATCGTGCTTGTCCTTCTGCTTCTGATCGTGGCGATCTTCGTTCTTTTTAATCCGGACTTCCGGGTACGGCAGATCCATGTCAGCGGGAACCGCAGGTTCAGCACAGAGCGGATCATCGAGCTTTCGGATGTTTCTTCGGGGGATCATCTGCTTCAGCATGTAAGCGGTTCCTGGTCCGATAAACTGAAGCTTCAGTACGGGCAGGCGAGGGAGAATATCATTTCCTCCGATCCGTATATCGCGGATGCGAAGGTCTATCCGAAGTATCCCGGACAAGTTTACATAGAGATTACAGAAAGAAGAAAAGTTGCTTACGTGGCGCTCCCGGACGGATATGCCATTATTTCCGAGGATTCTGTGGTACTTGAGATCCTTGAGGGAGAGGTGCCGCAGGGGATTCCGGAGATCCGGGGCCTGCCCGTCCGCTCCGCACAGATCGGAGAAAAGCTGGATCTGACGTCCACGGAAGGATACGACATCTGTGTTACGATCCTCGGCGCGATCCTGGGCGCAGAAGCCACAACCGACGCAGAAAACGACCATTTCGACTTCCTTGCCCATGTGATCTGCATCCGCTACTGCGATAACATGACTACCTTCGTGGATCTGGACATTCCCGGAGTGGTCCATACGATTTCGGTCAAGATCGGCTCTCTGACGACGATCTCCGATGATATGAACTGGCTCCGATATGCCATTATTTCAGGGTATTTCGAGAATAAGACCGGTTCGGTCCTGGACATGACGGGGAAGGAATATATCCTTCGCTGAGGAGACACTATATTTTGGGGCGCCCCGTGTGAAGAAATCTGGTTGCAAAGTCTCGGTAATCGAACTGTAACCACTTTTTTTACGCCTGATTTCCCGTATTGCATTGACCACAACATTTAGTGTAGAATTGTAAAAGAAAGCTAAGATGCTGATAATGAATAAGTATATAAATTATAATCAGGCAATACGGAGGATAGTTGGCTATGTCAGATTTTAAGCTCGGTTATTCAATGGACGATGAACCATTTGCTGCGATAAAAGTTATCGGTGTAGGCGGTGGCGGATGTAATGCGGTCGATCGTATGATCGAGAGTTCCGTACAGGGCATCGATTTTATCTCGGTCAACACAGACCATCAGGCATTAGCCCGTTCGAAGGCTCAGAATGTTATCCAGATCGGTGAGAAGATCACACGTGGTCTCGGCTGCGGTGCAGACCCGACGGTCGGCGAGAAGGCTGCAGAAGAAAGTAAAGATGAGATCGCGCAGGCGATCCGTGGAACGGATATGCTGTTTATCACAGCCGGTATGGGCGGTGGTACAGGAACAGGCGCGGCTCCGGTCGTAGCCCAGATCGCTCGTGAACTCGGTATCCTGACGGTTGCCGTTGTGACCCGTCCGTTCCGTTTCGAAGGCCCGCGCCGTGCGATGAACGCCGAGCGTGGTATCCGCGAGATCGAGAAGTACGTCGACTCCCTGATCGTGGTCGCGAATGATAAGCTTCTCGACATCACAGACGAAGACACATCCATTGATGATGCATTTAATATGGCCGACCAGGTACTGAAGTTCGGTGTTGCCGGTATCTCCGATCTCGTAGCGATCCCGGGTCTCATCAACCTCGACCTTGCTGACGTTCGTCGTATCATGACCAACGCCGGTATCTGCCATATGGGTATCGGCCGTGCTTCCGGTGAGGGCAGAGCGTCTGCCGCTGTGAAGCAGGCGATCAACAGCCCGCTCCTCGACACAACGATCGAGGGTGCCCGCGGCGTCATCATCAACTTCACTGGTTCCAGAAACATGAAACTTCACGAGATCGATGTGGCGGCTTCCGTTGTGCGTGATGCGGTGGCCGGCGACGCTGACATCATCGTTGGTGCGGTGACCGATCCGACTCTCGAAGACGAGATCATGATCACCGTTATCGCTTCCGGATTCGATAACACGGAGAATGCTTCTTCTGCATTCCGTCCGGCGACATCGATCATCTCGAAGCAGAATCCGACCATCATCGGACAGGCTACACCGAGCGCTTCGACATCCCGTCCGGTATCTGCGGTTCCTTCCACTTCTTATGAGAAACCGCAGGAGACCGCCGTTCCGACGACTCCGGTACCGGCTCCAGCTGCGAAACCGGAAGTGCCGCAGTTCCTCTTCGGTGATCCGGAACCGGCAGTGAAGCAGGACGATGCGAAAGTATATGCACCGAGTAAACCGGCCCCGGTCGCTCCGGTGGCACCTGTTGCTCCGGTAGCACCTGTTGCCCGTCCGCAGCCTGCATATGCTCCGACACCGGCTCCTGTTCAGCAGGCTCCGGCCGTACCGGTCCAGCAGGGCGGAAGACCGCAGCCGAATGTTGTTCCGACAGCCGCTCCGAGAGCACAGGCTCCGGTACAGATCCCGAAGACAGTCGAGGCACCGGCTCCGAGTAAGAGCGACAAGAAGAGAATTCTTCCTTGGTTCTTAAGTGATAACGACAATCTGGATGAGTGATCGGATATGAAGTGCCCTTTTTGCGGACATCTTGAAGATAAGGTAATTGATTCGCGGCCTGCGGAGGATGGGTCTTCCATCCGCCGCAGGCGTGAATGTTTATCCTGCACATCCCGTTTCACGACGTATGAGAAGGTAGAGGTCCTTCCTCTTCTGGTCATCAAGAAAGACGGGGCGCGGGAAGCGTATAGTCAGGAGAAGCTCATGGGCGGCATCATGAAAGCCTGTGAGAAGAGACCTGTATCCTCGGATCAGATGATGGCGATCGTCAGTTACGTCGAGAATCAGATCCAGAATACGACGAAGCGTGAGATCTCAACCAATGAGATCGGCGAGATGGTCATGCAGCAGCTGAAGGGGATCGATGAGGTGGCCTATGTACGGTTCGCATCGGTGTACCGCCAGTTCAAGGATGTGAATTCCTTCATGGAAGAGCTGCAGGATATGCTGAAGAAGTAATGACAGAATTTTGGGGAAAAAATGAAAGGGAGAGAGGGTTCTTAAGATGAAGAAGGTTTTAGTTGTAGATGATGATCCGAATATCGTTGAAGTGCTGCGGCTCTACTTCGATAAAGACGGATTTGCCGTGACGAGTTGCCTCACCGGTGACCGTGCACTGGAAACATTCCAGACGTCCCAGCCGGATCTGGTCGTGCTTGACCTGATGCTTCCGGGTAAAGACGGATACGATATCTGCCGCGAGATCAGAAAGACATCGGATGTACCGATCATCATGCTGACGGCCCGCTCGGATACCCTCGATAAGGTCGTCGGT
>JAEEIT010000161.1 GCA_016281535.1 Clostridia bacterium | reverse complement strand
TGGACTTACGGGAGTTACCGTGGAGAATGGACACTATGTGGTGCACACAGATGCCGGGGAGGACCGGTTCCTTCTGATCACCGCTCCCTATGAGAAGGGCTGGAAAGCGGAAGTGGACGGACAGGAGACGGTCATCGTTGCGTATCAGGACGCATTTATCGGCATACCGCTTACGGCAGGTGCCCATACGGTAGAACTTCGGTTTACGCCGCCGGGCCTGAAAGCCGGACTTGCGGCAAGTGCCGCCGGTGCGCTGCTGTTTATTGCGATGTCCGCCGTGATGCTTCGTAAGAAGAAACCGTCCGAGAAAGCAGAGCAGGCAGCTGAGAAAGAAGAAAATGCCGGATCTACGGGTCCGGAGGACAATACGAATACTGAAAAATGAGGAGGAGATTAAAATGAACGTTTCTGAATTGTACAAGTTTTGGAGTGAAGACCCGTATTTTGATGAGGCGACCCGCGCAGAACTTCTGGCGATCCGGGACGACGAGAAGGAGATCGAGGAGAGATTTTTCCGCGATCTGGAGTTCGGAACGGCCGGACTTCGTGGCATTCTCGGTGCCGGCACCAATCGCATGAACATGTATGTGGTCGCGAAGGCTTCGGCCGGATTAGGCAAGTATATCGTCAGCGAAGGAGAGGAAGCCATGAAGCGTGGCGTCGTGATCTCTTACGACTCGCGTCATTTCTCGACAGAGTTTGCTGAGATCACGGCCAGAACACTGACCTCTCTCGGGATCCGTGTATATCTTTCTGATGAACTTCGTCCGGTACCGATGCTGTCCTACTCGGTACGTTACCATAAGGCATTCGCCGGTGTCATGATCACGGCGAGCCACAACCCGTCCAAGTATAACGGCTATAAGGTGTATGGTGAAGATGGCGGACAGGTCCCGCCGGAAGCCGCTTCTAAGATCCTTTCCTTTATCGAGGGCATCGAGGATATCCGCACGGTGAAGCCGGATACGCTAGATGAAGCAAAGGCGAAAGGACTTCTCACCTACTGGGGCGAGGAAGTGGACGAGGCCTATACCGATATGCTCGACAAACTGGTCATCGACCGTCAGGCGATCATCAACCAGAAAGACATGTCCATCGTGTACACACCTCTTCATGGTTCGGGAAATAAGCCGGTACGCCGCATCCTGAAGAAGATCGGACTGGAGAACGTCCATGTCGTACCGGAGCAGGAGCTCCCGGATGGCGCTTTCCCGACTGTGGAAGTACCGAACCCGGAGAATCCGGCGGCTCTGACCATGGCAATCGAGCTGGCGAAGAAAGTCGATGCGGATCTGGTCATCGGCACCGACCCGGACAGCGACCGTATCGGAATTGCCGTACGTACCGTAAGAAACGGACAGGAGACTTACGTGCCGTTCACCGGTAACCAGGTCGGATTGATGCTTCTGGACTATATCCTCGACTCGAAGAAGAGCGCCGGTACTCTGCCGGAGGGTTCTTTCGCCGTAACGACCATCGTCTCCAGTAAACTTGCCGGTGCGATCTGCAAGTACTACGGTGTGGAGCTTCAGGAAGTGCTGACGGGCTTTAAGTTCATCGGCGAAAGGATCAAGCTGGATGACGAATTCGGAAGCAAGCACTTCCAGTTCGGATTTGAAGAGAGCTACGGATACCTGGCCGGACTGGATGTCCGTGATAAGGATGCCGTGGTTGCGGCGATGCTCATCGCCGGCATGCTGGCCCAGTCCAGAGAGCGTGGCCAGTCGCTTATCGACCGTCTCGAGAGTATCTACCAGCGTTTCGGTTATGGGTTCGAGGAGTCGGTATCCGTGACACTCGAAGGAAAAGAAGGCATCGAGAAGATCGGCGGCGCGATGGTTTCGCTTCGTGAAGATCTTCTTGCCTGCAAGAATCAGGCGGAGGCGCAGAAGCTTCTTGACGGTGCGCCTGTGGTGGCGGTACGCGACTACCAGGCAAGCAAGCGGTATATTTTTACAGAGGATGGCATTACGGAAGAAGAGATCAAGCTTCCGAAGTCGAATGTTCTTCTTTATGAACTTGGCGGAGATAAGGGTCTTGACTGGGCATGTGCCCGTCCGTCCGGAACAGAACCGAAACTGAAGATCTATTTCGGTATCTACGGCAATACGGAAGAAGGATCCCGTGCGAGACTTCAGGCCACGAAGGCGAGAGTCACAGCCAGTGTGAAAGCCAAGCTCTGATAC
This sequence comes from Clostridia bacterium, assembly GCA_016281535.1. Classification (GTDB taxonomy): domain Bacteria; phylum Bacillota; class Clostridia; order Saccharofermentanales; family Saccharofermentanaceae; genus Scatonaster. The sequence continues at coordinate 10,615 of JAEEIT010000161.1, read as the reverse complement.
GGCAAAAGCACTGAAAAAAGTCGCAAACATGCGGCGCCCGTAAGCCTAGGCTAACGGGCGCCTGTTTTTGTCAAATGCGTCAAAAAATAGCAAATTTCCATCTAAATCGGTTAGATTGTGGCATAAATGTGAACAATTTCGTAATTGTACACAAAAACGTCGTTTTTTACCCTGCTTTTTCTATTTCCTTACAAGGCGGTTGCGTGTATACTCGGGGTGAATTTATGAAGGAGGAACACGTGAAATGACGGCAAATGAGTGTCTGATCAAGTTTAACTCGATTAAAGAATGTCTTTCCGATGTACTTTGGATGTATTTCGAGATTCAGTCTGCGGACAGTGAGCAGGTTGTTCTTGTGGGTAAGGAAGATGAATTTGCAGAACCTATGCTGGAAATCGTTTTCGTGCAACCCTTTATGATTTCGTGCCCGATGCACTTCACATATGAAGGTGGGGATTTCATCGGTCTGGCTCCGCAGGAGGAGTTCTATCAGATGAATGAGCGCTACCACATCGGTCAGGGATATCACATCTTCAAGATCAAGGTAGAGAACAGAAGATTCTTCATCATTGCGAAATCCATGCACGTATCGATCCGCTAAAGAGACGGAAAAGAGCATGTTACAAGGGTCATAGCCGTTCTAAAGCGAGTAGGAGCGGTTCATAAAATGGTTAGAGAAGATGGCGGATCGCGTAAGCGACTCCGTCATCTTTGCATGTACGGGTAACCATGGCTGCATGCTTCTTCGTCTCCTCGGTGGCATTTCCCATGGCAATACCGACCGCACCACAGGTAAACATACTGATATCGTTGTCATTATCCCCGAAGCAGTAGACGTCGGAAAGGGGGATCTGAAGATGTTTCGCCAGCGCTACTACGGCGTTTCCCTTCGTCGATCCGGCCGGCATGATGTCGATGACCTGGTGCATCGAAGCCGTGATCTCAAGATCAGAATGGGAGGCAAGTCTATTCCGAAGCTCTTCCGTCGGAAAATAAACAAGGATCTTCGTAAGGTTCTCCGGGACGAAACCGGAAAGATCAGAGGAGAGCGGGATGAGCGGCGCCCGGATCTGCTCTCTTACAGAAGCGTTGTAGTTCAGGAAGAAGGCCATATGCGTGCTGTCCGGACGGTGGTATATGCCCTTTTTTCCATAGGCGACGAAGTCAAACCCCTCGGAAAGGAGAGTAGACATGACCAATTGTGCCGACCGGTCCGAGAAACTGTTCTCATAGATCGGCCTATCCGAGGCATAGTCGTAGACCTGGGCGCCATTACTCGTGATGACGGGAAGACGGATATCCAGATCTTCCACGAATTTTCGCACGACATGAAAAGACCGTCCGGTTGCGATAGAAAAACCGGTTGTGGGAGAAAGACCGGAAAGGACACGACGGGTCTCCTCTGAGATCGTCCCGCCGGGAGGGAGAAGGGTATTATCGATATCGCATATGATCAACCGTTCCAGACTCCATACCTCCCTAAAAAACAGGCAAATGCCCTGATTTCAACACAAACAATAGTAGCATGAAATCGATGATCTGGAAACAGAAAGAAAAATGTCAAAAGGCGGCCCGAATCTTACAGAGAAAAAGAAACAAAAAAATATAAGTTTTAGGGGTAATTTTCAACGTTTTATCCCTTGAAAGAGAAGGCGTCATCAAGTAAACTGTTACGTGGTGGAAAAAGAAATCTTTTCGAGAAAAAAGAGGCTTCAGTGATATGAAGAAAAATGCAGCAAAGAGACGACAGAAGAAGATTGTCACGACCGTTATTGGTGTAGTAACCGGCGTTCTGGCTGTTGGAGCGATCGGCGGTGTTCTCTACGCAACTGTTCTGAAAGATGTTTTCAGCGCGAAGGAGACGAAGATCGTCGTTTACGATGTGAACGGAAGCGAACTGGAATTTTCACCGGAAGAACTTCAGATGCAGATCGATACACCTGCCTTCTATCAGGGGATCATCATTGACGGGGTCAATGTCTCCGGTAAGACGAAGGACGAGGTTAAAGCTCTATTTACTCGGGAAGCCAAATCGATTGAAGATGTCGTGGACGTCAAATTCCAGGTTGGTGACGATCTGGTACCGATGGATACAACCGGACTGATGCTGACGAGCGATATTGACGAAGTAATCGAGAAGGCTTATAACTACGGCCGTACAAGCACCCTTGCCGGCGATGAAGGTCTGAAGGACCGCTATAATACCATCAATGCTCTTCAGAAGACTCCGATGGAGTTCGCCTCCTCGTATACGATCGATACGGCTGCAGTGGATGCTTTGACACATGCGGCGCTCGATTCTTATGAGAAGGATATGGTCGAGGCCTATGCCAGCGGATTCGATAAAGAGAAACTTGAGTTTATCATCGAGGAGTCGGAGGAAGGCTGTGATGTAAATATCGATAAGGCCATCGAGGAAGTGAAGACGGCTCTGAATAACGCCGAGTATCAGCTGGTCGTGCCGGTAGAGATGACGATCCTTGAGCCGACTACTTCGGCAGAGTTCCTGAAAGGCTATCTGTGCAAGGTTTCTTCGACGACATCCCATACAAGTGATAACGACAACCGTAATACCAACATCCGCCTGATCTGCGAAGGTAACCCGGGTAAGTTCGACGGACTTGACGGCGTTTTCCTCAAGCCGGGTGAGAGCTTCGATTTTAACAAGTATTTCGGTGAGAGGACCGAGGAGAAGGGCTTTAAGATGGCCCATGGTATCTTCAACGGTGATATGAGAGATGAGCTGGGCGGCGGTATCTGCCAGGCGAATACGATGCTCTACCAGAGTGTGACGAAGGCAGACCTGCAGGTGGACGAGCGTAAGAATCACACGATCCCGAGCAGCTATGTAGACTACGGAACGGATGCGACGGTGACATGGGAAAGCCCGAATTTCCGTTTTACCAATAATACGGAATACCCGATCGCGATTCATGCCGTCTATGAGGACCGCTATGTAACAGTCGAGATATATGGGCGTCCACTCCCGGATGGCCAGACTATCGAACTGGTCGGTGAGCAGGTCAGAGTCATCGAACCGTCGGGAACAGAATACATTGCCGATTCCTCCCTCCCGATCGGAACGAAAGAGTATACGAAGTCGTCCCGTACAGGATACGATTACAATTCATATAAGGTTTACTATGATAAGGACGGAAACGAGATCAACCGTGTCGAGTACTTCCCGAGCCACTATCCGATGAGAAACGCAGAGGTGCGTGTCGGTACGCTGGGTTCGGATGGAAAGGTGTACAATATGGATCCGAAGACGGGCGAGGTAGATGCGCCGCCTGAGGTGATCGGTGGCGAGTCTACATCGGATACTAGTGAGACATCTGCAGGCGATCCTTCCGATGTACCACCGCCGAGCGATACCGAGCCGACTGAACCGGAAGCTACACCGGAGCCCACATCGGAGTCCACACCGGAGTCCACTCCGGAACCGACACAGGATACTACACCGGAGGAGACACCGGCACCGAATCCTGAACCGGACCCGGAGCCGAATCCTGGCGAAGGTGGAGGCGGCGAAGAGGGCGGAGGCGAAGAAGCCCCGCAGGAGTAACCCCCCATTTAATATGTCAAACTTGGGCACAAGTCTTTGTTTTGAGAATTGTGCCCTTTTTATGAAAAGGAGAAAATAGTATGAGCACATCTTACAAAGGACCTGTCGTCCTGATCATCATGGACGGCGTAGGCATCAAAGAAATCGAGACGGGTAATGCAGTCAGCAACGCCAAGAAGCCGATCCTGGATAACTGCATGAAGAAGTATCCGATGCAGAAACTGAAGGCACACGGTACCGCTGTGGGTCTTCCTTCTGACGGGGACATGGGTAACTCCGAGGTCGGACATAATGCAATCGGTGCCGGTCAGGTCTATAGTCAGGGTGCGAAGCTTGTTTCCGAGTCTCTGGCCAGCAAGTCCATGTACCAGAGCGAAGTATGGCAGTCCCTCGTAGCCGATGCGAAGAAGGGCGGCACGCTCCACTTCATCGGTCTTCTCTCCGATGGTAACGTGCATTCTCATATCGATCATCTTCTTGCGATGCTCGATGAAGCGAAGGAAGAGGGTGTTTCGAAGGTACGTATCCACATCCTTCTCGATGGCCGTGACGTAGGGGAGACCTCTGCGCTGCAGTATGTGGATCAGCTCGAAGAGAAGCTTGCTTCCCTTTCTGATGATTCTCACGATTACAGAATCGCAAGCGGCGGCGGACGTATGGTCATCACGATGGACCGTTATGGTGCAAACTGGGGCATGGTGGAAGCCGGATGGAAGACCCATGTACTCGGTGAGGGCAGACAGTTCGCGACAGCGAAAGAAGCAATTGAGACATACAGATCCGAGATCCCGAATGTCATCGACCAGGATCTTCCGGCATTCGTAATTGCAGAAAACGGTTCTCCGGTCGGCACCATCGAAGATGGCGACAGCGTGATCCTCTACAACTTCCGTGGTGACCGTGCTCAGGAGCTGACAGTAGCATTCGAAAGTGGCGCAGAGTTCGACAAGTTCGACCGTGTGCGTGTTCCGAATGTCAACTATGCCGGTATGCTCGAGTATGACGGCGACCTGCATATCCCGAAGAAGTTCCTCGTATCTCCGCCGGTTATCCGTAACACACTTGGTGAACTTCTGGCCAACAAGGGAATTGCCCAGCTTGCAATCTCCGAGACACAGAAGTATGGTCACGTGACTTACTTCTTCAACGGTAACAGAAGCAGCAAGTTTAACGATGAACTCGAAGAGTATATTGAGATTCCGTCGGATATCGTGCCTTTCGAGCAGCGCCCGTGGATGAAATCTGCCGAGATCACGGATAAGCTTGTGGAGCTCATCTCTGAGAATAAGTATCCTTTCATGCGCGTGAACTTCCCGAACGGCGACATGGTCGGTCATACCGGCGTGTTTGAGTCTGCAGTGATCGGCGTGGAGTCTGTAGATATTGCACTGAAGAGAATCCTTCCGGCAATCGATGCTGTCGGCGGTATGGCGATCATCACGGCTGACCACGGTAATGCGGAAGAAATGTTCGAGCTTGCTAAGGATGGTACACCGAAGGCCGATAAGGACGGCCGTATCAAAGCGAAGACCAGCCATACGCTCAATAAGGTCCCGTGTATCTTCTATGACAACACAGAGAATAAGGATAAGTATGAAGTTGTTGATTCCGATTCCTATGGTCTGGCGAATATTGCCGCCACCATTGCGGATCTTCTCGGCGTCGAGAAGCCGGAATGCTGGGAATCTTCCATGATCAAGATGAAGTGATCCACCCGGAATAATCGAAGAAGTGAAAGTGTCCCGGCGGTATGGGCAGAAGAGCCCGCCGCCGGGATTTTTCTATCCCTTTCCGATAATCCGAAGCCGGCGGGATAGAGGGGAGAGACCATTACTTTTATGCCGATTTTTTTAAGCGATAAAAATGCAATTTTTGTATGAATTTTAGGTTGAATGACGTGTCGTATCGGCGTATTATTCTATACGGAAGAGAAAAAGATACAGGAAGAGGATAAAGAGTAATGAAACAGAATGCCGCAGTACGTGGAAGAAGACCCACAAGACAAGTGGCTGTACGTAAAATAGCAATCCCCGGGAAATCAAGTGCCACGGGGAGAAATACCCGCAGAAGAAGCAGCAGGAGCCGGCATGCGGCGATGACGAAGCTGCTCATGATCGTGACCACGGTCCTTCTTGTGGGGCTGACTCTTACGATCCTGTATACACAGTTCTATAAGAAAGAAGTAGACCGCCTGTTCGCGAAGAAGTATTCTCTTGTCAATGCGGCAGGTGAGAAGAACAGTTTCACAGAAGAAGAACTGAAGAAAGAAGTGGATATTGCCGTATTCTATCCGGGGATCCGGATAGACGGAGTGGATGTTTCCGGTAAATCCCTGGATGAAGCGAAGGCGATGTTCCAGTCGACACGCGAGAAACATATAGATGATGTGCTGGATGTCAGTTTCCAGGTCGGAGATGACAAGATCAAGCTGAAAACAGACGGAATGACGCTGTCATCGAATATCGATGAGGTACTGATCGAGGCGTATAACTACGGAAAGACGAGCCAGCTCGAGGGCGTGGACGGTCTGATCGAACGCTATAATCTGATGACGGAACTTCAGAAGACGCCGAAGGATTATTATTCTTCTTTCACCATCGGGGACAATAATGTCAGCACACTTGCGCACGAGGCGCTGGATGAGTACAATCAGTCGCCAAGGGAAGCGAAAGCCATCGGATTCGACGTCAGTAAACTGGAGTTTATCATTGAGGATTCGCAGAGCGGACAGTCTGTCGATATTGAGAAAGCCATTTCAGAGGTAAAGGCGGCTTTCGCCGAGAAGAATTTCAGTGTGGTCATTCCTGTAGAAGTGACGGAGATCAAGCCGGAGACCACGGCGGATTCCCTTCGTTCCAAGTTGGGCCGCGTTTCTTCCAACAGCTCGAAGACGACGGATGACGAGAACAGAAACACGAATATCTACCTGGTCTGCAAGACGATAGACGGCCTTGTGCTCCAGCCGGGTGAACAGTTCGACTTTAACCGCATCATCGGCGAGAGGACCGAAGAGAAGGGGTATAAGGAAGCGACCGGTATTCTGGACGGTGCGCCGAATAAGGAGTACGGCGGCGGAATCTGTCAGGCGAACACGATGCTGTATCACAGTGTCATGGAGGCAGATCTGCGTGTCGATTCGCGTACGGCCCATTCCTGGCCGAGTGACTATGTCGATAAGGGAACAGATGCGACTGTTTCCTGGGAAGAACCGGACTTTAAGTTTACGAATAATACGGATTATCCGGTTGCCATTCATGCCTATTACGGTGACAGGTGGGTAACGGTGGAGATCTTCGGACGCCTCCTTCCGGACGGACAGTATATCCGCTTCTTCGGCAACCCTGATCTTCTGGTGGATGAAGCACCGACGAAAACAGACTATGTTGCGGACTCGACGCTTCCAGTCGGTGAGGTGGTGAAAGTGAGATCTCCCCACAACCATATCCTTGCCGAGGCGTATAAGGTTACCTACGATAAAGATGGAAATGAGCTCAAGAGGGAAACGATCCAGACCGAGTACCGCCTGATCAACGGTAAGTACCGTGTGGGCACTCTCGCCTCGGACGGTACGGTCTTCTATATGGATCCGGATACGGGTGAAGTTTCGGCTCCGGCAGGATATGTTCCGCCGACGCAGGCCACGGACCCTCCGCCGGAAACTCCGGCAGACACGACGGAAGCCCCGCCACCGGAGACACAGGCTGATCCGCCGGAAACACAGGCAGGCGGAGAGGGAGGCTCTTCGGAAGAGCCCGCTGAGTAAAGTCGTTTTTTCTCTCTTTTCGCGTCAATAATAGACGCCACTCCTTTATATATGTGTTATAATATATGCGCTCGGCGTATGCCCATTCGCATATTCTGAGCCGCAAACTATAGTTAAATCATTATATAAAGGAGAAAGTGTATGGCAATCGAACTTACAAAAAAGACCATGGACGGTAACGAAGCTGCCGCATATACCTCATATGCATTTACCGAAAACGCAGCGATCTACCCGATCACACCGTCCTCGCCTATGGCTGATCACACTGACCAATGGGCACAGCAGGGCAGAAAGAATATCTTCGGACAGACGGTGAATATCGTCGAGATGGAGTCTGAGGGAGGTGCGTCCGGTGCTGTTCACGGCTCTCTGGCAACAGGTGCTCTGACTACTACCTATACTGCTTCCCAGGGTCTTCTCTTGATGATCCCGAACATGTACAAGATCGCAGGTGAACTTCTCCCGTGCGTATTCCATGTTTCCGCTAGAGCGCTTGCTGCTCACGCACTGAACATCTTCGGTGACCACGCAGACGTATATGCCTGCCGTCAGACAGGTTTCGCGATGCTCTGCTCCAACTCCGTACAGGAAGTGGCAGACCTCGCTGCAGTAGCTCATCTGGCTACAATCAAGACAAGAGTTCCGTTCATTCACTTCTTCGATGGTTTCCGTACATCTCACGAGATCCAGAAGATCGAAGTGATCGACTACGATACACTCGGCTCCCTCGTTGATTACGATGCAATCAAGGAATTCCGTAAGAGATCCCTCTCTCCGAACCACCCGACACTTCGTGGTACCGCTCAGAACCCGGATATCTACTTCCAGGGCAGAGAGGCTTCTAACCCGTTCTATCTTGCAGTACCGGATCAGGTTCAGGCTTACATGGATAAGATCAATGAGATCCGTGGCACCAACTACAAGCTCTTCAACTACTATGGTGCTGAGGATGCTGACCGCGTAATCATCGCTATGGGTTCTGTCTGTGAGACAGCGGAAGAAGTTATCGACTTCCTCAACGCTCACGGTGAGAAGGTTGGTCTTGTTAAGGTTCACCTCTATCGTCCGTTCGCAGCTGACAAGCTCCTCGAGGCTATCCCGGCTACTACTAAGGCGATCGCAGTTCTCGACAGAACGAAGGAGCCTGGTTCTTACGCTGAACCGCTGTTCCTCGATGTTGCTGCTGCTTACGTTGGCAAGAACGCTCCGAAGCTTATCGGCGGCCGTTATGGTATGGGTTCTAAGGATACAACACCTGAGACGATCCTTGCCGTTTATAAGGAACTCAAGAAGGATCAGCCGAAGGAAAGATTCACCATCGGTATCGATGATGACGTTACATTCCTCTCTCTGGATTGCTCCGAGTCGATCGAAGTTGCCGGCGAGGGCACAGTTCAGGCTAGATTCTGGGGTCTCGGTGCTGACGGTACTGTTGGTGCGAACAAGAACTCCATCAAGATCATCGGTGACCATACTGACATGTATGCTCAGGCTTACTTCTCCTACGACTCTAAGAAGTCCGGTGGTATCACGATCTCTGACCTGAGATTCGGTACGACTCCGATCCGTTCCACATACCTCATCAACAAGGCTGACTTCGTAGCTTGCCACAACCCATCCTACATTGAGAAGGGATTCAAGATCGTTCAGGACGTTAAGCCGGGCGGAATCTTCCTGATCAACTGCCAGTGGAAGCCAGAGGAAGTCGGCAACCACCTCGACGCTGCTGCTAAAAAGTACATCGCCGAGAACAACATCCAGCTGTACATCATTGACGCTATCGACCTCTGCGCCAAGATCGGAATGGGCAAGAGAACAAATACGACTCTCCAGTCCGCATTCTTCTCGCTGGCCGAGGTACTGCCAAAGGCAGACGCGATCAAGTACATGAAGGATGCTGCTACGAAGTCCTACCTCAAGAAGGGCCAGAACATCGTAGACATGAACCACAAGGCTATCGACGCCGGCGCTGACGCTCTCGTCAAGATCGACGTACCTGCTGAGTGGAAGAACCCTGCTGCAGACCCTGCAAAGGCCGCTCTCGAGGGACCTGAAGCACTGGTCAAGCAGGTCAAGAACATCCTGCTGCCGATCGACAACATGGATGGAGACAGCCTGCCTGTATCCGCATTCATGCCGCACGTTGACGGTGAGTGGGAGCTCGGTGAATCCGCATACGAGAAGAGAGGCGTTGCCGTTATGGTACCTGAGTGGGATGCCACAAAGTGTATCCAGTGCAACAGCTGCGCATTCGTTTGCCCGCACGCTACTATCAGACCTTACATGCTCGACGAGAAAGAAGCTGCTGCAGCACCTGCAGGCTTCAAGATGGCCGACGTAAAGGCCGGAGCAGGCAAGGGCGTTTACAAGTTCGCTATGACAGTATCCCCGCTCGATTGTATGGGATGCGGAGTCTGCGTAACAGTATGCCCGGACAAGGTAAAGGCACTCACGATGAAGCCGCTCGAAGAGCAGCTGCCTGAGCAGGAGAACTTCAACTACGCAGTCAAGAACGTCACAGTCAAGGCAGACGTTGCTGAGACAAAGACAACAAAGGGCTCGCAGTTCAAGACTCCTCTGCTCGAGTTCTCGGGCTCCTGCGCAGGATGCGCTGAGACATCGTATGCAAGACTGATCACACAGCTTTGCGGAGACCACACGTACATCTCGAACGCTACAGGATGCTCGTCCATCTGGGGCGGCCCTGGCGCAACAGCTCCTTACACAACGGATGCTGAGGGACACGGACCTGCATGGTGCAACTCCCTGTTCGAGGACAACGCCGAGCACGGTCTCGGCGTGAGAATGGCTGTAAAGGCCAGAAGAGCCAAGATCAAGGCTGACGTCGAGGATCTCGTAGCTGCAGGCGTACCTGATGAGGTAAAGGCTGCTGCTGAGGCATGGTTCGAAGCATTCAACTGTGTCGACGAATCCAAGAAGACAGGCGAGGCTCTCGTTGCTGCACTCGAGAAGGCCGGCATCGGCAAAGAGATCGTTGAGCGTAAAGACCTGCTCGCTGAGAAGACCGTATGGATCTTCGGCGGAGACGGCTGGGCTTACGATATCGGTTACGGCGGACTCGACCACGTACTCGCAAGCGGTGAGAACGTGAACGTAATGGTATTCGATACCGAGGTTTACTCCAACACAGGCGGCCAGGCTTCGAAGGCTTCCAACATCGGTCAGGTAGCGCAGTTCGCTGCTGCCGGTAAGGCAATCGAGAAGAAGTCGCTGTCTCAGATCGCTATGGCTTACGGTTATGTATACGTAGCTCAGGTAGCTATGGG
>JAEEIT010000160.1 GCA_016281535.1 Clostridia bacterium | reverse complement strand
TGGTTTCCGGTATGGCAGGCTGCGCCATCCTGGTCCACATAGAATAACAGGGTATCCCGGTCGCAGTCAACGCATGCTTTCTTCACATGCTGGTAATGACCGGAAGTCTCCCCCTTGAGCCACAGTTCATTTCTGGAGCGGGAGTGATAGTGCATCAGCTTCTTCTCCATGGTCTTCTCAAGGGCTTCGTAATCCATATAGGCCAGCATAAGTACTTCTTTCGTCGCATCTTCTACGACGATCGCCGGAACCAGGCCCTGTTTGTCTTTCTTCAGGGACTGCCACAGTTTCAGGGCCGGGGTCAGTGTCCGTACCGGGATCCCTCTTCCTGCCAGGTATTCCTTCAGGTCTTCGATACGGATCTCGCCGAAGTGGAAGAGGCTCGCCGCCAGTACGGCATCTGCGCCGCCATCCACGATTCCGTCATAGAAGTCTTCCATCTTTCCGGCGCCGCCACTGGCGATGACCGGGATCGATACTGCATCGGCGACTGCACGGGTAATGACATTATCGAAGCCCGACTTCGTACCATCACGATCCAGACTCGTCAGCAGGATCTCACCGGCTCCCAGGGATTCCACTTTCTTTGCCCACTCGACCGCGTCGAGACCGGTGGCCTTCGTTCCGCCGGCCACAACGACTTCGTATCCACTTGGGAACTTGCTGTTATCTTCTTCGTTCGCACTCTCGTCGATACCCTTAAAGTCGGCATCCACACTGGCGATTCGGATCTTCCCGCCTTTTCTTTCACGGACATCGATGGCCACGACGACGCACTGGGAACCGAACTTCTCACTGGCACGTCTGACCAGATCCGGGTCTTTCACCGCGGAGGAATTCAGGGAGATCTTATCCGCGCCGGCGTTCAGTATCTCACGGATGTCTTCGAGAGAGCGGATACCGCCGCCGACCGTAAACGGGATGAATACCTGTTCGGCCACACGCTTGACCATGTCGACCACCGTACCTCTGCCTTCGACGGTCGCCGAGATATCGAGAAATACGAGTTCGTCTGCACCGGCTTCATTATAGGCCTTGGCGCACTCCACCGGGTCACCGGCATCGCGCAGTGCGATGAAGTTCGTGCCTTTTACTACACGTCCGTTCTTTACATCCAGACACGGAATGATCCTTTTACTCAACATTGCTTCGTATCCATCCTTTCATCTGTCTATTGTTTATTCTTTCGTCATCTTCGCCCAGCGGTCCAGTATCCGAAGTCCGGCCTCACCGCTCTTCTCCGGGTGGAACTGGCAGGCGAAGACATTGTTTCTCCTGACGCTGCAGCAGTATTCGATGCCGTACTCCACGGTCGCCGCGATATCCTCTGCCCGCTCCGGCACGCAGTAGTAGGAGTGCACGAAGTAGACATACTGCCCCTGCGGGAGGATCTCGTTTCTGGAAGACAAGGCATTCCAGCCGATCTGCGGGATCTTCAGTCCCATATCCGAGGGGAACCGGACGACCTTGCCGGGAAGGACCGAAAGCCCCTTTACCGGTTCTCCGCCGAAAGATTCCTCCGATGTATCGAAGAGCATCTGCATGCCGAGGCAGATTCCGAGGAAAGGTTTCCCCGTGGCGATATACTCGTGTACGACCCGGTCAAGCCCCTTCGATATCAGCGCTTCCATCGCAGCACCGATGGCGCCGACGCCGGGAAGAACAACACCGTCCGCGTCCATGACGCGGGCGGGGTCGTTCGTGATTTCACTATCGTAACCCAGGAACGCCAGTGCCTTCTGCACAGAGCCCAGGTTACCCATTCCATAATCGATAATGGCGATCATGCAAGTTCCTTTCCGGTCAGGAGGCGGTAGCACTCTCTGTACTTCTCGGCTGTCTTGTTGATGATCTCCTCCGGAAGTGTCGGAGCCGGATAGGTCTTATCCCAGTCCAGTGTCTCCAGCCACTCACGCAGATACTGCTTGTCGAAGCTCTTCTGGGCACGGCCCGGTTCGTAGTCAGAAAGATCCCAGAAACGGGAGGAGTCCGGTGTGAACATCTCATCGGCCACGACGAGCTTGCCGTCGATCTTACCGAATTCGAACTTGGTGTCAGCAAGGATGAGTCCACGGGTCAGCGCGTACTCGGAAACCTTGGTATAAAGAGCCAGAGCTGCGTCCTTAAGTGCTTTTGCATCTTCTTCACCGAGAAGATCGACGAGCTGCTCATAGGTGATGTTGATGTCGTGGCCTTCATCCGCCTTGGTGGACGGGGTGAAGAGCGGCTCCGGAAGTTTATCGCCCTGACGGAGGCCCTCCGGCATCTTCATGCCGCCGACGGTACCCTGCGCCTTGTACTCCTTCAGCGCGGAACCCTCGAGGTAGCCTCTGACGATGCACTCGGCCGGGAGCATATTGACCTTCTTGACCAGCATGGATCTGCCGCGGAGTTCTTCTTCGTATTTATCCAGCCCCATCGGGTATTCCTTCGGATCCGTGGTGATGACATGGTTCGGGATCACATCCTTCGTGAAATCGAACCAGAACGCGGAGATCGAGCTTAAGACCTTGCCTTTGTCCGGGATGCACTCGTTAAATACGACGTCGAATGCAGAGATGCGGTCCGTTACGACCATCAGCAGAGAATCTCCCAGATCGTAGACGTTTCTGACCTTACCCTTTACAAATACCGGTAAATCGATAAAATCTGTGTCTCTTAATGTTGCCATGTTATTTATCCTCACTTCTTATAAGATACTTGTTATCCGCTCTTTCCCCCTGCAGACGATATCCGCAGTGCAACCGAGCCTAGTCTTCGGCGTATTCGCCGCCTACTTCCTTCAGTACTTCCATATTGTCGAATTCATCGACAAACATGCTGACTTCTTTCTCGACACCCGATGCCACGATAGCCACGATCAGGTCGAGTGCGATCCCGTCCTCTGTCATCTCGGCATAGCAGCGTGTAATCGCAATCTCTGCCGGCCGGAGCTCGATCCGGGCATCTCCGTCCACCGTCATGTCTGCCGAAGAGAGAATGGAACAGATCTCCTCGGCTTTCTCATTCAGCCACTGGATCCTCTCCCGCAGATCGACACTTCTTCTGATGAATTCTTCCTCATCTTTCGCCTGAGCCAGTACTGTCACCTCTTCGTCGAGAAGTTTCGTCCGGAGTTCCCAGGCTTCGAATTCTTCATTATACGGATATTTCTCGAGCATACTCAGAGTACTCCCTTGGTAGACGGGATCTGATCCTTGAACTGTTCATCGATGCCGGCCGCGACGCGGAGTGCTCTGGCAAAAGCCTTAAACATCGCCTCGATCTTGTGGTGGTCATTGGCGCCGTATTCGCAGGACAGATGCAGCGTCAGTCCGGCGTTGAAGGAAACTGCACGGAAGAATTCTTCTACCAGCTCGGTGGCAAATTCGCCGACATATTCACCGCCGAATTCTGCCTTCAGGACCAGAAACGGTCTTCCGGAAATATCGAGGGAACACTGTGCAAGTGCCTCGTCCATCGGAATCGATGCGAAGCCGTAGCGGTTGATGCCGCGCTTCTCGCCGAGGGCTTCCGAAAGGAGCTTGCCGATCACGATACCGATATCCTCGGTCGTGTGGTGTCCGTCCACATTCAGGTCGCCATCGCAGCGGATACTTAAGTCCATCCCGCTGTGCCTGGCAAGTAGATCCAGCATATGGTCGAGAAACCCGATGCCGGTATTGATGTCGCTTATGCCCTTACCGTCCAGATCCAGCGAACCCTTGATCTTCGTCTCTTTCGTGTTTCTCTCTAATGATGCGCTTCTGCTCATGTTTCATTTCCTCCCACGATCTGGTCGACCGCCGTAAGTAGTGCATCCATCTCCTCATCGGTTCCGACCGTGATACGAAGATATCCGCTGATTCTAGGCTTGTTAAAATACCTTACCAGTATACCTTTCTCTTTCAGTTTTGTGTAGAGGTATTCGGCTGTTACGGCTTGGGGAGAAGCGAACAGGAAGTTCGTCTTCGATTCCGGAACGGTCCATCCTCTGTTTCGGAGTTCTCGGGCGATGCGGTCACGGGTCTCGCAGATTCGTCGTACATTCTCCATGACATAGCCGTCATCGGCCACTGCCACAGAAGCCACACGCTGGGCGATCGCATCCACCGGATAGGAATTAAAGGAGTCGCGGATGCGGCAGAGCCCTTCGATAAGCTCCGGGTCACCGACTGCGAATCCGAGACGTAGTCCCGCCAGCGAATGGGATTTACTCAGTGTTCCGGTAACGAGAAGGTTCTTATACTTCGGAAGAAGCGTCCTCGCCGTCACTCCGGAAAAGGCCGCATAGGCTTCGTCCACAAGTACGACGTGATCCGGGTGTGCCTTTAGGATCTTCTCCACATCCGCGAGGTCCAGAAGCAGCGATGTCGGCGCATTGGGGTTCGCGAATGCGACTCCGCCTCCCTCCTCCGTGCAGAAATCACTAACATCGATGCTGAAGTCGTCTTTAAGTGGGATCTTCTTCAACGGGATATTATAAAGATCGGCATAGACCGGGTAGAAGCTGTAGGAGATGTCCGGCACCAGAAGCGGCTTCGCCCCTTCTCCCGATTCGAAGAAGGCCTGGAAGGAAAAAGCCAGGACTTCGTCTGATCCGTTGCCGCAGAATACCTGTTCCGGTGTGACACCCAGGACTTTCGCCAGTTCTTCTCTTACCATGCGTGAAGAGGTCTCCGGATATCTCGCAAGGGTACCCACTTCGACCTGATCCAGGACTTCTTTTACTTTTTGAGAAGCCGGATACGGATTCTCGTTCGTATTGAGCTTAATGATCTTCTGCCCCGGCTTCGGCTGTTCGCCGGCCACATAGGGCTCGATGTTTCTCGTTTTCTCATTCCAGAAACGACTCATGGTTTCTTTTCCTCATTTCTCATTCTTTTCGTTCCTCCCCAGCCGGAGAGGCGCATTTATTCTTCGAATCTCACGCGGATCGCACTGGCATGACACTCAAGTCCTTCCGCATCGGCGAAAGCAGCGACGTCCTGATAACACTCGCGCAGTGATTCTTCGTTATAGCGGAGTACGCTGATCTTCTTGAAGAAGTCGCCCGTATTGAGCGGCGAGAAGAATCTTGCGGTACCGGATGTCGGCAGCGTGTGATTCGGGCCGGCGAAATAATCGCCCAAAGGTTCCGGTGTGTAGTTCCCAACGAAGATCGCGCCTGCGTTATTGATGCGGCCGATATAGTTATCCGGCTCGGCCACGCAGAGTTCCAGGTGCTCCGGTGCCAGTTCTTCGGAGAAGGCCAGGGCCGCTTCCATATCGTCCACCACAAGGATCGCACAGTAGGTCGACAGTGATTTTGCCAGAATCTCCTTACGAAGACTCTTCTCCGAGCGGCGGTCTACCGCTTCGTAGACGGCATCGGCCAGCTTCTCACTTGTGGTCAGAAGGATCGCCGAGGCCAGTACATCGTGCTCGGCCTGTGAGAGGAAATCCGCGGCAACGAATTCCGGTACGGCCGTGTCATCGGCGATGATCAGTATCTCACTGGGGCCGGCAAACATATCGATATCCACCTGACCGAAGACCAGACGCTTCGCGGTATTGACGTAGATGTTTCCGGGGCCGCAGATCTTATCGACACGCGGGATCGATTCGGTTCCGTACGCCATGGCACCGATCGCCTGGGAGCCGCCGACCTTATAGATCTCTGTCGCACCCGCGATGCTGGCCGCAGCCAGGATGACCGGAGCGATGGATCCGTCGGCACGCGGAGGGGTGCACAGTACGATCCGTGGGCATCCGGCTGCTCTGGCAGGGATCACGTTCATCAGAACCGTTGACGGAAGCGGTGCCGTGCCGCCGGGGACATAAATGCCGGCGACGGAGATCGGACGTACACGCATCCCGATCTCGGAGCCCTTCGCCACATCCATCTTAAATCCGGTCTCCACCTGCTTCTCGTGGAAGGCCAGGATGTTGGCCGCTGCTTTCTTGATGACCTCGACCAGGTTCGGATCCAGCGATGCGATCGCATCGGCGATCTCCTGGTCGGTTACGCGGACATTCTCCGCCGTGATATCGGCTTTATCGAATTTCTTAGTATAGGCAAAGACAGCTTTATCCCCGTTCTTCTTAATGTCATCGAGTACATCGTTTACGACATCGATGATCGGTCCGAGTTCCATCTTTCCTCTCATACC
>JAEEIT010000020.1 GCA_016281535.1 Clostridia bacterium | reverse complement strand
GCGATGGAAAACAGCATCAGGAAATGGGATCTGAAAACAGGAAAATGCTTGAAAGAGTATCCGACTTCCTGTTCGGAAACAACGGGCCTGTCGGTCAGTTCCGATGGAAGAAATCTCTATGCTGTCATTTCTGATCTCGGAAAGAAAGACGGACAGATCATCCGCATCGATGAAGAGACAAAAGAAGTAGAACAGATCCGAAAAACAGGAGAAGGAAAAGGGTCCTTTGTTATCTCTCCTGATGAGAAGATCCTCTACTATTGTGCAGACAGAAAGCTTCTGAAATTTAACCGGGAAAACGGAGAAGAGAAGGAGGTCCTTCTTCCGAGAGGATCTGCTATCCTCCGACTCTCCGGCAATTCGGATAAACTGGCCCTGTCGGACGGACAGAGCGTGAAGGTATTGGATGCCGGTTCTCTGCGCTGTCTGACTACGATCAATGTTCCGGAACTCTATAGTGCTTCCGTGGATGCTTCTTGTCAGCATATCGTTGCGAGTACTCAGATTGAAAGCGATATGTTTGGGCTTTGCATGAGTTATTGTCTCAAAGAGGCGGAACCCGCTCCGTGGGAAATCTGCGTGATCAAGAGTTATCAGAAGACAACGGATGCCAGAAAAGAATGGGAAGAAGTATATCGTCAGGCTGAGTCGGCAATCGAGAACAAAGATGCCGGGCAGGCTGTGCTTCTTTACGAAAAACTCCGTGAGAAGATCGAAGATGGAAGCCAGGCGGAGATGCTGGTACTATGTCAGAAACTTTCAAAGATCTGCGCCAAGAAGGAACTGTCTTCTATCCGTGATATACGCATAGAGGAGATCCCTTCCGATCTTACCGGCGGGAACAAAGAAGAAAATAATAACGGTGAAAAAAGAGCATATAGCCAGGACAGACGGCTCGTCTTTATCGGGAAAGAGAATGGTGATCTTATCCTTCAGGAAACCGATACCCGATCGGAACGTTTCCGTATCCCGTCCAAAAGCCGGGTGCTTGCTGTGGCGATCTCACCGGACGCAAAAACGGCAGTGGTCAGCAATGTGGATAAGCAGCTGATCATTATCGATATCGTTAACCGAAAACTGGCGAGAAAAACTTTTCCATATAATGGAACAGCGGAGTTTCTGTTTTTCTCGCCGGAAGGAAAAAGAATGTATTCTTTGTCTAAAGAGTACAGCCTGGTTTCCTGGGAAACGGGAGAATGGAATGTGGCGGATACCCATTCACTGGTAAGAAGTCTTACCGGAAAAGGGATAAGTGCTTCAGAACTGGCTGAGGGCGGGCGCTGGCTGGCCTATAGTGAGGCGGGCGGAGAGAACATTAAGATCCGTGATCTGCAAAGTAAGGTCATCCGCGAAGTCTCTGTCCACGTTCCCTTTACCGTGACGAAGTTATATTTTGCGGCTTCGGACAATCTGCTGATTGCGTCGGGCGGCAAAGAGAAGCAGGCTTATGAATTAGTCTGGAAATGGGATGTATAACAAAAACAATATACAGGTTTAAGGAGGAAAGGATTATGGGTTTATTTGGTAAGAAAAAAGACAAGAGCGGAAACGGAGGCAAGTATTCGCTGGCCTCGTTCACTCCGGGAGAAAAGGCGGCATTGAACAATCTGCTCGACCTGGTCATGCAGGCGCCGATCCAGCAGGGCCTCAAAGGTTCAGCTTTGGAGAATGCGCGCTGTACGGGCAATTATACATACGGACAGCTGCAACAGGTCAAGAAGAATGTGGAAAAAGATTCCTTGTCTATGGAAGATGTTAAGGCCGTATCCTTTGTTCTTACTTCCGGTTCTTTTGCAACAGAACAGCTGGTTCAAAAACTGCAGAAAGAAAAGGTAGGCGGTGAACGTCTTGCGCGTGCGATGATCCTGACGGCGAATGCAAAAACGGCAAAGAAAAAGGCGGAGGAGATGCTGAAGAAACAGGATTCTTCGTGGGAATCTTTCTAAGAAAACGATTATTGATCCCGGTTCAGTGAGGATCTTCTTTGCACGGAAAGGAAGAATGTGGGCAGCATTTTTGACGATGCAGTAAGAGACATGGAGGATGAATGGGGTCTTGTCCTGATCTACCCGATGGACCGGCCTTATATCTATGTGTCCTATCAGCAGGAACAATTCAATCAGGCAAAGATTGTAGTAAAAGTACTCTTTGACCTGGGCTATCCAATCTGGTTTGACAGGAACGCTCTGGGGACGGTCTGGAACGGGGAGATTTCAGATGAACTGGAGGGCAGCGTACTTGTAGTAAGACTCACGGATATGGGGGTAAGACAACGTCCGCTGAACCGTTGCGAGGAGGAATTCGCGAATCTTCTCAACAAGAGGGTGCTCCAGATCCGTGTGGACAGTTCACCGGAAGAACCGGTGACGAGTGACAGAGAAGATGTGCTGAATTGTGATCCGAAAGATGACCGCTTTACCGCTCTGCTCCAGGAAAAACTTCTCAAGATGGGGTTTGCCCCGGATATGGGAAAAGGGGAAAGACCGCCGAAACCTTCCCATGACCTGATGCTCCGTTTCTTTCCGGATGCGAATGACCGGATCCGGAAAAGTAGTATCGAGAATACGGATATATGTAATCTCCGGACGCATCAGTGTCTGAATACGAGGCTTCTTAAGAAATATACGCTTTCGGAGAAAGAAATCGAGATCGCACAGGAACTGAAGTTGGAAAGTTATTTTCTTAAAGACAAAAGTCCGATGCCCGATTATAAACTGACCAATGAAGATATCAGTTTCACCATGGCTGTGGCAAGAGGCGCACATGCTATTTCCGACAAAGAACTGAAAGCGTTCTATGACAAAAGAAGAAAGTATAGAGAAACATCAGGAGGCAAGGACGAATGAGTGATTTGGAAAGCATCAGTTTATCCATCAGCAGAGATGATCTGCAGGAGGAGATGTCGATATCTTATGCGGCACTGGAAGAGGCGCGCTCGCAAAAACAGGAAAGCATAAGTAATGAACAGATCAAAAAGGGTGATTCTATCATCGGCACCTATGAGGTCACATCCGATGCGATCTCCGGAGGTATGGGTAGTGTCTGGAAAGTCTATCACAAAGACTGGAACACCGATCTGGCCATGAAGCGTCCGCAGCCCCGGTTCTTCGCCGAAGGAAGCGAAAAGAGAAAAGAAGCATTTATCAAGGAATGTGAGAACTGGATCAATCTTGGATTGCATCCGAATATTGTGTCCTGCTACTACGTCCGTGAAATCGGCGGAGTGCCGACGATCTTCTCGGAGTGGATGGACGGCGGAAGCCTCAAGGATCGCATTTCAGATGGTTCTCTTTACGAAGGAACAGTTGTGGAAGTTGAGAAAAGGCTTTTCGATATTGCCATTCAGATGGCAAGAGGCATCTGTTATTCTCACGATCACGGTCTGATCCATCAGGATGTGAAGCCCGGTAACATTCTTCTTACACCCAAATGGGAAGCGAAGGTGGCGGACTTTGGTCTGGCACAGGCATGGAGTCAGTTTGCTGAAGAGGAGACAATCAAGTTTTCCGGGTATACCCTCGAGTATTGTCCCAAAGAACAGGCGGAAGGAAAGAAGCCGGCAGACTGGATGGATGCATATGCCTGGGCAGTGACTGTTCTGGAGATGTATCTGGGGAAACGGATGTGGAAAGAAGGAAGTGAAGTGGCGGAGCACTGGAGGGAATATCTGGAGCAGGCGAAAGTAGCCATGCCCGGACCGCTTTGGGCTGCAATCAAACACAGCCTTTATGAATGGGAAGACGACGGAATGCTAAGGGACAATATTCTTCTTCCCATGTATAAAGAATCCCTCGGAATAGAATACAAAAGACCAGAGCCGGAAGCACAGTGGAATTCTCCACTGAGCCTCAATAACCGCGCGCTGAGTTTCCTTGTGCTGGGCAGGGAGAAGCAGGCTTCGGCTCTTCTTGAGCGGGCATCCCATATGCTTTGGTTCGGAGAAAACCCGGCAAAGTTTAATCGCCTGATTTTAGGAAGAGAAAAGACAGCATCCTTTGAGAAGAAAATCTTTTTGGAGGATAAGAAGAGTGAGCCATACTGGCCGCTTCTCCTCATGCATGACGGGGAAACAGAGAAAGCAGAAAAGATCCTTTCTGATTGGGGAGAAAACATACCCGAATCCGCAAAACCTTATGTTGAAGAGATCAAGGAAGCGATCTCCAATCACTCGGAATACAGGGCGCCCTATGTGCTGGCACATTTTCAGACGGAAGAAGAAATACAAAGAGAAAAAGACTATTATGCAGAAGCGTCTGCCAAGATGGACAAGTTAATTGAAAAGAAAGATTTTGAAGGAGCGAATGCCCTTCTTATGGATCTTCGGGCCAATGCCTCTGACGGACATCTGGATGAGGTTGCATCAATCAGTGCAAAGATGAGTGCCATAGCTCTTCCCAAGATTATCCATGCTATCTATCCGATCAATATTTCTTCTTCCTACGCCTATAAGGTGGAAAACAAAGACCACAAGAAGTCCGGGGATACAATTCAGGGTGAGAAGTGGAAGTATGAGATCAAAAGAAAAGAGAAGGCTTGCGGAACATTGAAAGAGGTGGGTATACTCGAGCCGGAAATGAGCAGAAGAATGGATCAGGTATTCGTTCCCGACAAGCAGGAACTGGATATCTACAACCGCTTTACAGGAGAATATGAATATTCGATCTCGCTTCCCGGGCAGACGGCATATTTTCAGGTCCTGCGTGGAGAAAAGAAAGCCATTCTTGTAACCACTGATGATGTGTATGCCATAGCCAAGCCGGAGTATATTACGAGAAAAAGAAGTGAGGATTTTTCCAACAAGAAATGTGATCATGATTTCAAGTACAAGATCCACAACAAGAAAAAGATCGCTGAAAATTTCATCATGTATGAAATCGATCTGGAAACGACAAAGGTGAAAAGTATAGGTAAAGGCGTATCGGTCCTGAGACTGGAACTGAACACTCAGCCCAAGGGTGCACCGAAAGGAACCAAGACAAAGGTTTTCCATCCGGGAGGATATCTCCTTTGGAAAGACCGGATCAAAGTGGTCCGTAAATACTCGTATGCCGGGTCGGATAATGTTCTTTGTTTTATTGATGAAAGTACCGGAAAGATGATCAAGGAATGGAAACTTCCTGCCCGTAGAGAGGATGTCTGCATGAGCGAAGATGGCAGATATCTGCTTTTGAATCAGGAGATGTATCTTCTGGATTGGGACTGGGAAAAGGGTCCGTCTTCTGATGATCTTTATCCTCTGAAGATACGTCTGGATGAAGAGGATTGTAAGAAGTTTGTGTCGGCAAATACAGGTGTGGAATTCGGAAAAGAAGGAAAGGGTTTCCTGTTTTGGAAGAAATGAGGTGAAGATATGTCGGCAAGACTGTTTGAAATCGTACTTCGAATCCCATGTTCACTTGTGGGCGTGGAGGATCCGCGGAAGTTTGAGGAAGAACATGCGGACAAGTTCGCGTCGCCCTTTGAAGATCTGGGATTTCATGTGGCGCCGACGATACGGCCTTTCTTCGACTATGTGCTGAAGTGTGAAGTGACCGACAAGGATTCATATGGGGAGATGCGTGCAC
Organism: Clostridia bacterium; assembly: GCA_016281535.1. Taxonomy (GTDB): domain Bacteria; phylum Bacillota; class Clostridia; order Saccharofermentanales; family Saccharofermentanaceae; genus Scatonaster. The sequence continues at coordinate 1,347 of JAEEIT010000020.1, read as the reverse complement.
TCACGAAGTCGGAAAAAGAAAAATACAGACCGCGGTTCCAAGCACTTCTCCCGAATATCGACATGGATCAGGTGCGCTATGTGGAATTCGTCTGGTATGACTCGATCGAAGCCCCGGATTACTACATGCCGTGCATCGCGAAAAAGATCACGATATTCAGTGTGGATAAACTCAAACAGGATGAAGCCTTCCTCGAGCTGGTAAAAGACCTGGATGAAAGACTCGGAAAAACAGGGAAGCTCCGGTTCCGCTTTGCCGGGATCCCCTATGAAAACCGCATATTCGTCGAAGCCGAAACTGAAGCGCTGTGCGAAAAAACCATTGCCGAAGTGGAGACCTTTTTGCAGACGAACGGATATTCCGAATCGTGAGAAAAATCTCCCGAAAAAATGCTTCGTCCCTCCCATTTCTTTTCGCAAGAGTGCTACAATGATTTACAAGGTAAATCTCACAAGGAGGGTGTTTTATGGGAGACAACAAAGAAGCGGTATACGACGCGAAAACGCTCGGATATCCAAAGATGTTCGTCCTCGGATTTCAGCATATGTTTGCGATGTTCGGTGCGACGGTCCTCGTGCCGGCTCTGACCGGCCTTTCTGTATCTGCAACACTTCTGTTTGCAGGCTTAGGTACATTACTGTTCCATTTTCTGACAAAGGGTAAGGTTCCTGCTTTCCTGGGTTCTTCCTTCGCATTTATCGGAGGCTACAAGGCGATCGCCTGGACCACGGAAATCGTCAATGGAGAGAAGGTCGAGACCCTTCATCCGGAACTTCTGCCTTATGCATGCTTAGGTGTACTGGGTGCCGGTGCACTCTATCTGGTCCTGGCGGCACTCATCAAGGCCTTCGGACAGAAGAAGGTCATGCGTTTCTTCCCGCCGATCGTAACCGGCCCGATCATCATCGCAATCGGTCTTACGCTCTCTTCTTCGGCGATCGACAGCTGCCAGAAAAACTGGGTAGTCGCTCTTCTGGCGATCCTGGTCGTTATCGTCTGCAGCATCTATGGTAAAGGCATGATCAAGATCATACCGATCCTTCTCGGTGTCATCGTTTCCTATATCGCCGCCTGCTTCTTAGGTGAAGTCAGTTTCGATGCGGTAAAAGAAGCCGCATGGATCGGTCTTCCGTTCAAGATGGAAGATACCGTTTTCGAAGTATTCCGTTCTCCGGACGGCTCGAAGATCACTAATGCGCTGATCACGATCATGCCGATCGCGCTGGCAACGATGGTCGAGCATATCGGTGATATCTCCGCGATCTCTTCTACAACAAACAGAAACTTCATCGAAGATCCGGGTCTTCACAGAACCCTCCTCGGCGATGGTCTGGCAACCATGCTGGC
>JAEEIT010000159.1 GCA_016281535.1 Clostridia bacterium | reverse complement strand
TCTTCTTCTGAAACTGAACGAGGTCCTTCCTGAACACAGTAGAAAGTCAGACATGAGCCGGAATCCTTTTGCCAAGTTGATGTCCGGATTAGATTCCGACTACCTGATCGCATTTAATATCGGCGCCATCTGGAATGTGATATTCAAATGGGTCGACCGTGGCATGAAAGACTCACTGGAAGATATCCGGTACACCATCGACGCATACCTGAAGCGGTTAGCCTGAATAGTCAGTTTTTTTATCTATACGGCTGTTGCAACCTTGATTCTTCTGTGCTATCCTCTACTTAACGATCGTTAAGTAAGTGAGTGATGCGTATATGAACAACAAAGAAAACCTGATCGATGTATCCCTGGATCTCTTCTCGAAGCGCGGTTTCTCGGCTGTGTCCGTACGAGATATCTGCGGCGCACTGAACCTGAAAGAGAGCGCGCTCTACTACCATTTCAAGAACAAGGAAGCGATCCTGACGTATCTCTATCAGCAGGTAGATCAGCTGGTCGACAGTATGCGCGAGCGTTTCGATTCAGCTTTCTCCATTGCGAAGAAGGTCTCCACGAAAGAGATGGCAGGCGTAGCACAGGGATTCTTCGCGCATTATTATTGCGACAAGAATATCCGCAGACTGATCTGCATGTTAAGTATCGAGCGCATGTCGGATCCCATCGCCAATGATAAGTACCTGAAGATCATGTACGAGATGCCCTTGGAACAATGCAATAAGGTTTTCCGCCAGATGGCCGAGCGAAAACTGATAAAAGATATGCCGGCGGATCTTCTGGCCCAAGAGTATCTGGGAATCATTACGACGGTCTTTGACAGGCATGTTCTTGGGAACTCTGACATAGATCAGGGGATCCTCGAAGGATGCTCCGAAATCGCCCGGAATATCAGTGCTTTTTACAAGGAGATCCGAGTATAAGCCAAAGGAAATCAGAATATGAGTCAGACGAAAGTATATAAAAATACGAAGGCAGAAAAAGCCATTCGCGAAAGCTACGATGCGCTTCTCAAGATGTGGGGAACCGATATCGAAGAACGGGATATTTCCGGGCAATACGGAACCACACACGTGATCGAGACGGGAGACAGAAACAAACCTCCGCTGGTGCTCTTTCACGGTGTGGGAGATGATGCCGCACTTATGTGGGTCTATAATGCCGAGGAGCTGGGACGGCACTTCCATATTTTTGCCGTAGATACGATCGGCGGACCCGGCAAAAGTGTGCCCGGCGAAGGGTACGATAAGTCATTTGATGATGCCGTCTGGATCACCGAGATCCTGGATAAACTGGGGCTGGATAAGGTCTTTATGGCCGGGGTCTCCAACGGCGCGTATCTGACTCAGATGTACATGATCCAGCATCCCAAGCGCGTGATCAAGGGCGTAAGCATGGCCGGCGTTCCCGTGAAAACTTCCGGCAGCGGCAAAAAGGCCGCCATGAAGGCGATGATGAAAGTCTTCCTTCCCGAAGCGCTGTTTCCGACTGACAAGAATGTGAGGAAACTGATCCGCAAGATGACCGGCAGCCATTACAGTGCTTTTACAGATAACGAGATCGTATTTCAGCATTTCAAGCAGCTCATGACCGGATTCCGGAGAAGTGCCATGATGAATCACAAGGTGCTCGGATTCACCGAAGAAGAGATATTCTCCCTTTCCGACCGGCTGCTCTGCATCGTAGGAAAGAAAGATCCGTTTATCATGCTTGGTGGCGCACAGCTGGAAGAAGAACTGAAGCGATATCCGCTGCGCGTCGAATTCATGGAAGATGCCGGGCATGGAATCAATCATGAAAAAGCACATGAAGTGAATGCCCTGATCATAGAGTTTTTCGGCGCGAGAAGCACCGGCCTATTGTGATGAGGCCGTCCCGGAATAATACTGCACAAAGTCCGCAATAAGCTCGTCCCGGGACCTTGTTCTCTCATCCCGCACACCGCCGTTTTCCAGGCTGTCGATCCACTCCTGATCGATCATGCATCCGACATCGAAATTGATGCCGTACTTCACCTTCTTGAGAAGATCGATATCCGACCGGTCCCCCAGGCAGTACAAATATCCGCACAGAAGACGGATATACTCCGAACTTCCTTCCTGAAAGTCCGCAAGTTCCTTCTCGATCAGATCGATGATCCGGCCCTTATCGATCTTTTCAAAATCAAAACCCAGTTCTTTGGCCAGCGCCTCCGCGCGCATCTCATTTGTCATTTCAGGTCTCTCGGCGTCGGAAACAGGACTCAGTCCAAGGGCCTCAGCATGCTTATCGATACGGCCGATCAGTTCTTCTCCAAAGACAGCAATCTGCTTCAGCCACGGATGCCCGAACAGACCGAATTTCCCCTTCGTATCGATAAAAATATGGTAATCTCCATCGGGATAGTACTCAGGAAAATACACATGACAGTCTCTTTCCTCATCGTGATACTCCTTCACTATTTTCCAGTAATCCTGAGGTGAGAAAACGAAGCAGTCATGCTGCCAGTCCATGGCATATAGTTCCGTACATCCCAACTGAATAAACAGTGAATTCACGATGCGGTTCCAGTGCTCTCCGGTAGCGGAAAAGTCCAGCTGATATACTCTCGATGGCGATGGAAGCCTTATCCATTCGTAAGGAACAGCCGTGCAATTCGGGACAAACTTATATACATTTTCGATCGTCCCCCACACACGATTCTCCAGAGATTTCTCCATGAGCAAATAGCCGTATTTTCCGCCATCCGCCCCTGCTTTCCCCTCCGTGAACTTCAGGCGCTTCTCTTCCCGCTCCGGAAGGCTCCCCTCCCACTTCTTAAGAAGATCCCGCACCTTCTGATAATCGTGGCTCTGCCAGAACGTATCGGCCTGACGCACATCCACACCCATCTGCACCGTGGCCGGATCCCGCGCTTTCTTCGCCTCTTCATACAGAGCCTCAACATTCTCTTCTTTCGAATAATCATACGCACGGATCAATTCCTGAAGAGACTCTGCGAGAACCGGAAGCCCTTTCTCCAGCGAATCAAAATCGTGAAACTGCCAGCCGAAACGAAGACCGCTCAGCCCCGCCTTTTCCGAAATCCTCGTGAAACGGATCTTCTCCCCGCTATATAGAAGCTCGCAGTCGACCTGGCCCTCATAGGTGTTGACCGCTATCTGCACGTCATTCGCCTCTCCCTTAAAAAGGAATATCGGAAGATCACTTGCCCAGAAGAAGGAATACCCATATTGAGTCAGAAAGCTGAACGCCTTCTCCACTGCATCACATATCGCGTATACATCCATACTTGCCATTTTCCAACCCCACAGTCACAAGAAAGTCCGCCCCATCAGACCGTCACGCATCAACAAATACCAGTTCCCCATCCTTTATGACCAGCAATCCCGTTTCCACCGGCTCATTGTTGATCTGTATAGGATACTCATATTTCTCAACATACATTTTACCCTTATCCGCACGAAGAATGAAGTCAAAAGTCATGCGGTCCTTAAGCGTATAGCTTGTCTTCGTAACAAAATCATACACAATAATATGATAGTCAATGATCCCGGATCCGAACGACACAGTCGAACAAAGCTCAGGTTTTGCGTCTCCGGTCAGATCGCAGAAATACACGCTCCAGATCGGCGAGCCCCTGTATAGCTCCACCGTTTCCTGATCTGTAACGGCATAAATCACGCTTCCTACATCCTCCGCCTTATTCGTCCACTGAAAAAGCACTTCCGGATATTCCTCGATCCGTATCTCTTCGCTTACTTCCCACGGGATCACCTGATCCAGGCTGAAATAGTCGAACCATCGTACCGCATAGGCTTTCTCGGCGATCTCCTCCGGACTCATCGGCTGCTTTTCAGACGTTTCTGAAGAACCGTCTCCGCCAGAAAGTTCGCCCGTACTCACATCGCTTTCCGCAAGCGTAGTACTTGATTCCGGGATGTCCTTCTTCTTACATCCGGCAGCAAGCAGAACGGCCATACAGAGGATCAGCATGCCCGCAAGAAGGCCTCTTTTTCTCAAGAGATTCTCTTTTTCTCTATCCGATGTTTCCGGCATATCCTGTACCTCTTTACTCAACTGTTCATTCCGTCTCCCGCGCGCACTGGATCATCGGATTATCGACAAGCTCCAGACGGATTTCCGGCACGTCCACGCCCATCGAAATAAGATTTTTCCTGGCTTCTTCTACAAAAGCACCTGCGTTGTCTGCTTTGATCTCCGCCCCGCACTTCTCGGGTTCTTCCAGTGCCTTCATCTTCACGCCGATCTTCTTTAGGACCTCGTCCAGGTTTTTCTCCTTCTTCAGCGCCTCCAGTACGGATCTCAGCTGGAAATAACCATAGATCATAACATTGTTAATTTGCTCGGTATTCCAGATCTTTTCATAGAATCCCGTGAAAGATTCCCCCTCCGGAACCGGAGACGGAATTTGCGAGAGGATCTTCCCGAGGCGCTCCTTCAATTCCTGAAGACGAGTCTCCTCGCCCACATACCGGTAGTACGAAACCGCCAGAGAATTCACATACATCTCCTCATCCACTTTCGAGAACTTCGCGCCCTGCTTCTCCACGATGCAGTGCCCCATCTCATGAACGAGATTATACCAGTGGAAATACAGGTCGAAGAAATATTGGATATTCTCCGCCCCGAAGAGCATCTCATATCCCTTCTGCTGCTCTTCGTTTCCCGTCTCGAACTTTCCCGACATGATGACGTACTTCATATTCTTCTCTTTCCTTGATCCTGTGATTTTACTTCTGGATATGGTATCCGCCATCCGCATAGACATTCGTGCCGGTCATGTAGTCCGCAAGATCCGACAGAAGGAACATCACGACATTGGAGATATCCTCCGGCTGCCCGAGTCTTCCCTCCGGGATGAGGGCTTCGGACTGCTTTCTGACCTCTTCGTTATCGAAAGAGTTCTTCGTCATGCCGGTATAGGTAAAGCCCGGCGCGACAGAATTTACCTGAATATGGAAAGGCGCCAGATCCAGTGCCATCGCCGAAGTCAGGGCCACGATACCGCCCTTCGATGCGGCATAGTCGGTCATGTTATTCCGGAAGATCCCTGCACGCAGGCAGCTGATATTTACGATCTTGCCCTGCTTCTTCGGGATCATTACTTTCGCGGCATATTTTGACACGATATACGTACCGGTCAGATTCACCGACAGGATCTTCTCCCAGTCAGATTTCTCGATCTCATAGAAAGGCTTACTATTTCCCCAGATCCCTGCAGCATTGACAAGTCCGTCGATCCTCCCGAACTTGTTCTCGACTTCACTTACCACACGGGCGATCTCTTCATCGTCTGTGACGCTGGCTTCGTAGTGCATGTAGAGAGGATCTTTCAGGTCACTTTCTTTGGCATCGATACCGACGACGTTCGCCCCGGATCGGATCAGTTGCTCCACACAGCTTCTGCCGATACCGGACGAAGCGCCGGTCACAAGAAAAACCTTACCTTCATAGTTCCATTCCTTCATGGTCCTGCCTCCGATCGAGATTTCTTCTTCAATTATATAACAAGGCACAAACGAAGTGATTATATCAACAGTTGAATCCTTTCTGGAAAATGCATAGAAGTTTTCCGAAAAAAGTACTTGAAAAGAATTTTTAATCATATTAGCCTCTTTATCAGGACGTCCAAATCCTACATCAAACGAGGCAATCAGAATGAACCAGAAACAGCTTCACAACTTCATAGAAACAAGCACAGGAAACGAGAGCAACATCTGCCAGATCTATGCCATAAAGGACGGAAAGACCGTCTACGAAGATAACTGGCGCGGCTTTACAACGGAGGATGCCATGAATGTTAACTCCGTGACCAAGGGCGTCATGGGCCTTCTTGCCGGGATCGCCATCGATCAGGGATATATTAAGAGCGTAGATCAGAAGGTCATGGATTTCTTTCCGGACTACGAAGTCAAGCGCGGCGAGAAGACGATCTACGAGGTCACGGTCCGTCATCTCCTCACGATGACCGCACCCTATAAGTACCAGTCGGAGCCCTGGAAGAAGGTCTGTACTTCCCAGGACTGGACCTTGACCGTACTGGACTTTCTCGGAGGCAGGAAAGGCATCACCGGTGAGTTTAAGTACGCCACTCTCGGCATCCAGATCCTTGGAGGGATCATCGAGCATGCCACCGGCGAGAAGTGTATTGATTTCGCGAACCGAACGCTCTTCCTTCCCCTCGGTCTTCCCGCGCGAATCCCTCACGGCGATTCATCGAAAGAAGACCAGTTCGATTTCCTCATGAATAAGAATCCCCGAAAGAACGAGTGGTACTCCGATCCCAAGGGCGCCGTCACTGCCGGCTGGGGACTCTGCACTTCGGCAAAAGATCTGGCACGGATCGGCGAACTTCTCATAAACGACGGCGAATACGACGGGAAAAGGATCATCTCGAAACAGTATCTACAGGACATGACCGCATCCCACCTCAAGCTCGGCGAGCGTTTCGGCAACATGAACTACGGCTACTTGTGGTACACGCCATATGACGGCAGGAAGATCCACGCCGCCATCGGCGACTGCGGGAACATCATCTACGTCAACAAAGAGAAAAACGTATCTGTCGGCATGACAGGTACGTTCAAACCCCGTATCTTTGACCGCGTGGAGTTCATCGAGAAGCAAGTGCTTCCTCTCTTCTGCTGATGATTCCGGGACGGCATATTCCGAAGATCCGGGCTATCATAAAAGACCGATCTGCTTATAGATCCCTTCGATAAAAGGCGTCTTATGCTGGATATATTGATCGATATCATGCGGGAAAAGCACTGCTCCCTCTTCCTTTATGCGGCTGTATTCGGCGACCGCCTCCGGATGAGCCCTAAGATAATCCCGGAAAGAAACATGCCGCTTCAGTTCCGATGCATCCTTGCAGCAGACATACATGTGGTGATTCCGGAGGTGTTCTTTTCCTTCATATCCGAATACTTCCCGCCCGGGGATATCCTTGTTTCCTTCGTGGTAATAACCGATTTTCGAAAGAGATTCCACCACAGAAGGAAACACGGATTCGTCCTCGATCACCACATCGATATCGATGATCGGCTTGGCGGATAGTCCCTTTACCGAAGTACTTCCGACATGCTCGATCCGAAGCGCCAGATCCCCGAGGGCCTCTTCAAGCTCCGCCTTTATCTTCAGAAAATCCTGCTCCCAGGCAGAATCATAGGGAACAACGACAATTGTTCTTGTTGCCATTTTCTTCTCCTTTATTCGTCACATCGGATAGTGTAATTCTTTCTACCGGATCATCCTATCACATATTCCACGATCGGCTCAATATATTTCTCGTCCGAAATATCGTAGGAATGGGAGATCATTTCCACCATCGCTTTATCCTTTTCCGTCGGATCCTTTTTCTTATTCAGAATGGAAATTAGCATCTTCATCGCCATTTTCGACGGCTTATTCATCTTGTCATAGTCAAGACCGCCCTGGCAGTAGAAGGCCCGTATATACCCTCTCTGCTCATCCGTAAGGACCTTCTTCATGCTGGCCTCAACATCCGGAGCTTCCATCGGACTTGCGCCGACGACGTACACCGCCAGCTTCTTTCCTTTCCAGGCAGGTGCTTTTGTCAGGAACCACTTCGACTGTGTCACTTTTCCGGCCATTACCCAGCCACCGTAAATGATGGCATCATACTGATCAAATTCATCTTTCTTTTTCTTCTTCGCATCGCGCACATCCAGAAGATCCGCCTGAAGTCTTTTGGCGATCCACTCCGCGTATTTCTTCGTAAAACCTGTCTGCGATGTATAGATAACTAAAGCTTTCATAATTCACTGATATTCCTTTCCATTTTCATGATCGTCTGGATCGTTGTTGCGATTTTCTTTTCGTCGATTCCTTCGAAAATCTTCCCGATGATCCGCTGGCTCTCCGCATCGTTTTTCTTACAGAATCTCTGACACGTTTTCGTCAGCCGGATCCGCTGCTTCCTCTTATCGTTTTCATCCGGGACCATCTCGACGAAGCCCTTGCTCTCCAGCTTCAGAAGGATCTGCTTGACGTTCTGGTGAGAGCTTCCCATAACATCGGAAAGTTCATTGATCGTCGGACTTTCCTTACAGATATTGATGCATATAATGGCGAAGAACTGCTTCCAGGTGATTTGCGAAAAGAACTTGTCCGCGCTTGCCTGGAACCGGTTGTCAAAAGCACTCAGCAGTCCCAGAAGGAAAGCCTGCGGCGGTATATTCCCGAATTCCACACTGCTGTTATTCATCATCATATCGTAGTCCATAGTGCTCGCTCCTTATCATAGAATCCCACACGACAAAGGTAACACGTTACCTTTGTCAGAAACAATGTAACATGTTACCTTTCGTGCGTCAAGAGATTATCCTCTTCATTCTCAAAAAAGATCCCGAAAGCTATCTTTCAAGCTTTCAGGATCCTTTGCTAAGAACAATCTGAGTTAGCCTGTTACTTCTTCTTGATCGGGATCCACAGTTCGCAGAAGACCTCCGGACGGGTACCGTCGAAGTACAGCTCGTAGTCCGTCTGTTCCGATGCCTCGTAGCCCATCTGCGGCAGGAATTCCTTATAGAACTTCACCCAGGTCTGCGCGATGCAGTCGCCGTCTTCTCCGACGCAGTCGAAGACCACATACGTGCCCGGGGTAACGTCCCAGATACGGAAGCCCTTCTTCTCCAGATCCGCCTGGTCAAACTCTTTCGTGTCCTCATCGATGATGATGCCGATGCCGTAATCGAAGGTGTCTCTTCCTTCTGTCGTCGGAGAGCAAAGACCATAGAGGTCGCGCTTCCCATCTTCACGCAGCATCCAGATCGGAGAGAGCATCTGATTGCTGTTGACCTCGCCCCAGAAATCCGCCACTTCGTGGTTGGCTTCATCGTTGATGATTCCGTTGCTGAACTCTCTTACCAGCGCGATAAACTTCTTTTCTTTTGTTTGAACGATACGGTAATCCATACTCTTACCACCATTCCCAGATAAAGTAATCGTAAGCGGATTAAAAAGCACCAGTTTTCCGGATTCTTCTCTGGCTGTCTTCGGTGCGATACCGTGAAACCTTGTGAAGGCTTTGGTAAAGCTTTCCGGTGTTTCATAGCCGTA
>JAEEIT010000158.1 GCA_016281535.1 Clostridia bacterium | reverse complement strand
TAAGAATAATTTCGAACTGATCGATGCGATCCTTGAGAAGGCTCGCCCGGGTAATCTTCAGGCAGCGGAGCACGGAACGGCTCTGACCCACAGGGAGGCGTCTGTGCTGCTGGCCTGTGAAGATCCGGAGCGCATCAAGAAAATGTTCGAGATCGCAGAAGAGATCAAGCAGGCTTACTACGGAAACCGTATTGTGCTTTTCGCGCCGCTTTATCTCTCCAATTACTGCATCAATGGCTGCCTGTACTGCCCGTATCATGCGAAGAATAAGACGATCCCGAGAAAGAAGCTTACGCAGGAAGAGATCCGTCAGGAAGTTATCGCTCTTCAGGATATGGGACATAAGAGACTGGCGATCGAGGCCGGTGAGGATCCGAAGAATAACCCGATCGAGTATATCCTCGAGTGCATCAAGACGATCTACAGCGTACATCACAAGAATGGTGATATCCGTCGTGTGAATGTAAATATCGCGGCGACAACAGTTGAGAACTACAGAAAACTGAAAGAGGCCGGTATCGGTACCTATATCCTCTTCCAGGAGACCTATCATAAGGACAGTTACCTCAAGCTTCATCCGACAGGACCGAAGCACGACTATAATTACCACACCGAAGCAATGGACCGCGCCATGGACGGTGGTATCGATGATGTCGGACTGGGCGTGCTGTTCGGACTGGAACTGTATAAATATGAATTTGCCGGCTTGATCATGCATGCGGAGCATCTCGAGGCTGTGCATGGTGTTGGTCCGCATACCATCAGTGTCCCGCGTGTAAAGCGCGCCGATGACATCGATCCGAACGAGTTCGATGGCGGCATCGATGATCAGACCTTTGAGAAGATCATTGCCTGCATCCGTCTGGCAGTACCGTACACAGGTATGATCATTTCCACCCGCGAGAGCCAGCAGGTACGTGAGAAGGCCCTGAAAATGGGTATTTCCCAGATCAGTGGCGCGAGCCGTACATCCGTTGGTGGATATACGGAAGAAGAGCGTCCGACCGATACGGAGCAGTTCGATGTTTCCGACCAGAGAACCCTGGATGAAGTCGTCAGATGGCTGATGGAGACCGATCATGTGCCGTCCTTCTGCACCGCATGCTATCGAGAAGGCCGTACAGGCGACCGTTTCATGAGCCTTTGTAAGAGTGGGCAGATCCTCAATTGCTGCCACCCGAATGCGCTGATGACACTGGCCGAGTTCCTGGTAGACTATGCTTCCGAGGAAACTAAGAAGGTCGGCTGGGCTTTGATCGAGAAGGAACTTCAGAAGATCCCGAAGGACAACGTCCGCGAGATCTGCAGTAAGCATATTGAGGAGATCAAGAACTCCAACAGCCGCGATTTCCGATTCTGATCGCGTAAGGGGAGAACCCTTGGCAGATGAATGTAAAAACGGCAAATGCAACGGGTCGTACGATTCGTTGCATTTTTCTTCTCAAATGATACAATGAGATGGGTATTTACTTGGGTAAATTGGGGAGATTTCTATGGATAAGAACATGCGGTACGATGCGTTCATCAGTTATCGTCATTGTCAGCCGGATGCTGAAATTGCGGAAAGAATTCAGAAAGACCTGGAGAATTTCCGTCTCCCGAAGACGATCGTTGAGAAGATCGGAAAGAAAAGACCTCTTCGTGTGTTCCGTGATGAGACCGAGCTTTCCGTTGCCGATGACCTGTCGAATGCGATCGCAACCGCCCTATGGGAATCGAAATATCTGATCTGCGTATGTTCCCCGGAGTATCTGAAATCCGTCTGGTGTATGAAAGAAATCGAAGCATTTCTTCGTTTCAGTGACAGAAAACATATCCTTTTAGTATTGGCTGATGGTGAACCGGATACGGCATTCCCTGAAGTTCTGCTTTATGAAGAAGCTTTCCAGATGGGCCCGGACGGACACCCTCAGAAATACAGACAATATAAAGAGCCTCTGGCAGCAGACTGCAGAGGAGATTCGTCCAAAGAAAGAAAAGCGAAGACTGATAATGCAGTGGTCCGTCTGGTAGCGGGGATCAGGGGACTATCTTATGAGGATCTTGCACAGCGGCACAGAAAAGAAGCCTATAACCGGGCAAGAAACCGCGTGCTTGCAGCTTTCGGTGTTCTTCTTGCAATCATCGCCGTCTGTGTATTTTTCATTGTACGTATTTCTAAGCAAAAGACGCAGATATCCAGACAGCAGGATGAACTCACTGCTCAGAAGAACGAGATCGAAGAACAAAGAAACACCATACAGCAGAAGTATGCGGATTCTATGGCCGGTGTCTCGGAGAACCTGCTTCGAGATGGAAGAAGAAAAGATGCTGTATACGCGGCAAGAAGTGTTCTTCCGGATGAAGGTTCGGATGATTATAGTGAGAATTCCTTACGAGCTCTTTCCAATGCCATGGGGATCTATGAGTTTTCGGATCACGCAGCAAGCGATGATATGATCCGGTGCCCAAGTGCCGTATCTCAGTTTGACGTTTCTCCTATGGGTGGATATGTCATGGTAAGAAGTCTCGACAGCAAAGTATTTGTTATGGATATTTCCAATGACAAGATGCTGCTGATGTATGAGGATCTGAATTTTGCAGATGCCGGTTTTGATGGAGAACGTGGATTCGTATATCAAGGAGAAAACGAGAGCTATACTTATTTCGATTTTTCGTCCGCGACCGAGACGGATCTGGGCATAGAGGATGCGAAGATCATTACTGATCCGTTTGGAAACGGGTATGCGTCTGTAACTGAAAATGAGGTAAAGATTTATCGGGGATCGGAAGTTCTCTGCCGGCTTGATCTTGCGACGGATCTGCCAACTGATGATCTTGAGGTCCGTTCATCGACCTATGTTTATTTCTCACCCGAGGGGAATGAAGCCTGGATCTTTATTCTTGATCAAGATTCAGGAACTACATATATCTATTCGGCAGATCTGCTTTCCGGACACGTGGAAAGGCGTTATACGGATCAATCGTGGATTTATGGTTTCTGTTCGGACGGAGAATCCATGCTTTGCTTATATGACGCATACTCATCGACGAGGAAAGTATTTCTTAAAGATCTTCATACAGGAGAGCAGAAGAATGCCGAATGGGGTGAAGCATGTAGCGGATTCGAAGTCTGTGGCGACGATATTGTAATATATGATCAGACAACGATATATTTTTTGAACCGGAATCTGGAAGTGATCAGAACGATCGATGTGGATGTGGATCTTTCTTACAGTGTCCTTACTCCGGATGGAATCGCGATTTTTGACTTAAAAGATGGATGTTATCTTATCCGGGACGGAGAATGCCGCTTTTTTGATCCGGATATTGATGATGCAAAACTGCTCTGGGCGAAAGACTATGCGAATGGAACG
>JAEEIT010000157.1 GCA_016281535.1 Clostridia bacterium | reverse complement strand
TAAAATTTAGTATTGCTTTTCTATGAATGTCATGATATATTGCGCGTGGAGAGGATAGTAGCCGTGTTTTTGGGGGTAACACGAGGAAATCTTGGGTGGAGGTATTCTTCCGTGCGTAAACTATCCTTCTGGAGCCGTAGATTCATCGGCCTTATTCTGGCAATTGCCATCGTTTTCAGTATGTCATCCGTTTCCGGTACCGTTCTGGCTGCACCCACGCAGGACATGGACGTGTCATTCAACGTGGCATGTGCATTTCAGAACGATCTGAGTCTCGTATACTACTGTAAGATCAACTCACCCGGTGACTTCACCAACATACGCCTTCGTATCTCTTATCAGAAATTCACAGGAGCCGGCGGATCCTTCAATTGGCAGGACTCGGTCATCACGGACTACACCTATGACGCGGACACCGGCAACTACCGTTTCGTGTTCCGTGGCATCGCGGCCGCCGAGATGAGCAACACCGTGAAGGCTTCTTTCTGTGCAGATATCGGCAATCAGGCTTATCAGTGCGACGCTTCGGATTTCAGTATCAAGCAATATGCGGAAGCGGTTCTATCCTACTATTCTTCCAGTACGAAAGAAGAGGATCAGAAACTGTGCACTCTGATGGTGGACATGCTGAACTATGGTGCGGCCGCCCAGACCCACTTCCAGAGAAATCTCAACAATCTGGCCAATAAAGATCTGACTGACGCGCAGCGTGCGCTGGGCTCACCTGCTCTCGAATCAACCAGTTCCAGCCTTAAGCATACGGCGCTTCCCGATGCAGTGGTTTTCTTTAAAACGGTCAAGCTGGTATTCCGGAACACCGTCGATCTGGTGATTTCTGTACAGTCCGATTATGAACCGGCCGATCAGGTATATGCGCAGATGAGCTATACTACGGTCAAGGGAAAAACCGCAACAGTGAAAGTGGGTGCGGATGCATTCGTGTATAACGCTTCTACGGGCATGTACGATATCACATTTAATTCGCTCTCGGCCCTGTATTTCTCGTCTCCCCTGACCTTCACGCTCAAGTACGATAATACGGTGATCAGCGCGACGCTGCAGTATAGTTATGAGACCTATGTCAACGCCATCCTGAATGGAGATTTCCCAGATGCCATGAAGGATCTGGCCATTGCGATGCTTGTTTATGGAAATGCGGCGAAAGAATACTTTACCGCGACACAAGGCGGCAGCTCCTCCGGCGGAGGATCCGGCAGCGGAACCGGCACGGATGTGGGAGATATCGAGGTTCCTTCGGATCCGGATTTCTCGGCGATCCACACCTACAAGAACAGTGTCTATACAGAAGATATGCCGACGGCCACGATCGTGATCCCTCAGGCTGCGACCGCAGAAGACCAGTACGCGGCAGCCCTCCTTCAGCGTTTCATCCTGGAGGAAGACGGATACGAGCCGTCCGTCATCTCCGATTCCGAAGCACAGGGAAGCCACGGCTTCGAGATCTCGGTCGGTAACACGAACCGTCCTCACGGCGAACTTGCCTACTCTTCCGAGGATGCCTATAAGATCAAGTCCTACGACAACGGTATCGCTCTTTTCGGAAACGGCAGTCGCGGGACGATCGATGCGGCCATGAAGTTCCTGTCGATCTGCGGCGGTTACTTCTGGCTCTCGTATGAAGACGGATACAGAACGAACCAGGAGCACTTCAAGTACTCTTCTTCCATCGACCTCGAGCACGAACGTGCATTTATCTTCAGCGATGTCGATACGATATTCGGTCAGACCCACAAGGGCGATAACCGACTCTACTCTCTTGCCAACGGCCTGAACGGTTTCTATGTAAACCTCACCGTCAGCGACCAGCCGGGATATGAGAAGTGGTATTTAAGTAAGGCTGCTCCCGGCGCGTATGGCGATCTGCAGCCGGGTCAGGCCCATACCCTGATGGCCGAATACGTGACGAAAGACAATTTCGACGCGCATCCTGAATGGTTCAGTCTGTGGAAAGGATCCCGTGAGACGAAGCAACTCTGCCTTACGAATCCGGAAGTATACGAGAAGATCAGGGAGCATGTCTTCGAGATCCTCGAGAGCGAGAAGTATGATCCGAATGCACCGATGCAGATCCTGTCGCTGTCTCAGGCAGACAACGATGCCTACTGCCAGTGCAGTAACTGCACACAGTTCCGTAAGGATCACGAGGCTTCGACCGATCAGCAGGGCCTGTGCGATGCGGCGCTGTACCTCGATCTTTGCAACCGGATCTCTGCCGAGGTGAAGGCAGCCGGATACACCAACGTCTATATTGATATGCTGGCATATACCTATAACCTGAAGCCGCCGGTAAATATCACGGTCGACGATCATGTCATCGTCCGGTATGCGGCGATCCACCGCTGCTATGCACACAATTGCGACGATGCGGAGCACTGCCAGCGGGCGAAGGAAGATATCGCCTACCTGACCTCTTGGGCCAACCTCTGTAACAAGGGTGGCGGACAGCTCTGGATCTGGGATTACAACATCAACTTCGCATGCACGGCAGGTCCTTACATGAATCTGTATTCCATGCCTCACGATATTAAGTACTACAAAGATATCGGTGTCAAAGGGATCTACCTGCAGAGCAACGATGCCCATAACAGCATGAACAGTGAATTCGGCGATCTGCGGAACTATCTGTCCGGTGTCTTCCTCGAAAACCCGGATGCGGATCTGGAGAAAGAGATGAAGTTCTTCGTCTACGAATTCTATGGTGAAGCCGGTCAGTACATCCTTCAGGCCATAGACCTTATGGAGGCCCAGGCGAAGCGCCACGAGGCCGGACCTAATTGTTACGCAAGCAAGTACTACTGGCGAGGACACTGCATGACCTATGACAGCTATACTTCCGCCGTGTTTGCGAATGTGTATCCGACGAAGATGGACGCGCATAACGAGATGCCACAAGAAGATCTTCAGATGTGCGAAGCCCTCTGGAATAAGGCTCTGGAAGTCGCCGCCGGTGATACGGAACGCCACAAGTATACCGTCAACCGTACGCACCTTTGCTGGAGATGGACGAAGTCCTGCATGAAGGTCTATGAATTCTCCGATCCGGACACGTATCTGGAAAGAAATACAGAACTGTATACCGATCTGTATACGACGTACGGCTTGCCCTTCTATAGTCTGATCCAACGAAAAAAGCCCGGTAAAGCATATCTCAGCCACACACCGGACCGCTGGATCAACACGAAGGCATGGGAAGAATTGCAGGACTATGCGCATCTGAATCAGGATGGCTGAGTACATACGAGTAGATCTAAGGAGGAACATATACATGAAATCGAATTATGAAGAACTGGAACTGGAGATCATATGCTTCGATGCCGAAGATGTCATTCTCACCTCAAATACGGGAGAAACCGAGGAAGAATATGTAGGTCCGGCCATTCCTATCGGCTAAATAGTCAATCGTCTTTCCAAAATGGAGGAGGCAGGGGTATAGGGGACGTCTCACGAAAATGAGGCGTCCCTTAAGTCTATGTGTAAAACACCCCTTTCGCGACCGTATCTCCCGCGTCACGAAGAAATATGGTCATATATCGCATGTCACAAATGTTTTACTCACCTAGTATTTCTTGATATTATATACACATAGGGAATATCGATCGGCATCCGATCAGAAAGAAGAGGTTTTTATTATGGGGTATTTTTCACAGAACACAGCAGAGAATGAAGCGAAGCTGAGAAAACAACAGCTCGAGCAGCGGCAGCAAGAGTACCGCGACATGGGATGGGTCACCCAGAAGCTGTTTTATATCATGGTCGGTACCGTCATTCTCGGTATCATCAACGGGATCTGCCAGGTGGCCGGCGCTTCCAGTGCGCAAACCATAATCGTACTCATCGCATCGGCACTGAATTTTATCTTCGGTTTCCTGATTATCGCCATGCCACATGCAGAAGATCGTTTCCGCTCAGCAGGTATCTGTTTCATTATAGCGGAGGTAGGAGATCTTCTCGAGTTAGCCGGAGGCGATCTCGCCCTTGTCGGCAAGATTGTCAACGCCATATTCTCCCTGATTGCCATTTTCTTGTTTGTCCCGGAAATGGAAGTAAGGATCGCCCCCGTGGACGGAGATCTCGAAATCTCATGGAACAGATTTCTGAAACTCTATGCTATCTGTCTGGCGGCTCCGATCGTCAGCGTCATTCTGGTACTTATCGGACTTATGACCATAACGTTCTACGCACTGGTTGAAATCGCCGTAGTGATCGCCGCCCTGATCATGGTGGTATGGCAGATGCTGCTGCTCAAGAGGTCAGCGGATGCCTTCTCCAGTTACACGGTTCGGGAGACATCCCCGTCTTCCCGCTTCTCACCCCGCAATTCCCGCGATACCAGCCCCATCTCCAGAAAGCCCAGCCAGGCCGGAGCGAACGAGTGGAAATGCACATGCGGAAAGGTCAATCCGAATTTCCTCGGGCTTTGCTCCTGCGGCGTAAGGAAGAGCGAGGCCCGCGCAGCGGAGGCAAGAAGGCAGGCTATGGCAGCGGAGAAAGCAGCCCAGATGAAGGAGGCTGCAGCGGCTCAAGCAGCTGCCTCCGGTTCATCTGAGAATACCGGTGAATCATCCGAAGCCAAGGACGAGTGAGCCGAGGTCCTTGCAGGATCTTAGAGGAAAAGAAGAAAACAGACATGAAAGGAGCGTCACAGTTACTGCTGTGACGCTCCTTATTCTAATCACTGAAACAATCAGATTACGGATCTATAAAACGCCTAAATCAAAGTGCGACTCACAATTAATTCGTCTTCGCTGTAACTGGAACGAGCGGTGTCTCATCATCTTCGTTGTCCGTACTCCCCGTACTCCCCGTAATTACATCCATAGCCTCAAAGCGGATCAGTTCTACTTCTAATTCTTCATACATTTCTCTTTTCACAGTCTATCCTCCCATTAGGCAGAAAACGCCTTCGCTGCCTTATAGTATAAGTATAGCGCTTTTACAACACATTGCAACTCATTTTCATAATTTTCATTGACAACGTTACTAATATAATTCAGAACACTGTAGCGGACCGTGCCCGTCTTACCACCACAAGAGACAGAAACTGTGAAAGCATCGCCAATGTCAGCGGCCGCGATCCCGCGGATGCGGACAACCTGATATCCGTTCACTCTCGCTGTCTCGATAACCTTTCCCCCATTGCAGGAG
>JAEEIT010000156.1 GCA_016281535.1 Clostridia bacterium | reverse complement strand
GCGGAGGTGTCCTGACCGATGGAGATCTTCGATACTCATGCACATCTGAACTGGCGTGAAGAGTATAAAGAGGATATTGATGAGGTCCTTCTGCATGCGAAGGAAGCGGGCGTGACACATATCCTGCTCGCGAGCTCCACCATCGAAGACAGCGGCATCGCGCTGGAACTTCGGAAGGCGAAGAAGAACTGTGGCGTGAATTTGTCCTGTATGGTCGGTGTGCATCCGGAAGATGCGACGTCTTTCGACGAAGAGGCGAAGATACAGCTTGAGCACTGGCTCCGGCATAAGGAGGAGCTCGGGATCGTGGCAGTCGGCGAGATCGGTATGGACTACCATTACGACGACTGTTCACCGGCATATGAGGCAGTAGCGTTTATTTACCAGATGGGACTTGCCTTCCGGTATGACCTGCCGGCCGTGATCCATGAAAGAGATGCATGTGAAGATATGCTCTTCATGCTGCGGTCTCTTCACAAGCAGAAACTTCTCCGTGAGGTGCCGGGCGTGATGCACTGTTTCTCCGGTTCCTGTGAGACGGCGAAGGTCCTTCTGGATATGGGTTTCTATCTCGGATTCGACGGGCCGATCACGTTTAAGAATGCACGCCGGGCGCCGGATGTGATCCGCATGTGTCCTCTGGACCGGCTGCTGGTGGAGACGGATTCGCCGTATATGGCACCGGTTCCGATGCGCGGGAAGAGGAATGAGCCTGCTTATGTGAAGTATGTCGTAGAAGAAATGGCGCGGCTGAAGGAGATCCCTGCGGAAGAGATGGCACGGATCACCACGGAGAATGCGAGAAGACTTTTCGGGAGGGATACCTGATGAGAGACAATAGAAAGACCACTATACTTCTTGTATCGGTCCTGGCCGTTCTGGCCATCGTGTTTATCGTGTTTAAAGTCCTGGATTCGGAGAAGCGCGTGATCAAGAGAAAGACCGGATACGAAGTCCCCAGCTACTGCACGATCGAGAAGTATGTAGGCTACGGATCGATGTTCAACAGAAAAGGCTTCGAGGCGAAGATCCGGATCGATACGGTCGAGCACATGAACGAAGTGATCGAGGTGATGCATGACAAGCTCGGAGATAACCATCACGAGATCGGTCTTTCCGAGTACAATATCGAGAAGTATTCTCTGTTTTCCGGGGAGAAGCTGATCCCGAATCCTACGACAGTCTCCTGGGTCATTGTGGGGCCGGCGGGCTCCGGAACGTTAGTCGTATTCGTATGCGTAGAGAACCAGATCGAGCCGTATATGTACATGTACTATAACGATTGACATGGTCAAGTACGGATAATTTGTTGGAAAATTATACTGCCGGTATACTGACAAATGAAAACAAGAGTGGTAAAGTACAAATATCAGTAGAGAAACTGAACGAAATTTTACGAAAGGAGTGTTTCACAAATGAGAATGAACTATACAGCAACGAAATCCATTCATAACGATAAGATTACCCATGTCTGTGTCAAATACACAAAGGGTATGGTCATTATGTACGGTCAGAAAACAGGAAAAGCACTTGTGAGACACTATGAGATATAAGGGTTTCACAATTAGTAAGGAACGACAGTTACCGCTTTTCCGAGCCTTCTGGAAAAGCGGTTTTTTTATTATTTATTCAATTTAAAGGGGGAATGCCTTATGCTACCAATCATCAACATGGAAGAGACAGGAAGTAACATCGTTCGGCTCCGTGAGGATGCGGGCCTTTCGGTAAGAGACCTTCAGGATATATTCGGATTTGCAACGCCTCAGGCGATCTACAAGTGGCAGAGAGGAGTCAGCATGCCGACGATCGACAATCTTCTGGTCCTTTCGCTTACATTCCGGGTTCCGATCGAGAGGATCCTCGTCGTGGATCAGGTCTGAGAGCCTATGACATATATGAAAGAGAAGAAGCCTTCTCGCGCCGTTTCCCGGGGATGTTCCCCGGAGGGAGGCGCGGGAGGCTTTTTCCGTTATTTACGAAGAATCACATGAATCAAATGCATATTGGTGGTTCCGCTTTCACGGAATCTATGCTATACTGAATCAAACGAAAATATGTTCGAAAGTTATGGTCGTGAGTATGGAACAGCAGCAGAACCGATTTGTCATACATTCCCCATTTGTCCCGACGGGTGATCAGCCCCAGGCGATCGAAGGCCTGGTGGACGGCCTTGCGTCCGGCATGCGGGCGCAGACGCTTCTGGGCGTGACCGGTTCCGGTAAGACATTCACGATGGCGAACATTATCGAGAAGACACAGCGCCCGACACTGGTGATCGCGCCGAATAAGACTCTGGCGGCCCAGCTGGCGGCGGAGTTTAAGGCGTTCTTCCCGGAGAATGCCGTCGAATTCTTCGTTTCCTACTATGACTACTACCAGCCGGAAGCCTATATCGCTTCGACCGATACATTTATCGAGAAGGATTGCGACATCAACGATGAGATCGACCGGATGCGCCATAGTGCCACGAGTTCGCTCCTGGAAAGAAGAGATGTGATCGTGGTGGCGTCTGTTTCGTGTATCTACGGACTGGGCGACCCGGCTGACTATAAGGACCTGATGATCAATCTCCGGCAGGGGATGGTGACTTCACGTGAGGCCGTGATACGCAAGCTGATCGATCTGCAGTACGTGCGAAATGACTATGAGATCACGCGTGGCGCCTTCCGCGTGAAGGGCGATACGCTGGACATTTTCCCGCCCTCTTCCGAGGAGCTTCTGACCCGCGTCACATTCTTCGGGGACGAGATCGAGAAGATCTCGGAAGTGCACTATCTGACGGGAAAGGTCGTATGGAACCGGAATTATACAGTGATTTTCCCGGCATCTCATTACGCGACGACGAAGGCGAAACTGGAACGAGCCATCGTGACCATTGAGGAAGAACTGGAAGCGCGTCTTTCAGAGCTTCGCGAAGCAGGGAAACTGATCGAGGCGTATCGGCTCGAGCAGAGAACGAGATACGATCTGGAGATGCTGTCGGAGACAGGCTTTGTGAAAGGGATCGAGAACTACTCCAGGCATCTTACCCAGCGCAAGCCGGGATCTCCGCCGTATACGCTCATGGACTTCATGCCGGAGGATTATCTCCTGATGATCGATGAGTCCCATGTGACCGTACCGCAGATCGGTGCGATGTATAACGGAGACCACTCCAGAAAGACGACGCTTGTGGATTACGGATTCCGCCTGCCTTCCGCATTTGACAACCGGCCGCTGAAGTTCGAGGAGTTCGAGAAGAAGATGGGGCAGACGATCTTCGTGTCCGCCACACCCTCGAAGTACGAGGCAGAACACAGCAGCCGGACGGTCGAGCAGATCATCCGTCCGACCGGCCTTCTGGATCCGGAGATCTCGATCCGTCCTGTGGAGGGGCAGATGGAAGATATTCTGACCGAGATCCGTGAGACGACGAAGAAGGGCGAGCGTGCACTGATCCTGACGCTGACGAAGAAGATGTCGGAAGATCTTACCGGATACCTCAAGCAGGAAGAGATCCGGGTCAAGTATCTGCATTCGGATATCGACACGGTGGACCGCATGAAGATCTTAAGAGAGCTCCGGCAGGGTGATTTCGACGTGCTGGTCGGCATCAACCTCCTGCGTGAGGGACTGGACATTCCGGAAGTGTCTCTCCTGATGATCCTCGATGCAGATAAGGAAGGGTTCCTGCGGTCGACGAGATCTCTGATCCAGATGATCGGCCGTGCGGCGCGAAATGTGAACGGCCGTGTCATCTTCTACGCGGATGATGTTACCGATTCCATGTTCGAGGCTGTATCGGAGACGAACCGCCGCCGTGAGATCCAGATCCGTTATAATGAAGAGCATCACATCACGCCGAAGAGCGTCACCAAGGAAGTGCGTGATATGCTGGATACGATGGAAGAAGTAAGTTCGGAAGAAGAGATCGACATGAAGGATCTGTCGGATCTGGTGAACGAGAAGAAGACGCATATGTCGAGGAAAGAACTGGAGAAGCTTGCGGCACGGCTGGATAAGGAGATGAAAGCCGCTGCGAAGGAGCTTGCCTTCGAAGAAGCGGCACGGCTTCGTGATCTGCTTGTCGTGGTAAGAGGCAAGCTCGGAGACGGTAAGTAAAGGGTTGGCTTATGGGAATCGCTCCTGCCTTAAGTGAGCGAAACGAGGTAAGAAGAGATGAGTGAAGAGAAACAGCAGGGTTTCGTGCATCTGCATCTGCATACGGAATATAGTCTTCTTGACGGAGCGATCCGCATCAAGCGTCTGGCGGCCAGGCTTAAGGAACTGGGCATGACGGCGTGCGCGATCACGGATCACGGTGTCATGTACGGTACCGTCGAGTTCTATAAAGCCATGACCGATGAAGGGATCCATCCCATTATCGGCTGTGAGGTCTATGTGGCTCCGCGGGGACGCTTCATGAAAGAAGTGGAGGACAGAAACTATTATCACCTGGTCCTTCTGGCGAAGAATGATATCGGACTGATTAACCTGAACCGTCTTGTTTCGGCGGGATTCACCGAAGGGTTCTACTATAAGCCCAGGATCGACCATGAGCTTCTGGAGAAGTATTCGGAAGGATTGATTGCACTGTCCGCCTGTGTCTCCGGTGAGATCCCTTCTCTGATCCTGAATAAGGGGAAAGATGCGGCTAAAGAATGTGCGCTCTGGTATAACAAGGTCTTCGGACGCGGGAATTTCTACCTGGAGATCCAGAGTAATCAGCTCACAGAGCAGGTGAAGATCAACCAGAACCTCATATTGATATCGAACGAGACCGGGATCCCGCTTGTTGCGACGAACGACTGCCACTATATGTATAAGGAAGATGCGAAATCACACGAAGTACTTCTGTGTATGCAGACCGGAAAGAAGATCACCGATCCGGACCGGATGAAGATGCCGTCGGAGGATTTCTATATTAAGTCGGAAGAGGAGATGAGAAGGTATTTCGAATCGGTACCTTCCGCCATCGAGAATACGACGAAGATCGCCAGCATGTGCCATGCCGGGTATACGTTCGACCAGATCCATCTTCCGGCTTTCGACGTACCGCTTGAATATGCGGATGCGGAAGAATTCCTCCGTCATCTCTGTGAAGAAGGTCTCCGTGACCGCCTTTCGGACTGCCACGATGAAGACGTGATCAAAGAGTATCGCGAGCGTGCCGAGTATGAGATGAGCGTCATCACCTCCATGGGCTATACCGACTATTATCTGATCGTATGGGACTATATCCATTTCGCCAGAGCTAACGGCATTATGGTGGGACCGGGCCGTGGTTCCGGTGCCGGATCGCTCGTTGCGTATGCCCTGAAGATCACGAATATCGATCCGATCAAGTATAACCTGATCTTCGAGCGTTTCCTGAACAGTGAACGTGTCAGCATGCCTGACTTCGATATTGACTTCTGTGTCGAGCGGCGTCAGGAAGTGATCGACTATGTCACCCAGAAGTACGGTGCGGACCGGGTGGCACAGGTCGTGACGTTCGGAACACTGGCCGCCAGAGCCTGTATTAAGGACGTGGCCAGAGCACTGGATCTTTCTTTCGCGGATAGTGACCGGATCTGTAAGATGGTGCCGGACAATCTGGGCATCACGATCTCGGAGGCGCTGAAGATCTCTCCGGATCTGCGAAGTGAATATGAGAGTAACGACACCGTGAAGCAGGTGATCGACCTTGCGCTGAAGTTCGAAGGCATGCCGCGCCATACTTCGACGCATGCCGCAGGCGTCATCATCTCGGCGAAACCTCTTACGGAAATCGCGCCGCTGGCGAAGAATGATGAGTCGGTGGTGGTCCAGTTTGCGAAGGCGAATGCAGAAGAGATCGGTCTTCTCAAATTCGACTTCCTGGGTCTTCGTACGCTGACCGTCATGCGGGATACTGCACAGATGGTCCGGGAGAATCAGGGGATCGAGATCGACTTCGACCATATCCCGATGGATGAGCCGGAGGTATATGAGATGATCAGCCGGGGAGAGACGGAGGGCGTGTTCCAGCTTGAAAGTTCGGGTATGACGTCGTTCATGATGGATCTGAAACCGGCCTCGCTTGAAGATATTATCGCAGGTATTTCCCTTTACCGTCCGGGACCGATGGATCAGATCCCGAAATATGTGGCGGCCCGTCATGACCCGACTTCCATTAAGTATGATCACCCGCTCCTGGAACCGATCCTGAATATGACCTATGGCTGCATGATCTATCAGGAACAGGTCATGCAGATCGTGCGTGATCTGGCAGGATTCTCCATGGGGCAGTCCGATAACATCCGTCGTGCCATGGCGAAGAAGAAAGCCTCCATGATGGAGAAATACCGTCAGATCTTTATCTACGGCGGTAAGGACGAGAAGGGAAGAGAAGTCGAGGGAGCCATCGCGCATGGCGTCTCCGAGGTCATCGCCAGAAAGATATTCGACGATGTGACGCAGTTCGCCGGCTATGCCTTTAATAAATCCCATGCGGCCGCCTACGCGGTGGTCGGATACTTTACGGCGTATCTGAAGTATCACTATCCCACGGAATTCATGGCGGCGATGCTGAACAGTTTCCTCGGGATCCAGTCCCAGTCGGCCTGGTATACGTCCGTGGCCAAGAAGATGGGGATCTCGATCCTTCCGCCATCGGTCAACAAAAGCTCGGTGAGGTTCTCAACAGAAGGCGACAAGCAGATCCGCATCGGTCTTACGGCGGTAAAGAATGTCGGAGAGAGTGCTGTCCGAAAGCTCGTGATCGACCGGGAAGTGAACGGACCCTTTACGTCTTTCGGCGATTTCCTGCGCAGAAGTGAAGCACTGGAGATCAACAAGAAGATGATCGAGAGCCTGATTTTTTCTTCGGCGATGGATGAGTTCGGGATCCCGCGTTCGCAGATGCTCGGAGCCGTCGAGCCATATCTTGCAAGACTTGCCGCGACGAAGAAGACGGCAATGGAAGGACAGATCACGATCTTCAGCCTGATGGGGAATGAAGCGGCGGAGAAAGCCGATGAACCGGTCCTTCCGAACGTCAGTGAATTTCCCATGGAAGAGAAACTCATGAAAGAGAAGGAAATGGTCGGCCTTTATATCTCCGGCCATCCGCTCCATAACTATGCCCGGGCACTGGAACTGGCGGATACCGACAGCACTTCGTTCTACAAGACCGTAAATGAGGACTTCGGCTCCGGTCGTGTCCTGAAGGATAAAGAGACGGTGACGATGGGCGGACTGATCTCGTCGAAGAAACAGAAAACGACCAAGAGCGGGAAGTTCATGTGCTTCCTGCAGATCGAGGATCTTTACGGCGATTATGAAGTCGTCGTTTTCCCGGATGCCTACAGCCGGTACGGGCAGGTGATCCAGGACTCGAAGGCGCTCATGATCCGCGGACGCGTGCAGGTCGATGACGATGAAGTGAAGCTCATCATGGAAGACTGTGTGACCTTGAGCCGGGACGACGAAGAGCTGTGCCGTCTTCCGGAACCGAGATATGCATCGTATAAGAAGCGTACCTATCCGGGACCGAAGGAAAACAGTCCGCAGGGATCTTCTGCACCTTCTGCGGAAGGAAATAATGGAGGCGTTCCTTCTTCCGGTAACGGGAACCCGTCAGAAGACAATACTTCCGCGCAGGCGAGAAGCGGCGTCAGACTGGCGATCCGCTACTTCGGCAACTTCGGAGACGACGGGTTTAAGAGGATACTTGCCACTTGTGCCTATTTCCACGGCAATACACCTGTATATATGGCGCTTCCGAAGGAGCAGAAAAATATGCGCCTTCCGTCCGAGTACGATATCGAATGGAACCGGGAGGTCTGCGCGATCCTGATCAAGGAATTAGGCGTGGAAAATGTTTCCCTGTTCTGATTGGTTTGGTATAATACGAGATATATTACAAGACGGAATAAATGAGGACGGCTTTCCTGCCGTAAGGGAGAAGAAATATGTTTGAAGAATACACGAATGGTAATCTGCCGAACCTGAAGGAAATGGTGGCGAAGAACTACGACAATATCGATACCAGTGCGGAGCCGGATGTGCACGGCATCGGTATCCTGACATCCGGTGGAGATGCACCGGGTATGAATGCGACGATCCGTGCGGTCGTCCGTGCCGGAACGAAGGCCGGATATAAGATGCTCGGTGTAACACGTGGCTATCACGGCCTGTGGAAGGGTGAAGTTAAGGAACTCGGCCACAGAGATGTTTCCGAGACACTCCAGCGTGGCGGTACATTCCTGATGACGGCCCGGTCGAAGAGCTTCGAGACCCCGGCAGGCGTGCTGCAGGGCGCGAAGATGTGTCAGGTATTCGGGATCGACTGTATGGTCGTGATCGGTGGTGACGGTTCCTTCCGCGGTGCGAGAGATCTGGCCCGTATCGGCATTCCGGTCATCGGTATTCCGGGTACGATCGATAACGACATTGCCAGCACAGAGTATACCATCGGATACGACACGGCCATGAATACGGCCATGGAAGCAATCGACAAACTACGTGATACGGCCTCTTCCCATGAGCGCTGCAGCGTGATCGAAGTCATGGGACGCCATGCCGGATATATTGCCCTGAATGTAGGCATTGCAACGGGTGCCGAGATCATTCTCATTCCGGAAGTACCGTGGGATATGAATGAAGTTGTCAGAACGATCCTCGATTGCAGAAATAAGGGCAAACGCCACTACATCGTAATCGTGGCCGAGGGCGCCGGCAACGCAACAGAAATCGCAAAACAGATCGAGGAAGCAACCGAGATCGAATCCAGACCGACCATCCTGGGCCATCTGCAGAGAGGCGGAAGCCCGTCTCTTCGTGACCGCACCATGGCCAGCCTTATGGGTATCCGTGCCATCGAGTGCATCGGACAGAAGAGACTGAACCGTCTGATCGTATACAGACACGGTGAGATCACAGACGTCGATATCGAAGAGGGTCTGTCCGAAAAGAAGAGTATCTCGATGGAAGATCTGGAAAGATCGAAGCTTCTCTCATAAGACAGACGCGGAGAAGATCCGCGAAGAAGAGGAGACTATGTATACTACTTTTGAAGAAGAGGCGAAGCGTAAACTTGTACGCGGACGTTCTCTGACGATATTAGAATATGACAAGATTTTAGACCGTCTGGTCAGCCACGCTCGTACGATCTACGGGCGTGAGCTATGCTATGGACTTGTTCCGACATCCGATCTTCCGCTTGTGGCGGAATGGCAGAAGGAGACCGAAGATGCCTACGAGTATCTCGTTAAGGAAGGTACGCTGCCCCTCGGCGGGGTCAACGATATCCGTGATGCGGTCAGGTTCTCGGATACCGGTGCGACGCTCTCCATGAAGCAGCTGCTCTTTATTGCGCAGTTCCTGCGAAGCGTCGAGAGATTATCGAAGGTGTCGGTCGAATGGTACCGTGAAGATCCAAGCGGACACGCTCTGTTCCGGGATATAGCCCAGCTCCTTCCGCTTACTCATCTGGAAAATGAGATCTCCATGGCCATTACGGGCGAGAATGAGATGAATGACCGGGCGAGTAATGAACTGTACAATATCCGGCGCCAGATCAGAGATGCCCAGAGCAGTATCCGTGAGATCCTGGAACGCCTGATCAGAAAGAATCCGCAGGCACTGCAGGATCAGCTGGTCACCATGCGTGACGGACGTTACTGTGTTCCCGTAAAGCCGGAGAAGAAAGGCGAAGTCCCGGGCGTAGTGCACGATACTTCCGCATCCGGACAGACGCTGTTCATCGAGCCGATGGCCGTCGTGGAACTGAATAACAAGATCCGTGAGTGGACGGCGGCCGAGCAGGAAGAGATCAACCGTATCCTCGGGATCTTAAGCGGGAAGGTCGGAATCAGTAAGAATGAGATCCTTACGGATGTCGCACTGATTGGGCATATCGACTTTATGCAGGCGAAGGCACAGTTCGCCATGGAACTGAACGGATCCCGCCCGACTATGAACGATCAGGGCCGGATCGCTCTAAAGAAAGCAAGGCATCCGCTGATCGATAAGGAGAAAGTTGTACCGATCGATTTCGCTGTGGGTACCGATTACCGGACACTGGTCATTACCGGCCCGAATACCGGAGGTAAGACGGTATCTCTTAAGACCTGCGGCCTGATCACCCTGATGGCGATGGCCGGTCTCTTTATCCCTTGTGCAGAAGGCTCGGAAGTCTCCACGTTTACGAAAGTGCTCGCCGATATCGGAGACGAACAGAGCATCGAGCAGAGCCTGTCTACTTTCTCGGCGCACATGACGAATCTGGTGCAGATCCTGAAATTGACCAAGCCTACGACGCTGGTGCTTCTGGATGAGCTGGGTTCGGGTACCGATCCGACGGAGGGCGCTGCCCTGGCGATCGCGATCCTGGATGAGTGCAGGAAGAAGGGGGCCGTTACCGTAGCGACGACCCATTATAAAGAACTGAAAGCCTATGCCGTCGATCAGGAAGGCGTGGAGAATGCGTGCTGCGAGTTCGATATCGAGACGCTCTCTCCGACGTACCGCCTCATGATCGGTCTTCCCGGTGTCAGTAACGCGTTCGTGATCTCGAGAAAACTCGGACTGTCCGCGCGGATCATCGAGAATGCGCAGAGCATCCTTTCTGAAGAAAGCCTGAAGGTCGAAGAACTCCTGTCTTCGGCCGAGCGCCATAACCGCGAGAGCGAGAAACTCCAGCAGGAGATCGCGGAGCTTCGTGATGAAGTGAAGCGGCAGACCGAGGATCTGGAGAACCAGAGGAAGCGTATCGAGAAGGAAAGAAAGAGAGTCCTGGCGCAGGCACGGGAAGAGAAGCAGGAGATGCTGGAAGAGGTGCTGCAGAAGGCGGATGAGATCTTAGACGAGATCAAGGAGATCCAGAAGATGGAGAACTCCCACGATGCGGAACGTAAGATCCGTGCGATCCGGAATAATCTTCGTGCCGGCCTTTCCGACATCGATGCCGAAAGAGACGACGAGGAAGAAGTCAAGGAGATCCCCGGTGAGAAACCGGACAGGATCCGTGAAGGCGGCCTGTACTACAGTCCGGTACTGGATGTCACCGGAATCGTGGTCAAAGGCCCGGACAGCAAGAATAACTGCATCCTTTCTTCCGGTTCCCTGAAACTGACGGTAGCCGCCGATTCCCTGCGCTATCCGAAGAAGGAAGAAATCAGTAAGAGTGCTGTCCGTTCCCGCAAAGAACCGGTACGGAAGTCTTCTACGTCCCATCAGGAGAAACTGCGTCTCTCGAAGAAGGCGTCCATGATGCCAGAGATCCAGCTTCTTGGCATGACGGTCGATGAAGCGGTCCACGCACTGGACAGCTACCTTGATGACTGCGTCATCAGCAATATCGAGAACATCCGTATCGTCCACGGCAAAGGCACCGGAGCCCTTCGATCGGCGGTCGACCAGTTCCTGAAGAAGGACCGCCGCGTCCGTTCGTACCGTCTGGGTACTTTCGGTGAAGGCGAAGACGGGGTAACGATTGCGGAACTGCGCTGAATTTCACGAGATGAATAGGTTTTCTCAAGCGCTTAGTTGTATACTATTCTTTGGGGTGGCAAAACACAAAGAGAATCGGAGGAATCCTCATGAAACGTAGAATCATTGCGGCAATGCTTACGTTGTCGGTCATTCTGTGCGCGTGTCAGAAAAAGAACGAAAGCCGGGAGAGTTCGAAACCGGACGATACGACCACAGCATCAGATACTTCGGAGAAAGCATCGGAAACGGTTTCTAAAACTACTGTGGAATCAGAAACGGATCCGTCATCCGGTATGGAAGAGAGGAAAGGCCCTTATGAAGTAGATCCGAAAGAAAAGATCGGATATGTCGAGTATGAGAAAACTTGTGAAGAGGTAATGCTATTTCATTCCTATAATGAGACGATCTCGGACGGGTATAACTGTATCTCCTATTTCAAGGGAAGTTACGAGACGGTCGGGCTACAAGAAGATCGGTATCCCGCTTTGACAGAATCTCTCGAAAGATACCTCGCGCCGTATTACGACATGATGAAGAGTAACGTGGAACAAGGTAAAACGGAGTTCGAAGAGGACGATGCCGGACGAATGCAGGAAGAGGATCGTCTTCTTGCGGACGTGCTTCGTGCGGACGATAAGGTGTTTACCATCCGTCTCCACGAAGAACCTTATAGAAATATTGATACGATCTGTAGTTTCGATACGCAGACGGGAGCGCCTGTCAAGCTCTTCGACGATGTGGTGACGGACAAAGATGCTTTTATCGATGTGGCGGTCAGGACGATTCAGAATAGAACCGACGGAATCGGTGGGAATCACCCTTCTGAGGAGAGTATCAGAAATATACTTTCGAAGGAGGAGGTCCCTTTTATGCCGGATTATTCCGGAGTGAATCTGTACTTCAATTCTATCTTGGAAGAACCGGTGCGCATATCCTACTATGGTCATGAAGAGATCCTGAACGGCAGATACTTCGACAGTATTCCGGAAGAGTATGTGATCCACCTTACTCTGGGGGAGGACTTCGAGTGGGATCTCGACGGAGACGGGACGACGGAAACGATACGGATCGAAGCGCCGCGATCGGATGAGAATGAGGTCGAAGATATTCTTATCTCTGTGGGAGATAATACAGAATCTTTTCCGGAAATCGTCAGAGAGGAAGAGGGAGTCCCGAATCTTCAGATTCTGGTGCATACAGATGGACACGATTATCTGTACATGACGATGATCGGACCGGATCAGATCATGTGGCTGGAAGTCTTCGAAATGTCCAAGGATGCGGTTGTATACAAGGGCGGCTCCGCAATCGATCAGGTCGGAAGTAAAGAAGAGTGTTTCCGGCCGGCAAGCGTCCGCTGCCAAAAAGAAAACTATCTGGTCGGTGTGGTGACCAGTTCCGGTGAGTACATGATCGGTGCAGATGGCCTTCCGGTTCCGAGAAGTGAAGAGTTCGACCTGGATAAGGCTTTTTGTCCGTGTTTGCGCGTAGACCTTCCGGCGGTAAGGATCGATCCGATGACGGGAAAAGAAGAAGGAGAGGTCATGATCCCTTCCGGAACCAGTCTTGAACCATATAGATCTGATCTTGAGACGTATGAGTCTTTCCGTGTACTTGATGAGGATGCGGATAAGGAGATCTATATCCGGCTGGACTTAGGAGGAGACGATCCATATGATCGCGAGGTGAACGGACAGAAAGCGGACGATCTCTTCATGAACCTCTTCCGTGGTGCATGAGCCATAGTCTTTTATCTTAAGAAATGGTATTCTATAACTCGGGCGGTGCCTCTTGCGGTATGCCCGAGTTTTTCTGTATGAGGCGTGAAAATGACTGAAGAAAATAAGAAAATAAGACTATATGTCTTCGTAGGAGCATACGGAAGCGGCAAGTCCGAAGTGTCGGTACACTTTGCCCATATGCTCAAGCAGCAGGATCCGTCCGCGAAAGTGATGCTGGCGGACCTGGATATCGTGAATCCTTACTATCGTTCGGCGGATGCGAAGGATGCACTGGAAGCCGAGGGGATCCACGTGATCGTTCCGGAGTATGCCAATACGAATGTCGATGTTCCGGCGCTCTCCGGTGAAGTCTATTCTGCGTTCGATATGCCGGACACCGTTGCGGTCTTTGATATCGGCGGCGAGGATCTGGGGGCAAGAGTGCTGGGTGCGATGCTCAGCCGATTCAAGAATATCGAGTACCGGGTGTATATGGTGGTCAATGCGTTCCGTCCGTTTACATCAGATCCGGAGGGGATCCGTCAGATGGCGGCAGAACTCACGGAAGCGGCAAGACTTCCGATCTCCGGTTTCATCAACAACTCGAACCTTCTGGAAGATACGACGGAAGAAGAACTGATCGAAGGGGAGAAGGTCCTGCTTGCTGCTTCGGATCTGACGGGCATCCCGGTCATGTATCAGACCGGACTGGATAATGTGCTTCCCGAAAGCTGGACCGGAACGACCCCTTCCGGCATCCCGGTCCTGCGTATGGACCGGAAAGTACTGTATAAGTATTGACGAGCACCGGAAACAGCTGTTCCGTAGAGAAACGGAGAAGAAGGAAAAGAGGAGGAGATAGAGCATGCAGATCCCAGTCATTTTGTTGGTCTTATTAGGCGCCTGCGTCGGACTCTTTGTTCTGGTCGGAGGTTTCTTCGCGATAAGAAATGCGTTCCGCAATTCCCTCATCGGCCAGATACTGAATGGTCTCAAGCAGGAAGTGAACGAGGGAAAGGTCGGGCCGGAAGATTTTAAGCTCTCGCAGGCGATGGCGAATCCCAAGTCTGTCTCGGATCTGTCGGAGGCCTTGATCCCGAGGATCAATAAGGACTTTCCGGATCTGAATCTTTCCCAGATGCGAAGCGCCGCGCAGGCTGTGCTCGTAAAGAGTCTGGATCTTCAGATGCAGATGACCATGGGAGGGAACGGAGATACCATCGACCGGATCCAGACGGAGATCCAGGGATGCGGGATCGGATGTACCCGGTCCCTGTCCGAAGAGCTCTGGCATAAGATCGGTTCGGCACGGGCGGACGGGAGAACTTTGGTATATCGTGACGTAATCGTGCACAAAAGCGGAATTAACGAGTATCAAAAGACTTCTTCGACCGTAGAAATCACCTTCCAATACTCAATCCAATGTTTGCAATACCAGGAAAGAAATGGTAAATTTATATCAGGCAATCGAGCGACTCCTACGCAGACCCGGTACAACGTAAAAGTAATCAATATACTGGACGCAGACCGGTTCGCATGGGAAGACATTAAGGGAGTAGGTTTCACCTGTCCACATTGCGGCGCCCCGGTTAAGCATCTGGGAACAGATGTGTGCAGTTTCTGCGGCACAGCGATCAAAACAGTTGATATGCGAATCTGGCTTGTCGATAAGTTGGTCGAGATCTGAAATATTTTTCTTGTAGGGAGGAGATTAAAATGGGATTAATTAAAGCTGCAATTCAGGCTGTTGGCGGAAACTTAAGAGATCAGTACCTTGAGTTCTTCACATGTGACTCTCTGGGTCAGGAAGTTCTTCTTCGCCGCGGTGCGAAAGTCATGCGTAATGGCAGCAACAAAGGTGATGCGGAGATCATCTCCAACGGATCTAAGATCGCCGTTCCGGAGGGAACAGCTCTTATCCTCGTTGATAATGGTCGTGTCGTAGATTTCACCACAGAAGCAGGTATGTATACATGGGATACATCTTCCGCTCCGTCTTGCTTCGGTTCAAGCGGATTCCTCGATGGCGTGAAGAAGTCCTGTGCGGATATCTGGGGCCGTATTAAGGCCGGCGGTGAGGCTCTCACACAGCAGAGAGTTTACTTCGTCAATATGCTCGAGATGGTAGACAACAAGTTCGGTACAGCATCTCCGCTTCCGTACGATGACCCGACATATCGTGGTATCTACATCCGCATGAACGGTACTTTCTCGTTCAAGATCGTAGATCCGGTTACATTCTTCAAGAACATCGCAGGTAACGTATCCGGTGATTATCGCCGTGATGAGCTGATGGGCAAGAACGGCCAGCCTGGTCAGGCAAAGGCTGAGTTCCTTATGTACCTCGGCGAAGCGCTCAACAAGATGGGTGCCGGCGGAGAAGATGTACAGTACAACAGACTTCAGTCCCAGCAGGTAAAACTTGCGAAGTACATGAACGAAGTTCTGGACGAAGATTGGCTCCAGGGCCGTGGTATGATCGTTGAGAAGGTTGCCGTTATGTCGGTTACACCGGACGACGAGTCCAGAAAGAGAATCCAGGACATGGACGATGGTCTTATGTTTGGTAATAACCCGCAGATGGCTGCAGGTTACCAGATCAAGGGTTCCGTCGATGCCATGAAGACAGCGGCAGGCAACCAGGCAGGTGCAGGCGTTGGGATGATGGGCGTTGGTCTCGTTGGTGGTTTCAATGGCAGTGCTATGAACCCGGGCAACCAGGGTATGGCATTCCTCCAGCAGCAGCAGATGATGCAGCAGCAACAGCAGATGCAGCAGCAGGCAGCAGCTCCGGCGGCGGCAGCAGGCTGGACATGTTCCTGCGGACAGGGCGGCAACCAGGGCAAGTTCTGCGCGAACTGCGGTTCCCCGAAGCCGGCTGATCCGGGTTCCTGGACATGCTCTTGCGGTCAGGCCGGCAACACCGGTAAGTTCTGTGCAAACTGCGGTTCTCCGAAGCCGGCAGATGCAGCAGGCTGGACATGCAGCAAGTGCGGCAAGACCGGTAACACCGGTAAGTTCTGCGGTGAGTGCGGTCAGCCTCAGGGCTAATCTCCGTACTTACGGGTATTCTCCGATAAAGAATAGTGAGGAGTTGTCTTCTGAAAAGAAGGCAACTCCTTTTTTACACCGCATCGCAAACCGAAGCAAAAAAGAGCGGCCGCATGGACCGCTCTTCTTCGCTATTCAGTTTTAAGATGCTTTATGGTAATTCAGCAGTACTTGGTTACGCTCTCGGGAAGTTCCCCTGCTGAGCGGCTGCAGATAATAGTCGCTGTAATCTTGTCTCCGAGGAAAGAATCGAACTTAGAAAGGAAAGCTCCGAATCTCTCATAATCGGTTTCTCCTGTGATCTTCAGGATACTGTCTACGTAAATGTGCGTGACGTCGTAGTCCTTGGCACAAATGCCTGCTACGAAACTTAAGAACTGTTCAAAACCTTCGACCGGGTACTCATCGAGATCCACAAGACGGACTCTGTATTTCAGAAGGCGGTCGAGACGGTGTCCACGCTGGATGCATACGATATTGTTATCCGTGGTCGCCTGCTCGTTAATATCGTCCACGAGCTGCGCTGTCTTTCCTGTTCCCTTTTCTCCTGCAATTACCTTTATCATTGGCATCATCTCCCTTATTTGCTGATTATCCAAAGGATTGTTTGGATTACTTATATTCTACATGATAACTTGGATAATTTGAATAGTGCCAGAAAGAAAAAGATGGTTAAAATTGTGTAAATAAAACAAAGGATGGGTCCGTTTAGTATAAAACCGACGATTTGTCCGAAAAACATTGCATTTATATAGGTTTAATGGTATCATACTGTCTGCTGGTAGATGTTGACATTGAGAGTGGGTCGTGGCCCGCTCTTTTGTTTATCAAAGGAAAAGGAGGCCGCATGGCTGGAAGATCGAAGGTCGCACAGGAAGCATTTGATATCGCAGAGCCGATCGTGAAAGAGATGGGCTTTGATCTGGTGGACTGTGAGTATAAGAAGGAAGGACAGTATTACTTCCTCCGTCTCTTCATCGACAAGCGCGGCGGTATCTCTATCGAGGACTGTGAAGCCGTAAGCCACGCCGTAGACGGTGTGCTGGACGGAAAACTTCATGCAGATCCGGATTACTTTGAAGTCTCTTCGCCGGGTGCGACCCGTCCATTCAGCGCTCTGTCCGATTATATCCGTCATCAGGGAGAGGAGATCGAGGTCTCTCTCTTTGCTCCGATCGACGGGAGTAAGAAGATAGAGGGTATCATCGAGAAGGCGTCGGAAGATGAACTGATCCTTTCCTGCGGTGAGAAACAGATCTGTCTGGAATGGGCACAGATTGCTAAGGCACAGCGTACGATTCGTTTTTAATTTAGTAGGCAGATAAAGGAGTGAACTTATGAACAAGGATGACATGTTACAGGCGATTCGCGATCTGGCAAAAG
>JAEEIT010000155.1 GCA_016281535.1 Clostridia bacterium | reverse complement strand
CTTCTCGATATCCTGAGCCGCCACTCCGAACTTGGTCTTCTTTCCAGCCGTGACTACCTTATCGTGATGACCGGCACCCACGCCCGGGTTGATGCGGACAGACAGCCGGCCGCCGCGGTTCAGTCTTCCGAACATTTCCAGCTGCGAAAGGCTGTCGACACTGACGATTACACCTTCGTCAATAGCATACTGCATCTCCTCTTCCGAAACATTATTCGAAACATAGAAGATCCTCTCGCTCGGAAAACCTGCCTTCTTCAGGACAAATATCTCCCCCGGACTCATCGCATCGGCGTTAAGACCTTCTTCATTCGCTATACGAAGGATCGTAAGATTGGAGTTCGTTTTAATGGAGAAGTTCGAAGTAAAGCGGTGATTCGGCAGAAGTCCCGCTACCCTCTTCATCTGTCTTCTCAGAATGTCTTCGTTATAGACAAACAGCGGAGAACCGTACTTTCTCACCAGTTCTTCCGGATTCGATCGACCAAAGAAATGCACCGACTG
The DNA here is from genome assembly GCA_016281535.1 of Clostridia bacterium. Lineage (GTDB taxonomy): Bacteria > Bacillota > Clostridia > Saccharofermentanales > Saccharofermentanaceae > Scatonaster. Next base: position 17,158 of record JAEEIT010000155.1, on the reverse strand, counting down.
TGTATAGGAGTCCATATCAAAACCTCATTTTCTCTTCATTTTTGCAACCATTGTATCATTTTCTTGCATTTTTACAATAGACCGCGAGTATAGTTCAGTCAAATATTCCGACCAGTTTCATAAGATATTGCGCATTTGTCTCTGTAGACATGCCATCTTTCAACTTGTAGTCAAAATGCAAGCCGTCATCATCGAAATATTCAGAAAAGTGATAGTACGTCAATGTCACTTCGTTACTGTCATTCATCTTACACAGTTCATAATCATGGGTGGACATCATGCCGACGATCGACGGTTTATTCAATTGTTTAAGAACTGTCCATGCACCGTCTGTGCGGTCTTTCGAATTCGTTCCCCGGAAGATCTCGTCGATCAGATACATAAGGGGTCTTCCCTGTCTGGATATTCCAACGATCCTCGCAATCTTAAGAAGTTCAGCGTAGAAGGTGGAAACCCCCTCTCCAAGGTTATCTTCGATTCGCATAGAGGCCGCAAGATTCATAAGCGACAGTTCCAGTTCTTCGGCCGGGCAGGCTGCCCCTGCAAAGGCAAGAACCATGTTGATACCGACCGTTCGAAGCAGAGTGGTCTTGCCGGACATATTCGATCCCGTAATCATGGCACAGCCTTTCTCGATCGTAAAGTTATTACGAACCAGCTTATCCAGAGGAATAAGCGGGTGTCCCAGTGCTTTTGCCCGGAAATACGGTTCAGAAGAATCGCTGACAGACGGAATACATCCATCCGGATAAATCACACGGAGTGTCGAAAGGCTCATCAGCGCCTCCCATTTACCGATCGCCTGAAGTTTCTCAGGGATCGTACTTCCCGAACGGACACGCCAGTTCTCAAGAAGCGACAGACAGATCTCATCGAAGGGAGAGATAAGATTCAGAAGAAAATACAGTAGCGGCTGCATGCGTGCCTGGATCAAAAGGCAGATACGATAGAGCGTCTGGAGCTGGTTCGAAGCAGACTGTCCGCTCTGATCGTCCTTGTCGTTTCCGTAAAGCTCCTTCTTTACGGATCGCAAGTACGGGGCCTCCACCTCGACACCCTCGAGAGCAGAGAAAATATTTGAATATGCGGATAACTCCGGATAAAACAGTTCGACAAGATCGAAGATCTTACCGTTATTCTTATATGTCACAGCCATCAGGAGCATCTGTACGGCCATGAACCCAAGCGGAATGAAATACATATATCCACCGAAAAACAGGGAAATGATGAGACCGGCCCAAAGGAGGACCGTTACTGCGATCCGGAGAGCCATCAAATTCCCTGCAGTCCCACATCCCGACATAATGAAATAAAGAAGGGCCTTCGGCGATCCTTTCTTCTTCACATTGATCTTGGTAACCGCTTCCAGTTCTTCCACCAGAGGCAGCTGGCGTGAAAGCTCATCGACGGCTTTCTGTCTTTCTTTAACGGCTTCCATTTCCTGCTTATCGGAAGAAGCATAGAAAAGCCAGTCCCGAAGCTGAAGTCTTCCATTCTCGGTATGGGCGACATTGATCAGTGAAAAGAGGGATCGTGCACCGAACAGATCAAGGTCTCCGGCATACGGGTGCTTCTCCGTCTTCAGATCTTCACCATCGTCCGAGAATGCGGAAAAATCATGTTTCGTTCTTGCGATATACTGGTTGTGTATCTCAATCAGTACAGAAAGCCGGAGTTCTTCAGCACGAACCCTTCCGTGACGGATCACAAACACCATAAATAGAACAAAAGCCAGAATTGCGCCGGTTACATACCACCAGGGGCGGCCAAAAGAGAAATAAAGAATGACCAGAGCTGCGCATGCCAGAAAGCTGACACCCCTGAGATTGGCAAGCCTGGACTCTTTCTCCTGGATCCGTTTATTCTCCTGAGCAAGTGATTCGCTTCTTTCGCGAAGTTCCGAATCTCGTTTCTCTACCCGTTCGCTCATCCGCTGCTCAGTCTTTCTTTTTTACTTTCGGCTGTGTCTTCTTTACCGATGCTGTTTTCGAAGAAGACTTCTTCGCCGCAGGTTTCGCCGCGGCAGGCTTCTTGGCTGGTTTCGTCGCAGCAGATGCCTTCGATGCAGTATTCTTCTTCGCAGGAGTTTTCGCCGCAGGAGCATTCTTCGAAGATGATTTCGTCACAGTCGTTTTCTTTCTCGGTATATATTTCGAGATCGACTCGTCCAAGACCGCACCGATACTGTCGTGAATCGTCAGCATGGCCTGAAGATCCAGATATGTAGAGCTCTTGTTGATGATGACCACACGGTCGCTCTTAAGGAACTGGGCAAACGTCGCCGCCGGATACACAGTAAGCGAAGTACCTCCGATAATAAGAAGATCCGCTTTCTTGATTGCTTTGATTGCATTATCGATATTCTCATGTTCGAGATGCTCTTCATACAGGACAACGTCCGGACGGACGATACCGCCGCACTTCGTGCAGCGCGGGACGCCCTTCGACTTCAGGATAAAGCTGAGATCATACTTCTCTTTACATTCTGTGCAGTAGTTGCGGAACACAGAACCGTGAAGCTCAATCGTAGTCGTACTTCCAGCCATCTGATGAAGATTATCGATATTCTGGGTAATCGTTGCCTTCAGTTTACCCTGTTTCTCCAATCGCACAAGCGCCTTGTGGGCTTTATTCGGGCGGGCCTTCGGATAGCAGAGCTTCCTTCTGTAGAAATCGAAGAATTCTTCAGGATGTGCTTCGAAAAAGGAGTGACTGATTATATCGACAGGCCGATAAGACAGACCACTCTCCTGATTGAAGATTCCTTCTCCGCTTCGGAAATCCGGAATTCCGCTCTCAGTAGATACACCTGCCCCGCCGAGGAAAACAATATAATTCGATTCCTTTATCAATTGTTTCAGCTGCTCGATCTTCTTCTCCCGAGCACCTTCATAACGATCCAGCCTGGTCTCCACCGTCTAACCCTTTCGAAATCATTGCGCGGTATTCTTCTCATACCGTGCCGTAATCGATACGATGTCGTGAATTAATCAATAAAACTGTCGTGTGCGATCGATCCGTCATTGGCTGTACCGAACATTTCCTTACCCAGTACACGCTTCTCGTCACGTTCTTTCTCAGCAATTGAGCTTAATGCATCACGAGTACGGTCCGGATCCTTAATATTCTCGAGATAAATGATCGGAGTAGATTTATCTGCGGTCGACAGTTCAATCGTACCTACTTTGAAGATGCGCTGCCAGAAGGTCTTCTTAAGACGAACGTCCAGGATTCTGTACATCAGAAGTTCATCTTTCACAACTCTGAAGAAACCCTTCTGGATAAAGAGCCGGTTCTCGCTGAAAGAATATTTCGTAAAGCTGATCGGCATACCGAGGATTCTCTTCTTATCCTGCCAGATGATCTTCTCTTCCACGATAAAATCGTTTAATTTATCTATCTTCGCCATTTCGCACCTCCAAAATGAACCTATTGTTATTATAGTGTTATACTTTTTAATCGTCTAGTTAAAAGAATAAATATCACAAATTCGTAATACAATATTCAAAGTTCATAACACATAGTCGATATAACACGGCTCGTAATACTCACTCCAGTCGTGTGTCAGATCCATCGTCATATCGCCCTTTAGATAGAAATCATAACGGACCATATTCGCCGAATCCGGGATCGGATCATCCCAGGTAACATCAACATGATACCAGATGTATCCGACATTTACCTGGCACCAGGCATGCGCGCCATCACCATAGGCGAACGTGGAATTACCCGATATCACTCTGCACTGGATGCCACTAAGGAGGCACAGCGCCGCAAACGCCTCGGAATATCCCTGGCACTGTGCTTTTCCCTCGGTAAGAAGCACAAACGTATTCGAATAATAGGTAACATCCCCATCCAGTGCATACTCACAGTGTGTGATCAAGTAGTTATGGATCTTCTTGACCTTCTCCTCTTCCGTCATCGTATCCGTAATAATGGAATCACGCACTTCTAGGAGGGCTTCACCCACCTCTTCAGCCTCTTTCGTCGGATACTTCTTCACATTCTTCGCGTACAGATACTGCATCGCCTGTCCGCAGGAATTGAGTTTCATCTGGATATCCGTCTTACAGACGCCGCCTTTCTCCATATACGAGATCTTGACATCTTTCTCGCGGAACGCAGAGTGCAGGGCGAACTGCCCGTCAAGTTCGTTCCACATATTCATAAAATCATTATAGGAGGAAGTCTGAATATGAAGTTCTTCTTCGAATTTATACAGAGTGTCGTTGATTACAGTGAACAATTCTTTCGCATTCGTAACCTTGATATAATCGTAGTTCCGCCCTCTCGGAATGAGAAGACTCATGCATCCTCCGAGAAGGCACATAACGATCAGAACAAGGACCACGTGCATGATCCATCTCTTACTAGCTCTTCTTTCTACTTCCATCGTACACTTCATCCTTGTCAAATAGTCTGGAATAATCCACATTCCTCAATGTATCTCCCGTCAGCATACATCTGTCGAAATACAAATAGTTATCGCCGAAAGTATAATAGGGCGTCGGGCCGACTCCGAAGAAAATACGGAACCCCTGCTCTTTCAGATAGACACACCTCGGATCTGAACCGCGGATGAAATCGCCGTTCGGATAGACCAGGATCGACACCGGACCGGTCAGCGAACCGACCTGCGACAGCCATTTCTCCGTGTCGTTCTCGATGGTTCCGATCTCACAGTGATTCGCGTTTATAAATCCATAAGTGGACGATGCCATCATCCATCCCGAATCCTTCAATTTATCAAGGATCGCAAGGACCGTGGTTCGGTTGGTCTCGATTTCTTTATCTGTAAGGTTAATGGTACCCATACCGGCCGCCTCAAGTGCCGCATTCCGGTCATCCAACTGGTCGATATCCGTTACATAACCGAATATAGACTGATAACCGGTAAGAGAGATGACACCCTTCACGCCGTTATAGGAAAAATCCGGGTGTGCCTCTACAAAAGCGTCGAGAATGCCGATCGCTTCACTTCCGCGGCTGACCACGGTCTGTCCGCTGGAACTCAGGTACTCACCGCAGACCTGCCCCACATCGTTCAATACCAGTCTGGAGCACATGCCGACTTTCTCACGTGTCGCCGTGTAGGAGAAATCCTCAAGAATGATCACCAGAGGTTTCTTATCCTGCGGGATCGTGATCTCCTGCACATTCAGAAATCCACTATTCGACATATCCGCCATCGATGTCGGGTCGATGAGGCAGAAGCCCTTCGCATACAGGCTTTCGAGTATTGCCTTAAACTCCGAAGTGGTCAGATAATACGCATCCGTAGAAGAAACATAGTTTACTTCGAAGGCGACCTTCGTATCGGCGATCAGCGGTTTCACACAGATCACCTCGACAGGACCTGTATAGGTTGCACACGGAGACGTATTCGATGTCGCCATATATAGGTTCGACTGGATGATCTGATCCTCCGGGAAGATCCTCGCAAGATCGGAAAGGAGCTTCTCCGCCGAATAGTACTGGAAATTCGCCAGCATATGATCCGCAATACGCATCATGGGCTGGTACATCTCGTTCTTACACTCTTCAAGACGATTCTGCGCGAAATCATGCACAAAGCCTTCCGAGGTCGTGAGTACATACTCATACCGTTCCACCGCCTCGATATACTCCTCATTTGCGAAGAGCTCTTCCGCATTCTGCACATCGCCTCGTGACATCTCGATCTGATCGACCTCTGCCCGCAGAGGTCGCGCGGCGGCAGAAAGATTACTCAGTCCCTCAAGCTGTTCGAATATGAACATCAGTGTCGGTTTCTCGATCGATCCCAGGAGGAATTCCTCACACAGCCCGGTCAGCCAGATCGTCATCCTCGCTCCGGTCAGCTCACTGAGTCCCTCTAAGAAAGCTATATCGTCAGCCGTTGGTGTATATCGGTCATATCGTATCTGATTCTCGATCAGAAGGACGCGCTCGTTCACCTTCGCTTCCATTTCAGTCAGGATCTCGTATTCTCCGGCAAAATCACTGTTGTCGCCGGGATCGCGGTTGATGATGATGTCATTCAGATCTCGGTACATTTCCAGAGCTTTCGCATAATCGCGTTTCTCAAGCGCCGCATTAAACCCCGGCATAACGCCGGCCAGACGCCGGGTATCCCGACTGACGAAGACCATCGAGATGAACATAGCAGCAAGACAAGCGATACCCAGACCGATCATGACCCACGTTCCGATCGAACGGGGTCTTTCCATCGATACTGAATTGCCGCCGAATTCCATCATGTGTCAGTCTTTTCCTCTCGTTTCATCTCTGCGACCTTTATCATGAATCACAGATCACCAAGTGTCAACTGTCTGTCCTCGATCGTATCTTCTTTCAGATAATACCCGATAGCCGGAAGGGTGCGGACACGATAGTATTCCGGATCCGTAAAGCCTGTCTCTTCCACACGTTTCACTTCTGTCATGACGCTGTTCTTCTTACTGGTCAGAACCTGTACACCCTGCGAGGAACGTGTCGTCTTCAGAGGAATCAGCTTCGTATCGAATACGATTGCCTTCCGAAGATTCGAGAACGCCGCCATGGTCACGTCTTCCGTCAGGTAGTGGATACAGACGATCGGCGCGATATCGCTATATGCATGGATCAGCTTCTTTCTGTTCTGCTTCGTCTCATAGGCAGAAAGCGGGATCTTACTGATCTTACCGTTCTGGAACGAGAATAGGATATTGCCCTTAAACTCATCCACCACATGCATGAAGATGATCTTCTCGCCGTCTTCCATCTGGAGAAGGTTCGGAAGGTATCCGCCATATTCACTCGGCTTGGTATCCGGAAGCTCGAACCCTTTCATCTTATAGCAGTTCGCCTTATCCGAGAAGAACAGGATCTCCGACTTATTCGTACCCTCAAGTTCCATGATGATCTCGTCATCATCCTTGATCTTCAGGTCGCCTGCATTACGAAGTGACGTCAGCGCGATCTTCTTAATATATCCATGATCCGACAGGAAAAGCTTCAGCTTATAGTCTTCGATCATATTCGAGGCACTGAAAGTCGCTGCCTCCTCCGCCTTAAGAAGTTCAGTACGGCGAGCCTGGCCATACTTCTTCGCCACATTCTCCAGTCCCTTGATGATCAGGTCATCGAGGCGCTTCGGCTTACTGATAATGTCTTCGAGATCTTTGATCTCCTTCTCAAGATTCTCACGGTCCGCCGTCCGGTTCAGGATATACTGGCGGTTGATGTTACGGAGTTTGATCTCGGCTACATACTCCGCCTGCAAGCTGTCGATATCGAAGCCTTTCATCAGGTTCGGAACAACATCCGCCTCCAGTTCCGTATTCCGGATGATCGCGATCGCCTTATCGATATCAAGCAGGATCTTGGCAAGACCATCGAGAAGATGGAGCTTATCCTTCTTCTTATCCATCTCATAGACGACTTCCCTCTTCTGGCAGGCTCTTCTCCAGACTACCCACTCCGCCAGAAGCTGTGTCACACCCATAACACGAGGATATCCGTTGATCAGGACATTAAAGTTACAGGAGAACGTGTTTTCCAGACTCGTGAAACGGAAGAGCTTCGTCATCAGCGCATCCAGATCTGTACCGCGTTTGCACTCGATGCAGATCTTCAGGCCGTCCAGGTCCGTCTCATCACGGACATCATTGATTTCCTTGACCTTGCCCGTCTTGACCAGTTCCGTGATCTCATCGATCACCGCTTCTGCCGTAGTCGTATACGGGATCTCTGTAACCTCGATAAGGTTATTGCTCTTATCGGAGAAATACTTCGAGCGGATTCGGATCGGACCGCGGCCCGTCTCGTAGATGCCACGCATGGACGCTTCGTCATAGAGAATAATTCCTCCACCGGGGAAATCAGGTGCGGGCATGATCTCGAGAATATCCGAAGTCGGATCCTTCATATACGCGATCGTAGCCTCACAAACTTCCTTAATGTTAAAGGAGCAGATATTCGAAGCCATACCGGCGGCAATACCCTGATTGCTGTTTACGAGGATAGATGGATAGGATGCAGGAAGCAGGACCGGCTCCTTCATCGTGCCGTCATAGTTATCGACGAAATCTACGGCATTCTTATCCAGGCCCCGGAAGAGTTCCTCGCAGAGCTTCTCCAGCTTGACCTCCGTATATCGGGGTGCCGCATACTGCATATCGCGGGAATACTGCTTACCGAAGTTACCCTTCGAATCCACATAAGGATGCAGTAGTGCACCATTCCCTCGGGCCAGACGGACCATCGTCTCATAGATCGCCATATCGCCGTGCGGATTCAGCTTCATGGTCTGGCCGACTACATTACTGGACTTCGTCCGGTTTCCGGTCAGAAGCCCCATCTTATACATCGTATATAGAAGCTTACGGTGTGAAGGCTTAAATCCGTCAATCTCCGGAATGGCACGCGATACGATGATACTCATCGCATACGGCATGAAATTGCTCTCCAGCGTATCATTAATATTCTGAAGTGTCGGCGGAGACGGCGGAAGCCCCTGGGACTGGTTCTTCAGGGAATTCTTCTCCGGCATCTCGCTATTTTCTTTCTTACTCTTTCTTGCCATATTCTTTCTCTCTTCTTACAGATTTCATTTCCCGGGCCCCCATCTTCAGGGAACGGTGATTCGCATTAATCTACGTCCAGCATCTCGAGATACAGGTGACCGTCGCGCTCGATATGTTCTTTACGTCCGGCAAGATTATCTCCCAGCAGGAGCTCGAACGTATCCATCGTAGCCTGCTCATCGCCCGGCATGACCTTGATCAGACGTCTCGTAACCGGATTCATCGTCGTCTCCCACATCATCTCCGGCTCATTCTCACCAAGACCTTTCGAACGCTGAAGCGTACACTTCTCCGGTGGATATTTCTGGAGGATATCCGCTTTTTCTTTCTCGTTATAAGCGAACATCGTCTTCTCTTCCCCTTTATTCCGATACGTGATCTCGAACAAGGGGGATTCCGCGATAAATACCTTCCCTTCTGCAATCAGTGTCGGCATCAATCGGAAGATCATGGCCAGTATCAAGGTGCGGATATGGAATCCGTCGACATCGGCATCGGTACAGATAATGACCTTATTCCATCTAAGAAGCGACAGATCGAAAGAAGACAGATCCTTATTATGCTTGGTCTGGATCTCCACGCCGCAGCCCAGCACCTTCACGAGATCCGTGATGATCTCACTCTTAAAGATCGTCGGATAGTCGGCCTTCAGGCAGTTGAGGATCTTACCACGGACCGGCATGATCGCCTGGAATTCCGCATCGCGCCCCATCTTACAGGAACCTAACGCCGAGTCACCCTCTACGATATAGAGCTCTCTTTGCGCCACATCCCTTGTTCTGCAGTCCACGAACTTCTTCACACGGTTATTTATGTCGATGCTGCCCATCAGTTTCTTCTTAACGTTCAGCCTTGTCTTCTCCGCATTCTCACGGGAACGCTTATTGATCAGGATCTGCTCGATGACACGGTCACCTTCCGGCTTATTCTCGATAAACCACACTTCCAGCTTCTGCCGGATCAGTTCGGTCATGAAATCCTGAATAAACTTATTCGTAATGGCCTTCTTCGTCTGGTTCTCATAGCTCGTCTGCGTCGAGAAGGAGCTGGTGACAAGGATCAGGCTGTCCGCAATATCCTGGAACACGATCTTACTTTCATTCGCTTTATACTTATCTCTCGCACGGATCTGCTTATCGATCTCTGCCGTAAAAGCGGATCTCACAGCCTTATCCGGCGCACCGCCATGCTCGAGAAAACTGGAGTTATGGTAATACTCGAGAACATTTACCTCGTTATTGAAGCAGAACGCAACCTGACACTTCACTTTATAATCGGTCTTATCCGCACGGTCACGTCCACGGCCTGTACCATCGAAGGATGCCGGTGCGGACAGACCCTTCTCACCGCTGAATTCCGCTACATAGCCCTCGATACCGGAAGGATAGCAGAAAGTATACTCCTCCCCGCTCTCCTCATCCTTAAGAAGGAACGTCACACCACTATTGACAACAGCCTGACGCTTCAGGATCTGAAGAAAGGAATCCAACGGAATATTGATATCCGTGAACACCTCTCTGTCCGGCTTCCACTTCTGGATCGTACCGGTTCTCTTAAACCGGGTCGGCTCCTTCAGAAGGCCGCCAATATTCTCACCCTTTTCGAAGTGAAGGCTATACTTAAACCCGTCACGGAAGACCGTCACGTCGAAATACTCGGACGAGTACTGCGTCGCACAGGCACCGAGACCATTTAGACCGAGGGAGAACTCATAGCTCTCACCCGTATCGTTATTATACTTACCACCGGCATACAGTTCACAATAGACCAGTTCCCAGTTGAAACGTTCTTCTTTGGTGTTATAGTCGAGCGGGATACCACGGCCGAAATCCTCGACCGAAATCGAACCATCCTTATACCGGACCACCTCGATCCGGTTACCATATCCTTCTCTCGCCTCATCGATCGAGTTACTTAAGATCTCAAAGAAAGAGTGCTCGCAGCCCTCCAGGCCATCCGATCCGAAAATAACACCCGGGCGTTTCCTGACACGATCCGCGCCCTTCAGCGCGGTAATAGTATCGTTACCATACGAAGATTTACTTGGCATATATATAACCTCATCCAATTATAATCCATAAGATTATACCACAACATCATGTGGCATCCGTCGACAAATACTACTAAATTTAGGATTTTTGTCGATTTATATTTCTCAGAAGCACAATTTCGTCGCAGAAAACGGATTTCTGTCCGAGAAAGAAAAAGACCATCCGGCTTCGGATGGTCAGATTCTGGTGAGCCCAGGGGGATTCGAACCTCCGGCCCACAGCTTAGAAGGCTGTTGCTCTATCCAGCTGAGCTATGGACCCACGCGTTTTTAAATAATGACGACCAGAAGGCCGTCATTTGTGGAGCGGGTGATGGGAATCGAACCCACGTGGTCAGCTTGGAAGGCTGAAGTTCTACCATTGAACTACACCCGCATGTAGTTCTGCGGACTACTTCCGCAAAACTTGCAGAGAATATAATACTACACGAAATTCGGATTGTCTACAACAAATTTCAAGTTGCTCCCGAATGTCTCAAAAAGACCGGCATCACGGTGTCGCAGAAATATAATCACCGGATACATAGAAGCCGTCTTCAAGCTTATACCAGTTGTTATCGGTCTTCGCAACAACGATGACCTCCATACCGGCAGTCAGTGTACCGATCTGCTCATAGTCCGTACCAGGTCCCTTACGGATCTTAAGATAACCATCGTTAATATGGACATACATGACCTTCGCTTCCATCGCCGTCTCGGTCCACTTGACTTCCTCGTTATTCGGCTGGATCGTAGATCCGTACTCCATCAGAGTCGTCGTTGCTTCCGTCGTCGGAACCGTTACCATCGGCGTGGTCTCGGTAGCAGATGAAGAGGGAGCAGCCGTCTCGTCATCATCGTCTTTATCCTTCTTTCCACAAGCTGCAAAAGAGAATAACATGACACAAGTCATGGAAAAAGCAAGAACCTTAACTATAATCGAAGATTTTTTCATAGGACACGCTCCTTTATCGGGATCATTCTTAATGCCTAATTTAATAGTACACCATTCTTTAGAAAGAATTGCAAACGTTTTTTACAATCATGTTACGTTTTCGACCTTGGGATTGAGTTTTACGTACATCACATGATCCTGATAACGCCCATCTATTTCCATAAACCGGACATTATATCCCATCTTAATAAATCCGCACTTATTCACAACAGAGATGGATCTCTCATTCCTGGGAAGAATATCCGCCTCGATCCTATGGATCCTATAGTATTGGAACATGAACTCACATCCGGCAAGGAGCGCCTCTTTCATATAGCCCTTCCCCTGCTCATTCTCATCAAGATGATAACCGACGAAGGTCGAATTCATCGCTCCTCCGAGAATCCCATAGAATGAAAGTCTTCCGATCACACGCTCCGGTTCACCGATCTTCGTGATCCAGAACCCCACCTGCGTACTCTCGTTAAACATCTTAAGATCATAGCGCATATAGCGCTTCTGCTCTTTCTCTGTATAGTAAATCTCTTTCTGTCTCTGACTGAATTCCTTGTGAAAAGCTCTGTTCCTCACAAGGTAGTCCGTGACCGCATAGGCGGCAGAAGGCTTGTACACAGAGAGTACAAGCCTGTCTGTCCTTATGGCAGCCACTGCATGTTTATCGGGTTTATCGATCTCAAATCTGGCCATCTTCGAAGATCCGTATCACTTCTCGTCTCCAGAAGTCTCATCCGGATCATTACCGGAATCTTCATCAGAACCCTGGTCATCCGAAGAAGCATCATCCGGCTTCTCCTCATCGGCCTCAGCTCCCTTATTCTCCTTGTCATCGGAAGAAGAATTCTCTTCGATATCCGGACGTTTCTCGTCTTCCGGGGCCTGCTGGGCGAAATCACTGACGTCCAGATCCGGTGCATCCGTTCCCTCGATCTTCGGGAGATCCTCCCCTTCGATGGCAGGTCGCTCATCCTTACTTCCCTCGATGGCCGGTGTATCCGTCTCATTTCCTTCGATAGAAGGAGTATCCTCTGTCTTACCGTCAATCGAAGGTGTATCTTTCTTCTTCGATCCGACGACCTTGATCTTCGGAGTCGGAACAACGGTCTGCTCGAACGGCTCCGGTTTCTTATCCGGGAATTCCGGGAAATCCGGTACCGGTTCTTCTTCCTTATCCGGCTCAACCGATCCGGCCTGACGGGCCCCCGGTCGTCTCATCTCCGGTTCATCACCGAACTGATAGTAATGGTCACCTTCTTCTGTTGCTGTCGAAGATTCTGATTCGGAATCGTTCTTCTCATCCGGTTCCTCATCCGCATAGTCTTCCTCATTATTGTTTCTGTCCTTATTCCGAAGTACCAGAAGAACAACAAGTGCTGCAAGGAGTGCTGCACAGGCGGCTCCGAGTGCAATCGTAGCGATCTTGTAACCGTTCGTCTCCGTTCCGGATGTCACCTCTGCCACCGTCGGAGAAGGAGTGATCGTCATTCCCGGCGTCGGCGAAGGCGAAGGTGTCGGCGTATCCGTAGGAAGAGGCGTCGGAGTCGCGATCAGCTCTGCGATGTCTCCACGGAAAGGCAGGATCAGATTCGTTTTCTCATCCAGATAATACAGGCCCTCGTGACCTTCTGCATCCAGAAGATAGACCAGAAGCGGCTGATCAGGGTGTTCCTTATTTCTAAAAGCCTCTACTTCGTGCTCGTTATAGAGGAAAGTCGTCTTCTCAAAGCCGTTCGGACTGACAAAATCTGCAGGAAACGGAAGGAAGATCATGGAAAAAGCTTCCGCACTGTAGTCATAAACCGGTGATACAGTCTGATTGTCGAAATCGTAGCGGTACAGTCCATTTCCGGAATCAGAAAGAAGCCACATCAGGAGCGTTCCATCCGGTCCGACCAGACAAGGCACCTTCTTCGACTTATAAGTCGTCTCAGACCAGGAGAATCCGCTGGGGACAGTCTCCAGAGAACCCGGTTCCAGGATCGTATAACTGATACCGTCTGTTTCGATCAGCGGGTATGGCTCCGGCGTCGGCGTCGGAGTACCTCTCGTGACGATGATCTTATAGGTCTTCGTATCTCCGTTTTCTGCGGTGACTGTAACCTTCACCGTATTATCACCGTTCTGAAGGTCATTCTGCACACCATTCAGGGACACCCTCGCCTCGCTGTGCTCCGCTGTCGCCGAGACAGCGATGGAACTCTGGCTTTCGGACACCTTCACATAATATGTCGTGGTATCACGGGAGAAAGAAGGGCTTAACGAACCCGGTGCCACCGAAAGAGAGCTTAAATAGCAGTTTCCGGAGAGAACAACAGGAGCGGAAATATCGATATTGGCAGAAGTGCCTGTCCCATAGTCCGCCAGGCCGTCCAGGCTGGAAACATTCAGACTGACCGAAACCGTGGTGCTGCCTTCCTGCAGGCACTTAAACTCGATCACAACGATCGTGGAGCCGGACGGGATATTACAGTTGTAGTCAAGGAAGTGGGAGCCGGATTTACCGAAATTGGCGGCACCGTAATTCCCTGCCGAGATGCTCTGAAGTTCGAGATAGGAGCTGTCGTAGTCGACACTTCCGTCAAATCCTCCGTAAGGACCGTCTCCACTCACCGAGACATTCACGCTGATCGTCTTTCCGACTTCGGCACTGCCGTTCTTGCTCAATCCCGCAGACGGATCCGCCATGACTTTCCCGCCCTGGATCATACCCAGGAGAAGCACTGCCGAAGCAAGTATCGAAACACCTCTTCCAAGAATCGTCTTACACTTAGTAATCATAAACACATATTCCTTCCGTTCTTTCGAAGAAGGATCCTAAGAGAATCTTCCCTTTCGGATCCGACCCGATTCATTATATCACTGTACGATCTGCCCTTCCTGCAGAATGTGTCTCGAGATCAAAGTCAGGTCAGCGGCCGAGACTTTTCCATCTTTATTCGCATCTGCAGCATGTTTTCCCGCCTCAGACAGAGAACCGTCGCCAAGGATGAAGTGCGCGATCAGCGTCAGGTCAGCCGAACTGATCTTCCCGTCACAGTTGGCATCGCCCCGGATAAAGAGCGATCCGATATAGACGGTCTTCCCTTCTGCGTCGAGGATCTGAATGAGGTCACCCGTATTCACTTTCGTGGTGTCGTCTTTATCCATACCATTCATATTATAGTAAACAAGCGAGAAACCTTCATTCATCTCGAAGAGTGCTTTTACATCGGCGACGGTAGACTCCGGGTCGATGCCACTGAAGAAGTTCTCCTCATTCACGAGCGAAGTATGGAAGTAGTTATCATACGCTTCCGTATTTCTCGCAATATTCAGCGTATACACGCGGGACGATCCGTTCTCAGCCGTAACCATAACAGCGATAGTATTGACGCCGTCGCCAAGTTCGATGACGCCGTCACCGGTAACCGAAGCTTTGTCCGAAGCCGCTACAGCATGGATATTCACCGACGTGCAGGAAGCAGAAACAACCAGCGAATACTCCTGACAATTCATCGCATCGAACTGTGGTGTCAGAAGATAGCCGTCGATCGACAGTTCACGCAGATAGTCGTTCGGGTTACCGGCCTCTCTAGGAAGAAGTGACGGAGATTCCGGAAGTTCCTTGTACACAGGAATCGAGAAAACCATATTCATATCCAGGATCCCTGCCTTGGAATATGCGTTATACATCTTCTTCGCTTCGTAGAACGAACCCTGGATATTGGTCATATACTGATGATTACCAAACTGGGAGGAATCGCTCGGATTCACATTAAACTTCATCAGATAGGTCGTATTCTGGCCGACGTTGATGTAGGCGTTCGCGATAAAAACACTTCCGCCCACGATGGAACGGATCCTTGTCGTCCAAGGCAGAAGCAACCGGTTATTGATATCCGGATTGGAAGAACCGTCCCTAGCGAAGGCCAGTCCTTTTGCCACAGGATCCGCATCCGAGGAAGCACCGATATTATAGTAGTTATAAAGATCCGTATACTGTCTGTTATAGTGATCCGAGAAGTAATTACCCGATGTGGAGTTACTCCCGTCTATCGAGACTTCCTGCAGGACTTTTGCCGCCAGGAACACCGGATTCGCTCCGCTGGTATCGGCAGCAAGCATAAACGCCTCCGCATAAGAAATCTCAGCCGTCGCATCCATATTGGGGATCAGATCGGACTGCATAAACGTTCCGTTCAGAAGACCCTGAACCGAATCGATCGTCTGATACTGCGGATCATAGGACAGATCCAGAAACTGGAACACAGACTGCTCTCCCAGCATATTTCGGGGATCGAGGTAATAGGACACGACAGGCTTTGCGGCATTGACCCACATTTTACCGTCATATACGATGAATTCACCTGTCTGCCAGTCGTAAGCACCTTCTTCCATGGACTTCCACGAGTCATTACAGGTACTGTAGATCAGGCTGACACCAAGTCTCGACTCTCTTGCCACCGTCTCTTCGAAGGTCCTCTCGATCAGCATCGGGCGGAAATGCCAGTTCGGGTGTGCGCTGTGAAGCGAACGGAGATACGGCTTATAGTCATCCGGGAAACCGGATATTTCATTCTCGAATGCTTCGTCACCGGTAACGTCCATGTCCTTCGCAAGAAAATCATTTACCACATAACCCGTTTTCTTCTCTCCGTTCTCATCGGTAAATTCGATCTTACACCATACGTTACTGCCCGAAGGATCTCCGGAAAGCGTAACCACCTCTCCTGCCGTCACCTTCTTACCATTGCGGACTACACCGATGACTGTGGTATTGACGGTACCCGGATTATTCCTGACATTCGCACTATCCACAATAATGATGGCATTTTCTGTACTGACCGGCTCCGACGGCTGAGTCGATTCTGTCGGCTCACTTGTCTCAGACGGTTTACTGGTCTCCGACGGCTGGCTCGACTCCGAGGGCTTACTGGACTCGGACGGTTTACTCGACTCCGAAGGTTTGCTCGACTCCGTGGGTTTACTGGACTCGGACGGTTTACTCGACTCCGAGGGCTTACTCGACTCCGAGGGTTTACTGGACTCAGAAGGTTTACTGGATTCAGACGATTGGCCGGACGAAGAAGGCTTACTCGAATCCGAGGGTTTACTCGAATCTGATGGTTTCCCGGATTCCGAAGACTGTCCGGATCCGGACGATTCACCGGGATTTGAGCTGCCTGGTGTCTCTTCTCCGTTTGATGTATCAGAAGAATCTGCCGAACCGGTTTCTGCACTTTCGCCCGGGTCTGCCAGAATCCTTCCTTCCGCAGGAACAGCCGTCAGAAGACATGCGCACGAAATCGCCGCCGCACACGTTCTTGCAAGCTTTCTGGCTATTCCCGGTTTTAGTTTTCTTAACATAAAGGTATACCTTCACCTCATATATGTATTCAAGCATATAGTATCAGAGCTATGTTGAACAACGGTTACAGTATTATCACAATATTACTCTAGAGGCAAAAAATATCCGGACCTCAACGATCCGGATAAACTCATTTACTGTGGTGGCTCACTGGAGGCTCGAACTCCAGACCCCTTGATTAAAAGTCAAGTGCTCTACCGACTGAGCTAGTGAACCATATGGCTGGGGTAGCAGGATTCGGACCTACGAATGCGGGAGTCAAAGTCCCGTGCCTTACCGCT
>JAEEIT010000154.1 GCA_016281535.1 Clostridia bacterium | reverse complement strand
AGGTTTACGAAGATCAGGCCGTCCTTCTGGGCGTCCATAGCGCCGATCGTCTGCTCGATCCCGTCGATGTTTCCGGATGTGCGGACCGTGGTTCCGATTCCTCTTCCTGCGAAGATATCGTAGATCTTCCCGACTCCATACACCGGGATCCTCGCTTCGGTAAGATCATCCAGAAGCGTCGCCCGTGGCGGAAGAAGCGAGAAATCGTGACGGTTCGATGTTCTTGTGAACTCCGGATACTGCCCGATGAAGGGCCGTGCGATCACACGCCCGACTCCGTGCTTCCCGGTGAGGATCTTCCTTGCGGTCTCGCAGTAACCGTAGAGCTGCTCCACCGGCACGATCTCCTCGTGCGCTGCGATCTGGAAGACACTGTCCGCCGAAGTATAGACGATCAGATCTCCGGTCTTCATGTGCTCCTGTCCGTAATCGCGGATCACTTCCGTGCCCGAATACGGCTTATTGCAGAGGGTCTTTCTTCCCGTCTGTTTCTCGAATTCCTCGATCACTTCCGGCGGGAAACCTTCCGGATAAGTGGGGAGCGGTTCCGGCGAGATCAGTCCTGCGATCTCCCAGTGTCCGATGGTCGTGTCCTTTCCCATCGAGGCTTCCTCGACCCGTGCCCAGGCGCCGACACCGCCATGATCCTGCTCCTCATACGGAAGCGCATCCGGGATGCATCCCATGCCGATCCGTTTCATATTCTCGATGGAAAAAGCACTGTCCCTCGAGCATGCCGCGAGAGTGTGTGACCCTTCGTCTCCGAATGCGGCCGCATCCTTCGCGCCTCCGATCCCGCAGCTGTCCAGAACAATCAATATCACTCTCTTACCCATAGTATCCTCACAATTCTACGTGGTCTGTTTCTGTTTTCAATGGTATTATTATATCGTATCAGCAGGACAAATCCTATTGTCCCGTATGATCCACATTCTATTAGACGGAGGCGGCTTCATGCGTTCCGGGAAACTTGAAAGACCTCTTATCATGCTCTCTCTCGATGCCATTTCTGACCATGACATCGAATACCTTCTCACCCTTCCGAATTTCAGGAAACTTGCTTCGTGGGGACTTCTCCACCGCAAGGTCGATTCCCTCTTCATCTCGAATACCTATCCGGTCCATACGAGTATTTCCACGGGAGTCCTCCCTTCGGAACACGGTCTCTTCGATAACGTCATCTATGACCCCTTTAAGAATAAGGAGACCTGGCGGGCCCATAAGAAACTCATCAAAGTGAAGACCCTTCCCGAACGGGCCTACGAGAAAGGTCTTGTCTCCTGTGCCATGATGTATCCCTGTACCCCCGGCGAGAAGATCCGCTACCATCTTGCGGAAGTGCCGGGCACAGAGAGCATGATCTACCGCGGATTTAAATTCGTACATTACAGTTCCACCTTCCGTCTCTGCCCGAAGTTCTTCCGCTATATGCGTAAGTGCCGGTCCTTCAACTACTTCGGCATCGATACCTTTATTGCCTATACTGCCCGTGATCTCATCGCGCAGGAGAAAGCCGATTTCTATATGCTGCATCTGCAGGACACGGATCATCAGAAACACCACACCGGTATCGACTCGGAAACGACGAAGAAATCGATCGAATATGACGACAAGCTTCTGGGCGTCCTGATCGAAGGAATCGAGGAAGCAGAGAGGAAAGCAGGCGGGGATCCGAGTAAGGGTATCTCGCATCTGGACATCCTTATATTCAGTGACCATTCGTGTATGAATGTACACACCAATATCCTGCCGAACAAGCTTCTCCAGGAAGCGGGCATCACCCCTGAGTCGGCCTGGTTCCAGACAGTAAATGGTGCATGTTTTCTACATATCTCTGAGAATATATCTTCCGATAAGAGAGCGGCGCTGGATCGTTTTCTGGAGAAATTCTCCGCTCTTCCGGGAGTACGCAGAAGACTCACGGAACAGGAGATGCGTGACAGCGGCGCGATCGAGGCCGGGTTCACCCTGGGATTCACTCCCGTCTCCGGATACACCTTCGGCGCGATCAAGAAGGGGCAGCACGGCTATACTCTCGACAACGATAACTATACGATCTTCTACCTCGAGATCGGTCCGGGTCTCATAAGTGAAGACCAGGCCGGGAAAGAGACCTCCGGCGGATGTATCCTGGAAGTCGGAAAGAAAGCCATCGGCATCGTAGAGAACATCCCTGCACCGGAAACCGTTTCCCCCGATAAGGCGGACTGTTGACAAACGCTTCTGAGGGGACTATAGTGAAATTAGTTTGATAATCAAAACATTCGAGGAAGGAGGGGACCTCGTCGTGGAAGTATTATTCTGGCTACTCATTCTGGTCTACGTTCTTGCGCCCATTCCCCTTCTGATCCTCTTCATCGTGTCCCGCGTGCAGATCCGTCATCTCCGGCGCGACAAGGCAGAAGATGCCGAGATGCACCATCAGGAGATCAACCGCCACCTTCAGGTCGAAGAGAACTACCGTCGTTATGTCAATCAGCTCCAGAGAAAGGTGAAAGAACTTGACCCGGATGCGAAGATCGGCTCGATCGATCCGCAGCCCCATTCTCCGGTTCCGCAGTCCACTGTTCTGACTCCGCCCGCATCCTCTTCTCTCCCTGCCGCAGCTCCTGCTCCGGCATATACACAGCCTGTTTCTCAACTGACAAAAGCACCGCTCCCGCAGCCGGCGGCTTCTGTCCCGGCATCCCGGCCACTCCCGGCTCCTTCGGCACCGCAGATGGGTTCCTCACCTGCGCCCCAGAAGGTCCCGGCGGCACCTGCGGATGCACCCTCTTCTTCGGATAATGCCCATACACCGGTGATCCTGACTGTCGGCGTTATCCTACTGCTTCTGGCTTCCATCGGATTCATCTCCGCGACCTGGAGCATACTCGGAAGCGGCGTGCGTGCCATTGCGCTTCTTTCTTTCAGTGCCATCTTCCTCGGTGCAGGTATTCTGGCGAAAACGAAACTGAAACTTTCCAATACCAGTATCGCCTTCTACTCCATCGGTTCCGTCACACTACCGATCACCATATTCGGTGCCAGTGCTTTTGCCTTATTGGGAGGATCTTTCGGTCTTCAGGTACCGGCGCTCTATAACACGCTTCTTCTGTGTTTCATATGTCTCTTCGTGCTTCTTCTCTTCGGCGCAGTCTTCTTCCGTAGCCGGGTATTCGCGGCCGGATCTCTGATCAGCCTGAGCCTTAGTGTCTTTACTTTAGCCGTCATGTTCGATTATCCGTACTCTCTGGATCTTCTGCTGGTCACGGTCTTTTCTTCCGCGGTCATCTTCCTTTCGCCCTATATCGGGAAAATTCCGGAGAGTTCCCGCTTCTTCCCATATTCGAGAATATTCACCATCTACGCCATCTTAAATCTCTACGACATGACGGTCATGGCTATATTCCTGAGCCGGAATAGTGTCTGGTCCGGTATCTTCCTTCTCGTCCTGGCTGCGGCCTTCTTCCTTTCTTCGGTCCTGAAGCGGGAAACCGGTCTTCTGAGTCTTCCTTCCATCGTTCTTCTACTCATCGGTACAGCACAGATCGTCGGACTTCACGGTATCCTTTCTTTCACGATATGGATACTTGTGGTCGGGCTCTCTCTTGTTGCGCTTTCGCTCGTACCTTCTACCAGGAAGATCTTCTCGCGGGTCCTTCTCTATTGCGGAATTGTCTTCCTGTTCGCAAGCTGCATTCCGATATGCATCTATTCTCTGACCATCGATTCGTGGGGGTATATTGCACTGGCTATCGTGCCCTGCCTCGCCCTCACCTATCTCTCGATCCGGGAGAAAAAGCCTTTATTCTTCGTCGGCGTGATCCCACCCTGCTTCACGCTTCTGTGGATCACGGCTGTCCGTCTCATGAGCCTGACCACACCATATACTGGAAATGTACTTAACGAATATATGCGCATCGGGAAGTCCGCGTATATGCTCTCGGAAACGACGGTGGCACTACTGGGACTTATCGTGTCCGGTGCGATGTATGCCGCATTCTCCTTCATCCCCCACCACCGCTTCTATACCGGTACCGGCAATATCCTTCTCTTCGGATATCTGGTCTATTTCCTCGAGTTCTTCGCCTTATCGATCGACGATCCATATTCGATGTGGTTCTTCGGTCTGACACTTCTTATCTGTGCCGGATCCGTCGTAATGGCATGCCGGACGGATACTCTCAATTACCGTGATCCTTCCCTTACCGAAGAACCACGGAGCATCCGGCTGAACCGCTGCTTCTATGCCTGCATCTGGCCACTGTTCATCTTCCTGTTCTTCTCCCTGAAGATAGGAAACGCAGAAGATGATTCCCGCGTCTCACTTCTCGCGCTCCTTCTGCTTGCACTATTCACTTTCCTGTACACCGCTTTCCGCATCTTCCGTACCGGATCCGGAAAGGAAGCGTTCTCCGGCGATTCCTCTTCGACAGCCACGAGGATCTGCACCTGGACGTCTTCCCTCACCATGGGCGTCCTTCTCTTCTTCCTGATGGTCATCCGCTTCGTCTCCCCCTCTTCCGACCCGTTCCTCTATGTGATGCAGCATCTGGCTCCGATCCTGATCCCGCTTCTTTTCGTCATCCTGCTTCTGCGGGAGAAGCACACGGATTCTTCCCTCATGCCGTTCTTCTATACACTGTTCGGCCTTCTTTCCCTGATTGCCGTTGTGCCCTTCGCCCTTCAGATCCCGGAGGCATTCGGTGTCTCCTCTTCCTTCCTGAAACCGACCTTTGTCTTCGCGGTTCTCTCACTTGTCCCGCTCGCGGCTTTCGCCGTTTCGTCTCTTCTTCCCGGCGGGAAGAAAGACCAGCTTCCGAAAGCATTCATATCCCCCCGTAACCAGGCCCTGTTCCTGTGGGCAGGCGGCATCGGGATCGTGCTCCTCTTCGAGTTTATAAGCGGACTTCTTCGGAATGCCTATCCCGTCTACCCGATCCTCCTTGCCCTGATGCTGATCTCGTCCATGATCCTCTTTACCGGATACATCCCGTCCATCAGTTCCGTAAGCGCTGCACTTCTGACGATCGTGTTCATCAAGACGGTCCATTACTATGCGGACGACGGTTATCTTGCGATTCCGGTATGGACGGAGGTCCTCCTGTTCCTTCTTCCGGTCCTCGTCTATTCCTCGATCTCATATCTTCGGAAGACGGACAAGCTACGCCGTGATCCATTCTTCATGGGCGCACTGTTCTCCCAGTTCCTCCTCTTCATGATCGTTCCTTTCCTGACGATCGCCTCGTCCCGGGCGCTGAAAGAAGCCTCCGTTTCGATTGCGGGCATCTCCCATACCTCCCATATTCTCGACCATCTCTTTAAAGGTCTTTTCTCGCTGTTTTACACATGCCGGTATCTGTTCCTTCTGCTTCCGGGATTCATCGTCCTGGAGGTCCTCCTGCTTCTTAAGAGTCAGGAGAAAGACAAGCGCAGAAGAGCCGTGGCGCTGATCATACTGACGATGTCCACGATCGTATGGATGCCGATCCTGACACTTCCGTCCCTATCGAATCTGGTCGAAGCATGCTACCTTCTTCCGACAACGATCCTGATCTTCCTTCTGCCGTGGCTCTTCCCGGGAACGAAGGAAAAGTCTGACATCGCCTCCATGCGGCTCATCTTCTCGAGTATTGAGATGGGTATCCTGGCTGTCCTGACGCTCGCCACCCCGAAGGACACATTCTGTCTGATCCTGTTCGGCGTGATCAGTTTCCTGATCCTTCTTGGCGGATATTTCCGCAGAAATAAGGGATTCCTCATCCTCGGCACCGTCTGCGTGCTCGGCATGGCCGTCTACATCATCAACCGCGTCTGGGGCGATATGTCCTGGTGGATCTATCTGTTCGTCACCGGTACGATCCTGATCACGATCGCTGTAAGAAACGAGATCAAGAAACGCAAGTAAAATACTTACAGGAATCTTCCAATTTCTATAAAGAAAACTATTCTGTCTTTTCGATTTCTTTGTTATCATTATGGTAGAATCGGTTAGAATCGATATGACGCTATATGTCATGACGAGGAGGTAATCCATGGCTACATTGATCAGCAACCATTTTATGCTTCATAGCGCGACGGCAGAGCGCCTCTACTTCGACTATGCGAAGAACTGCCCTATCATCGACTACCATTGCCATATTAATCCTAAGGAAATCGCGGACGATATCCAGTTCCCGAATCTCACGAAGCTGTGGCTTTCCGGGGATCACTACAAGTGGAGGCTGATGCGCTCGGCCGGGATCGAGGAAGAACTGATCACCGGTGACGCAGATGACTTCGATAAATTTCTCGCCTGGGCGAGTGTCATCGAGCGTGCCGTCGGCAATCCTCTTTATCACTGGTCGAATCTGGAGCTGTACCGCTATTTCGACATCAAGGAGCCTCTTGAGCTGTCGAATGCTCCGCAGATCTGGGAAACCGTTAACGAGAAGCTCAACAGTGGCATGTTCAGTGCGAGACACTTCATCATGAATTCGAATGTGGACCTTCTCTGTACCACAGATGATCCGGCTGACGACCTCTTCTCGCACCGCCGGATCGCAGAGGATCTGACGTTCGCTCCGCTGGTCATCCCGACGTTCCGTCCCGACCGCATCGTCAATATCGAGAAGAGTGATTTTGCCGATTACGTCTCGATCCTTTCCAAGGCGGCCGAGATGCCGATCCAGAACTGGGACGACCTGAAGGCTGCACTTCACAAGCGTATGGACTATTTCCTCGATCATGGCTGCCGTCTGGCCGACCATGCGATGGAGCGCTTCGTGTTCTGCGACACTTCAGATGCAGAAGTAGACGAGATCTTCCAGAAGAAGATGAACGATCCGAAGATCAAGCTCACCTATGCCGAAGAGACGATCTACAAGAGCGCACTTCTCCTTTATTGCGCGAGTGAATACTTCGTCCGCGGATGGACCATGCAGATCCACTTCGGCTGCCGCCGCAACAATAATTCCCTCGCCTTCGAACAGATCGGTCCGGATACCGGATTTGACACAATTGCCGGCGATGCGAACTTTGTCTCTTCACTTGCGAACTTCATGGATGTGCTGGCACTGAACAATATCCTGCCGCGTATGATCATTTACAGCCTGAATCCGAACGATGATCCGCTCATTGACACACTCATCGGATGTTTCCAGGATGGTTCCGAAGCCATGAAGATCCAGCACGGTTCCGCATGGTGGTTCAACGACAACGAACAGGGCATCAAGAACCACCTCCGTTCCCTGGCGGCCCAGGGATATCTGCCGGGCTTCATCGGTATGCTCACCGATTCGAGAAGCTTCCTGTCCTACACACGTCATGAGTACTTCAGAAGGATCCTCTGCGACTATCTCGGTGGTCTCGTCGAGGACGGAAAATTCCATAAGAACATGGAACTTCTGGGCTCGATCGTACAGGATATCTGCTACAACAACGCCCAGAAGATCTTCCTTCCGAAGGACGAATCTTCTTTCTGATCCGTTCTTTCCGGGAGAGGCTCTTGCTGAACCTGATCCTTACATCAAGAAACCAAACGCCTCTTACTCTTATGAGAAGAGGCGTTTTCTATATTCCGCGAAAAAAGAACTGTCGCATGTTTTTCACATGCGACAGCTCTTCATTCTGAAAAAATGAAAAAGACGACAGATCCAGGCAACGCGGGAGAACATCGCCTGTACTTATTGACACATAAATGATTAAGGAAGATTCGCAGCGATTGCAGAAGTAACTGTATTCACAGCTTCGTGATGCTGGACCATCTTACTGGTAGCGCTCTTCGCCTTTGCCATATACTCGGCAACGTTAAACCATACGATTACGGCCAAGATAATGATAATTGCGATAACGAGTACCATCTCAATCAATGTAAAACCTGTCTTGTTTTTGTTGATTTTTCTCATAACCCCATTCCTCCTGATAAAGACACTGGTCATTCACAAATCATTCACATTTATGTCACAATTATATTCCCGCATTATATGATATGCAATAGTTTTTCATCAAAATCTTTGGAAAATTTCACTTTTTTTCTAAATAATTTGTTCCAGGTGGCAATTTTTGCCCCTTTTTCATGGTTGACGAAGTCGCCGACGTGGAATAAAGTAGTCGTGAACGTTTATATATAGAGGTTAAAAATGGACAGAACAATTGTGATCATCCGCACCATCGTGACATTTGCCGGCCTGATCGGTGCCGTCGTGCTTCTCTTTGTCGGATTCCGAGGAACGACGAAAGAACTGAAGAAAGATGATGCGACACGGACTGTTCCGCGCGAAGTGCTGATCCGCTCGACCATTTACCTGGTCTGCGCTCTTCTTTGCGTCGTGATCAGCTATGCCGCCATGCATTTCACAGAGTATCAGGAAGGCGCCTGCTCTTTAGGCCAGCTGATCCTGGGCTGTTTTGTTTCCGTTCTGAGAAGTTTCGGATGGATCGTTCTGATTCCATGGCTTCTGAATCTGTTCAGAAAGACCAGCCCCCACAAGAACTAATGCCATTCACATGACAGATCTGTGGTCCTATCTATCCCATACAGAGAAACCTATCGTTTTATACGGAACCGGGAACGGCGCAGATAAGATCCTGGATCAGCTTTCTTCCCTCTCGATTCCGGTACGTGGTATATTCGCCAGTTCCGGCTTCGTCAGGAACCGCACTTTCCGGGGATTTCCGGTTCAGTCCTATGAAGAACTCCTCTCACAGTTTCCGGACATGATCGTTCTTCTGTGCTTCGGTTCCTCCCGGAAGGAAGTCATCGTGAATGTGGACCGCATCGCCGAACATAACGAAGTATATGCTCCCGATGTTCCCGTGTATGGCAGGACTCTGTTCGATTCCACATTCTACCGCGGCCATGCCGATGCGTTCTCTAAAGTCAGGGAGATGCTTCAGGATGATCTTTCCATCGATACTTTCGACCGGGTGATCCGGTACAAACTTACGGGGGACCATACCTTACTTCGTCCCTGTGAAGCCCCGCCCGAGGAGATCTGTTCCCTTCTTTCTCTTCCCGAGCCCGCAAGTTATATCGACCTTGGCGCTTATAACGGCGATACCGTCACTTCGTATTCGAAGCTCTTCCCCCGGATCCGGGACATCCTGGCAGTAGAACCGGATCGACGCAACTACCGTAAGCTCTGTGAAACTGTCCATGCTCTTTATGGTCCGGAAGAATCGAACGAGGCCTCTTCTTTACCGGAAACCAGGTCCTTCTCCGATGGAAGTACGGCTGTCTCATGTGTCCGGGCACTCATCTCCGATCACGACGGGGACGCCTATATCCCCCGAAACCGGGGCCGGGGCGTCCATGAAACGGCCGATGCCGGAAATACCGAAGAGCTTACAGCCATCTCTCTTGTAACACTGTTATCGGACCGGAAGGCAGACCTCATCAAGATGGATGTAGAAGGAAATGAGAAGGCGGCTATCGAAGGCGGAAGGACGATCCTCCTTCGTGACCGGCCGGCACTGATCGTGTCCTGCTATCACCGAAGTGAAGATCTCTTTACTCTCCCTCTTCTCGTCAAGGAGATCGTTCCTGACTATAAAGTCTATATGCGTCACCACCCGCATCTATTATGCTGGGACACCGAATTTATCTTCGTCTAATCCATGGCGGATGTAGTTTTAATCCGCAAAAATCAATGATATTATCATACTATGGAGACTTGCAGAGTGCTATTCCTGCAAGCAGGAGGAATATATGGCGAAGAATTGCCCGGGGTGCGGTGCCCCCATGGAATATGATCCGGGTTTCGATTCATTAGTTTGTACCGCATGTGGAAACATAATCGACCCGAAGACCCTTCCCGATGCCGATGATTTCTATCATAGCGAAGAGGGTGGCGAACCGGTCAGCATGGAAGAGACTCTCTCCGAGTTTGACGAACTGACCGGCGAGATGGTAGACTGCCAGGTCTATACATGCAGCCAGTGCGGTGGCGAAGTCATCGTCACCGGCACAGAAATCAGCACCAGATGCGTATACTGCGGTGCTACCGCTGTCGTTTTCTCCCGTATTGCGAAAGCAAACCGCCCGGATGCGATCGTTCCGTTTGCTGTGACGAAAGAGGAAGCCCTCGAGAGTGTAACGAAGCGGCTCCGGTCGGGCTCTTTCGTTACGAAGGCTAAGGAAATCTCGCCGGAATGCGTACGCGGCATCTACATCCCGTACTTTACCTATGACGGGACCATCACGGATACACAACGCCATACGCTGGGACTCTTCGAGAAGGTGTATATCTTTGACGGAAGCGCGGAGTTCTCCGATCTTCTTGTAGAATGCTGCGGCGCGCTGAACGACCGCATGACTGCCCTTCTGGAGCCATATAATCTCCGCGATGCCGTGGAATTCGATTCTTCGTATCTTATGGGCTTCTATTCGAATATTCAGGATATCCAGCCGTTGGCCGCTCGCGGAACGGCTGAACTGAAGGCCAGAACGCTTTTCAACGGGAAAATGCGGGAACAGTCTCCGAAGAATTTCCTGAAAGTGGT
>JAEEIT010000153.1 GCA_016281535.1 Clostridia bacterium | reverse complement strand
TCCTTCTTCTTCCGAAGGATATCCCCCAGTTTCACCAGGCTCACGGCGTAGTCATCTTTGGCCTGATCCGTCTTCTCCTCCGCCATGAGGATCTTGTCGATCTTCAGTGCCGACTCATAAAACTGCAACGCTCCGGAAAGGTCTTTCCTGTCCTTTTTGAGATTGCCGTACTTGACCAGGATCGAGCTGAGATCCCGTCTCGGGCCGGGACGGTCCGCATCTTTCCCCAGAGCTTCCCGGATCTCCAGTGTCCTGGCGTAGGCTTCTTCTGCCTTCTCCAGATCTTTCATCTTTCTATACATATCCCCGATCCGCTCGAGGCTCACAGACAGGTCTCTTCTCGCTCTTGCTGTTCCGATTTCTTTTGCCAGACGCTCGTATGTGTCCCGCGCCTTTTTGTAGTAGGTCATCGCCTCGTCCGCATTTCCCAGCTCGCGATAGAGTCCTCCGATCCGGTTCTCGATGACTGCCGTATCTCTTTCCACCTCACGGATACCGACTTCGTCCCGCAGTTCTTTTCCCACCGCCAGAGCCTCTTCCGCTGTGCGCAGTGCGTCCTCTTTCTTCCCCTGATCCCGATACATATCCGACAGTTTCAGAAGGGCCTTGAAATACTTGGTGCCGAAGCCTTTATGTTCGTCCGGAGAATAATGTTTCTCGTATTCGCCCTTATATTGGGAAATCAGTTTCTGCTGCCAGAAAACGGCTTTTTCCATATCCACATCCACACCGTCACCGGTCTTGTACATATCCACAAGTTTCTCTGTTGCCTCAAAGCAGGGATGCTCGTCCGTGGCAGCCGACTCGATGAGGGACAGTGCTTTTCCCGCGTCCACTTCGACATCGATACCGCCGAGATAGGCAAGGCCGATGAAGAAACGGTGTTCCGCCGAGCCGTCGTTTTCCTTCTTCGCCATTCTCATTAATGCCGATACAAAAGCACTGTCCAGCATGTCTCTTCTGTGCTCGTCCTGAAGGTCGTCGATCTTGCGGTATTTAAATTCCTCATGTCCCTCCAGATTAGCAGGCTCGATGCGCCATTCCTTCCCGTCCACGGTATCCCGGTCTTCGTACATCTCCACCGGCACGATCTGGAACTTCTTTTCTTCATCCGAAGCGTCTTCCTCTTCCTTGCGGTCCCGGGCCATCGGGTACTCCACGCGCATAACGTAGTTCCCTTCTTCTTCCAGGTGCGGCGTGACCGCCATAACGAAGAGCGAACTCCTTCTGAACGCGTCCGCAATGGCTTCGTTGAAGCCCTCGCCGGGGACCAGGAACTCATCGTACCAGATGGCGATGTCGCGGAAATCGGGATTCTCATGGATCAGCCGGATCAGTCTCTGTGCATGCCGGCGGTCCTTCTTTCTGTAACTCAGAAATACATACGCATCAAAGGCGTTTCGCACTTTTTCCGCCAGCTCATCTCCGATCAGGACCGCTGTCAGAAAGGTGTCCAGTACCTCTTCGTAGGGCGTCGAAGTCGGATCTTTGACGATCCGGTTGACCACCTGGATCTTGGCGCAGTTGTTGCTGAACTTATAGCCCAGGCCCGGTTCCATCATGATGGGAAGTACGGGTATGTGATGGTTGAGCGCATAGGGAAGTTCGATATCTTTTGCACGGTTAGGCGTGAAAATGAAGTCCGGCGTGACCGCAAACACGACCAGCTGCATCTCAGAAAGGGCCGAACCGAGTTCTTCCTCATCCAGAGAGGTGACGGTTTCTTCTTCCGCAGGCAGCTCGAGAGCACTGTCGTACCAGATCGCGCAGTTACTGTGGGCGAGGATATCCTCGGAAACCAGTGGGAATGCCAGGTCGAAATCCTTCGGATGACAGGAGAAATACACGTAGGGTTTTCCCTTGGGATTTCCCATTCCGTTCGTCTTGTACCTAAGTTCCATCCTGCACCGCCTTTCTCATTCCGCTTCGGATTCGAATGCGTGTTCTTATTCTTTCCTGTCCAGCTTTCTCCTCTTTCCGGATCAATCCAGAGAATATATGTAGATTCGCACTCCGTCGAACTTCTTCAGGATCTTCAGAAGGCTGTTAAAGGGACGCCAGTCTTTGTCCTTTTCTTCTTCGGGAAGTGCATCGTAGTGTGCCTTGATTTCTTCAGTCGTCGGATTCCCGTTCATGGTGAGCTTATGGCACCGCATCTGTTCGCGAAGTGTCCCGGCAAGATCCTTCTTCTCCTTCTCAGTAAGATCCTTCCGGTCCTTCAGCACCTCTTCGTAGTCATTCCCTTCGACCCAACCCATAGAGATATGTTCCCTGACCCATCTCTCATGTTCCATCGGCGCGAAGACCGCCGCATGCTCCGGCGTGAACTCCGTGACCATTTCATAGTCGACAGGTTTATCGGTATAGAAGCAGTTGATGGCGTCGAGGTACCGGCTGAAATTCTTCGCACGGTTCAGTGTCGACAGCTGGTACTCGAGAGAAATATTCTCGAAGTTTTTCTCAAGCTCCTCGACCGGCGTGCCCTCGCCCTTTCTTCTTCCATGCAGGGCTACCGCGAAGTCGAAGAGGTGCAGGAAATTACTGCTCGACAGGAAGATGTGCTTGTTCTTCCTGTTGTTTCTGCGCACACTCGGCATCACGTGAAGAGGGATATCCGTCGTATCCACGATCAGTTCGATGTCAGATGTGAACCGCTGTTCCTTCTCGGCCATATCGCTGTATGCCTTCAGGCGCGGCGCATCGCCCACTTCGCCGCTTCTTTCCCACTCTTTATATTCCGCTTCAAAAGCACTGATCTTGTCGCTTTCCATGTCGTCGTAGAAGTAGCACGCCTTGACCGCACCGTCTGTGAAATCGAAGTCCACTGCCATCGGGTGCAGCTCCGTTCTGGAGTTCCTGCCGTAGGCGGTCCTGTCCCAGCACTGCAGCTCATCGCAGAGCATGAGCATGAAGGCCAGCGGATGATCCTGCATGTGGATCGGTCCCTTACGCCTGGATACGTCCTTATCCTTGTAGAAGGCGATTGAGAATTTGAAGAGGCTGTTGTGGAGCATGATGGCAGAGAGCGCATCGATATGCATCTTCCGGATATGTCCGGCACCCAGTGAAGATTCCAGTTCGAGGTACAGCCGGGCAGAACTGAAGAATGCGTGATCCATGTAGTATCCGAATTCGTTCGGATCGACGGGTTTTCTGCTTAAGATGTCGAGCATCTTCTCTTCCGTGAAATCATAGCGCCCGCCCAGTTTCGCCATGATGTCGAAGGCCAGGAGCTCCATCACGGTATCGAAAGACCGCCCATACAGCTCGAGGAGCCTTTTCTTCGCCTCCTCACCGATATCGACAAGTGCCCCGATGTCACGATACGCGACGTAAAGACTTCCCTGCCCACGTTTCTTCTGATTCACCTCGAAGTACGACATGATCTGCTCGAAGGGAAGCTCGAACGGATATCCGATATCGTGGAACAGCGCGGCAAGTCCCCAGTACTCGAGATACAGGTTGGCTGCTACCCTTTCGCGGATCTTCTCCTCCCCGTCTTCGGATGTGCTCTCTTTACTGACCGCATCATCCAGCACGTCAGAGTAGAACTCGGAGAAGACTTTCCGATAGGTCTCGTTCGTCTCATAGATCGCCAGACCCAGCATGAAGACATATACCGAGTGCGAATAGTGGTCTCTATGTTTCATGAGAAGAGAACTGCCGTTACTTTCGAACTCGGAAAGAAGCTCCACCATTTTCTTCGACTTTCCGTAGTGTCCGAAGAAGATCTCGATATAGCAGTAATAGACATCGTATGCATCCTCGGCGACACCTGAATCGAAGAACCTTCCGAGGGCTCTTTCCAGGCACAGGCGGTTATTATCCATCTGCATATTATATGGGATCTGTCCGGGTTTCAGGCTCGTTCCCTGATACTTCCCCGTCTTCTCTTCTTCTTTCTCTATATCCGGATCGAATTTCAGTTCTTCACATCGGTTATGAATGAAGCGGAGCGCAGCAGACTTCAGGTCCATTCCTCCGCCTTCCGGAAGTAATGCAGGTGGAAAAGGTCCTACGTCCTTTCCATACCGCTGCCGGTTTACTTCCCTCATCTTCGCCCAAGCCGTATATGCCATAGGATGTGTCCTCCCATCTATGTCCCATTTCCGGCCGCACCTGACTTCTCGGCATACCGACCGGTTTACCCGTAACCCAACATATTGTCATTATACCATAGGAGAATCTTAGAAACCTTTCTTTCTAAGATTTGAAACGATCTGTACGAAGGTTTCTCTTACATCGAATCCGTCGATATTCTCTCGGTTGAGATCGATGACATCACCATGGGAGATACCACGCTTCCCGGTAACGGTGAGGAATTGGTAATCCTGCCCCCAGCAGAAGGATTTCGCACCGACCAGTCCGTCATTCGGTCCGTCGAAATGCCCGACCAGAAGGGTGGAGAAATTAAGAGGGAAACGTCCGGAAGAAGCGTGATTCAGTTTCGATCCGAAACTCTGGCAGTAGATGCCCTCCGGATCCGGCATCTCTTCGTTCAGTTTCACACAGGCAGAAGAGGTCAGATCCGTCACGGCCGCCAGGAAATTCGGATTCGGATCTCCTGCTTTCCGCAGTGCCGCTTCGTACATGGAAGCCACGCGCACCTGATGGGATTCACCGATCTTGCTTAAGAGATAGTCCGCGAATTCACAGCCTCTATGCGGCGTATTGATCGTCGTCAGGCTGGCGACATACGGTGCCGCTCCGAATCTTGCGATCGCCATTCTGCTGTCCAGTCCACCCTTACTGTGTGCAATGATGTTCACCTTCTCGCATCCGGTCTCCTCGCAGATCTTCTTGATGCGCTGCGCAAGTTCCATGCCGCTCGTGACGACCGATGCCGCCGACTGCTGGTTCCCGTAGTAGATCTTCGCACCGTTCTTCTCCAGTTCTGCCGGGATGCGCCCCCAGTAGTTGAAGAAACGGAAATCCCGGAAGAATACGCCGTGCACCATGAGGATCGGATATTTACATGCGCAGATCTGTTCCGAAGCGCGGGATTCATTCAGAAGGATCTTCTCGTTTTCGAACTTGACTTCCTTATCGCTGATGCGGATCAGGATGCCCAGCACGATGAGATTCACGATGGGGATCATGCCGCAGAGGGCACCGATCACGCGGTACTTCATGCCGAGCTGGTTCGTCGTGATATAGATGCGGACGATGCCGTTCCAGAAAATGATATTCTCGATCAGGACATTAAGAAGAATATGACCCGTCCACTTCCACGGAGCATCCCCTATCGCCGGAATATCCATGGACTCTAGCGCCCCGCACATACCCGGAATATTGAAAGCCAGGTCGATCACCATCGTAAGAAGAAAGATCTTCAGGAGCATCGATCCCGCCTGCGTATTCCGAAGCCGGATCGAGTGGATGCGAAGTGCCGCCGGCGGAAAAACAGGGATCACCTGAAGCACGATGAACAGAGGGATCAGGATCACCAGAAACCAAACGGATATCGGAAGCATGACGATGTTTTCCAGAGCCAGCGCAACCGCCGCACCTAAAATAGCGTAAATGATTTCCAGAACGATCATATGTGATTCCTCCTATGTTTCCTGATTCTCCTTCTGAGGATTCTCCGATCCGGCCGGAAGGGTACCCATCAGATCGAGAAGCGCGGCCACATTCGCCACGATCTCCTTTCTGTCTTTCGGTGCCGGTTTATACTGAAGGAAAGGATTCTTCAGCGAATAAACCATGACATGTCCTTCGAAACGTGGATCCGCACTGGCCAGAAGAAGGGCCGCGCCGTTCGAGGCACCCTCGCGGTAATAAAGCCGCGCCACTTCGTTCTCGATCTCCACTTTCCCGAATCCGAGTTTCCCGGCCTGATGGCGGATGATGGAAATATTGCTTAAGATCGTGACCTCTCTCGGTACATCTCCGAAACGGTCCGTGAGTTCATCCTCGAAGTCGTCTTTCTCCTTCGCTGTCGCAATCGTCCGGATACGGCGGTATACATCCATTCTCTGTCCGTCATCCGGAATATACGAAGGAGAGATATATGCATCCTCGTTCATCTTGATGACCGTATCCTCCACCTCCGGCTCCCATGTGCCGGACATTTTCTTGATCTCTTCATCCAGCATACGGCAATAGAGCTCGTAACCGATGACATCCATCTGTCCGTGCTGTTCGGCACCAAGTAGGTTTCCGGCGCCACGCACCTCGAGATCCTTCAGCGCGATCTTAATACCCGATCCCAGCTCGGTAAAATCACGGATCGCCGCCAGACGCTTCTCGGCATCTTCTTTCAGTACTTTCTCCGGTTCATAGGTAATATAGGCATAGGCCTGACGGTCGGATCGTCCCACACGTCCCTTCAGCTGATACAGCTGGGAAAGTCCGAATCGGTCGCTGTTCTCGACAATGATGGTATTGACGTTCGGCATATCCACGCCTGATTCGATGATCGTCGTACACACCAGGATGTCCGCTTCTTTATGGATGAAGGATTCGATGATGTTCTCCAGTTCCCTCTCGCTCATCTTGCCGTGCGCGAAGACGATACGGGCGCCGGGGAGCATCTCCTGAAGTTCGGCCGCCTTCTCCTCGATATGATGTGTGTTGTTGAAGAGATAGAAGACCTGGCCATGACGTTCGATCTCGCGCAGGCACGCCTCCGCAATGATCTGCGGATCGTATTCGATGACATAGGTCTGCACAGGACGGCGGTCCTGCGGCGGCTCTTCCAGGACGGAAATATCCCGGATCCCCGACAGCGACATATGCAGCGTTCTCGGGATCGGTGTTGCCGTCAGCGTCAGCACATCCACCGTATTTCGGAGATTCTTCATCTTCTCTTTATGGTTCACGCCGAAGCGCTGCTCTTCGTCGATGACCAGAAGGCCCAGGTTCTTCGGCTGGACGTCTTTACTCAGTGCGCGGTGCGTCCCGACGACCACATCCACCGAACCGTCATTGATCCCCTGCACGGCACGTTTCAGTTCTTTGGGCGAGGCGAAACGGGACAGAAGGGCGATCTTGATCGGATACCCTCTCAGACGCTCTTTCAGGTTATCGTAATGCTGCTGGACCAGGACGGTCGTCGGCGCCAGAAGGATCGCCTGTTTACTGTCCATGACGCACTTAAAGATCGCACGGAAGGCCACCTCCGTCTTCCCGAATCCGACATCCCCGCAGAGGAGACGGTCCATGGATTTATTGGACTCCATATCTTTCTTGATCTCGGCGATCGCATGCAGCTGGTCCTCGGTCTCCTGATAGGGGAAATCGTCTTCGAACTGGGCCTGCCAGATCGTATCCTTCGAGAAGGCATGTCCTTCTGCGGCCTGGCGCTTCGCGTACAGGGCAACCAGGTCGAAGGCCAGCTGCTTGATGGAATTCTTCGCGCGGCTGACGGACTTGCTCCACTCCGCACTGCCGAGACGGGCAAGCTTCGGTGTCTTACCGTCGGAGGCCACGTACTTCTGAATATGGTCGAGGCGGTCCATCGGGATATACAGATGGTCGTCGTTGGCATAGGTGATCTGCAGGTAGTCGCGGCGGGTACCCTCGACTTCCAGGTTCACAAGACCGTCGTAGCGGCCGACACCGTTCTCATCGTCCACCACCAGTTCACCCGGTACCAGATCCGAGAACAGATCGATGGTCATGCCGCCCTTTTTCTTCTTCTTGATGCCACGGTCCACGCCGAAAATATCCTGGGTGCCGATGACCACCAGGGAGATGGCCGGATAGACGAAACCATTCGGAAGAGGCCGTGGGATCAGGACCGGCATACTGTTTCTCTCGAAGAGATACGAACGCAGTTTCTCGGCACGGCTGCCGGTACCGCTCATGATATACGTCGCCTGATCTTTGCTGTTTCTCTCACTGATCAGGTCAGACAGAGCTTCTTCGTGGCCACGGTAGCTGTTACACGCCGTGCCCGGGATCCGTATCGGGATGGCCCCGGGAAGTCCGTTATTGGTACTGGGAAGGACAGCCATCGCGATGACCTGCATGATATCCAGTTCGCGGAAAGTCTCCTGTATCGAATAAAGTGCCGTCGCGCATTCTCCCGGCACAAGTC
>JAEEIT010000152.1 GCA_016281535.1 Clostridia bacterium | reverse complement strand
TAGTATCCGCCGCCCTTACCGGCTTCGTTGAGATCCGGTACAGAAGTCAGTACCGGGATACCCTTATACGTATCTAAGAGGAACTGCTCGTCGCGGATCTTCGTATCGATGAGGCTCAGGAAGATAATGACGCCGGCGCTGAGTACGACACCGATCAGGGCGCCGATAGCTGCGGACTTAACCGGCTTGCCGTTTACTACAGGCGTACCTGCGACGGCATAGTCAACGATCTGTACGGAGCATCCTTCGATAACGGTGGTGATCTTCGACGGAAGGACTTCGAGGATCGAGTTGGCCAAGTGAGCCGAGAGCTCCGGATCCTGTGCCGTGACTGTGATCTTGAAGATTGCCGTGTCGCCGACCGTCTCGGTCGTGATCATGTCCTTCAGCTGTTCGTAGGAGAACGGGATCCCCGTTTCCTGGATGATCTCATTTAACGTGGTACGGGAAGTCAGGATGACGGAGTAGGTCTCCATCAGGTTGTTGACGGCCTTGATATCGCCGTTCGTGATACTCAGCTTCGCCGATCCGAGGGATACCGAATTGTTGTTGACGTACAGCATCGCCGATGAACGGTATGTCGTGTACATGTTCCGGTATGTCCAGTAATAGCAGATCGAAGCTACTATAATCGCGCTGAGCACGATGACCCAGGCTCTCTTCCAAAGGACCAGTGCCAATTTCAGCAGATCGATCTCATCCTCTTGCTTGTTTACTCTCTCTGATGCCATGTCGGTAACGCCCCTATATATAAATCGCGCCGAAAGCCCCATATATCAGGGCGCACTTCCAGCGACACATACTAAACCAAGTGTGATTATAACACAACCAGTTGAGTATGCAAATAAACTTGAGAAAGACGGCAAGAGAAAAAAGTTGTTATTTCGTTCGACACTTTTCAGAAAGCAAGGGAACCTACGAAGATGGCCGCCTCCCTGCAGATGCGGCCATCTTCGTTTTTGCTGTTCTTCTGAATTGTTGTCCGGTTCTTCCGGCTTACTCTTCTTCTGTCCGGCTTACTCGTCTTCGTTCTTCTTTCTTCTGTCCATCAGGACCAGGGAAGCTATAGCGCAGAGTGCAAGGATCGCGATGACGGCAGTTCTTGTGCTGCTCCCGACATCACCGGTCTTCGGTCTGCCGGTTCCGTTCTTCGCCGGTGCCGGTGTGGAAGTCGGATCTTCCGCCTTCGTTTCCTCGGTCTTGTTCTCCGTATTCGTTTCCGTCTCCGGCTGGGCGAGTGTGAACGTGAACTCCGTCTTTCCGTCTGCGAACTCGACGTTAATGGTGTGTGTGCCGTCACTTAACGCTTCGAGAGGTTCCGGAAGGATCGTGATGATCGTGCTTCCCTTCTCGGCCGTGTAGTTCTGGTCTTTTACCAGGGGCTTGCCGTCGATGCTGACGCCCCGGAAGAGCTGGAAGCAGAGTTCGGCGTCGTCTACACTTCTCTTCACCGTGATCACGAAGGGATTTCCGGATCCGCGGACGACCTTATCGCTCTCGGCCTTGACCGTGTAGGTGACCTGCGGTTCTGTAACCTCCGGCTTCTCCTCGGGTTCTGTAACCGTTTCACTTTCCTGTGTCGTCGGCTCGGTACTCTTCTCTTCGTTCAGCTTAAAGCCGGAGAATATGGAGATATCTCCCGAGACCGCCTTACTGAAATCGAAGGGGATCGTGCATTCTTCGTCTTCGAACCATCCGGTGAAGGTCGCCCCTTCGAGCGTCGGATCTTCGTCCGGCTTGGTGACGGTCTCGCCGCTGCTGATATAGCGGGAGAGGAGCTCCGAGGCATTGGACTCCGCATCCAGCCCCATGAAAGTGACTTTCACCGGGTCAATGGGGGCAAGGGTCAGGGCGATACTGCCGTCTTCATTTCGGACCATGTCCATAACACTCTTCTTCAGGCTCGAATCGATCGAGATGTTCTCTTTCTCTAATTCACTGAAGGTACATGCATCGTCCGGATAGATCACTACGGTAAACAGGCCATTGCCCTCACTTGTGAAATTACTAAGATCCAGTGCTGCGCTATCGCCAGCTGCTATGGCTGCGGCAGCAGCCGAAGTGAGGCTGTATCCGGTCGGGATGCTGCCTGAAAGATCAAGACTATGCTTCACGATCTCTTTCTTATCGATCACTCCCTCGGTGTATCTGGCCATGACAAACCCAAGTCTGTGAACGCCTTCTATCACGATGTCAATAACCAGCCAGTCATCGTTTTCATCTTCTGTTCCGTTATCCAGATAGCCTGTGACGAGGATCTCTTTTCCGGCTGTGACTCCGGTAATGCGGTTGCTGGGATCGTCGATTTTCTCCGGAGCGGAGCGGACATTTAACGCCCCGGCCGTAACGGTGACCTTCTGCGGCTCGATCGCTGTATCGACAGTATAGGTCAGATACAGGAATTCTCTTGCGACCCATCCGTCGATCTGTCCTTCGTCGCCATTGTACTTCAGGCGGATCCACTTCTCCCCGTCTACGACCTTCTCAGATGTCGCGGTAAAAGCATCACCGAAGCTAAGGCCACCGACGCGCGGGGATGCTTTCGTCGGAGATTGGCGTACATTCAGCGCACCTGCCGAAACGACATAGCAGGTGTTCTCAAGAGGCTTCCACACTGCTTCGAAAGCCATGTATTCTGCATCCAGTTCAAGACTTAGCGGATCGCCCGGGTAATATGTGGTTCCCACAAGATCCCAGTGATCGAAGCAATATCCGTCTTCCCCGTCGAATCCGCATTCCGGGAATTTCCAGGCAGCCGCATCGGACCTCTTGGTAAGGACCTGCGGATCCATCGTGCCTGTACCATGCTCTCCGGGAGTGAAGATGGCCTGTATGTTGAAGTCTTTATAGTCCGCGATAAACAGAAGACCACCCTGCGGGATCGGAACGTTCGCGCCCGGCGCATAGAGTTCCCCGTCATCCGTATTCACCCATCCAACGAACATTTTATCGTCCGGGCAATCAAATGTCGGTTCCGGAAGAAGGAATCCGTTTGCCTCATCCGTATCTGCGCAGATTTTGGCATCCATGGTTCCATATGCTTCCGTTGTCGTGAAGAAAGCTCCGTACTCAGGATCCGCGCCCTCTACAGCTCTAAACTTGACGTCGATGATCACATCTTCATCCGGCATGGTAAAATCCAGCGACTCCTGAGCGGTAATATCTGTGCCCGCTGCGCCGTTACCCACCAGAACGAAATCAAGTGCATACCCTGCTTTCGGGTTGGCCGAAACTTCGATCTTCTCACCCTCCTCTGCGGAATACTTCGTAAGATCGATCGTACCGCCTGCCATATCGATCGGTCCATGACGGTCCGTCACGCCATCGATTACATAGTTGGCATATGTCGCGCTGATCGCGTTGACTGTAATCGAGTGCTCTCCTGCTGCCTGAAGCTTCTTTGTGCCGGCCACGGTTACCGCCGAGAGTACCAGTGCCAGTGAAAGCAAGGCACTTGCCACCTGTCGTAGTTTCATACCATCTCCTCCTAACCTCTTTCCGGCGGGAAGGTTCTAACTCCCCGTTCCCACCATATGCTTTTTTTGTTCTGTCTGATCTCTAAATGAAAAACGCCACAACCAAAAATCTTTGATAATTAGTTAAATAAAAGATATCATTTGTAAGATAAGGAAACAATCACCCATTCGGGTCATTTTTATTTGGGGTTATGGAGACACGATGGGATGTCCGATCGGTCTTCTGTCGACATATTGACTTTTCCCTGCCGCGTAGAAAAGAAAAATTAGAAAGGACCTGCTCCTCCTCTTCTGCGTCCGAAGCGCTTCCGGCCTGGGACGGATGCAGAAGGAAGATGGCAGGTCCTTCGTCTTATTTTCTATTTATTCAGGGATCAGAAGTTGCGGCCGTTCCAGCCCCAGTCGCGTACCGGGTGGTAGGTCACGTAGACCGCATTTCCGGGGATGCCGAGTTTCTGCTCCAGAAGTTCGCAGATCTGGCCTGTCATCTTCGAGTAGAGTTCCGAGCCGGCATCGCCGAGAAGGCTGACTTCTACATATGCGCCTTTCTCGAGTGCTCTTCCGCCGAGCCATAGTGCTTCTGCATCTTCTATGGCGACCATGAGATAGGCCTCGCTCTTACCGAGGGTGCCGATCAGGCGGCCGAATTCGTTCTTCAGTTCTTCTTTCTGTGCATCGTCGAGTGCGACGGTGACTTTTGCATCGATCATTGGCATGTGTATCGCCTCCTTCTTTCCTTCGCCGGGTGCATCTTTTCTCTTCGATCCGATAGGCGGACCGGAATCTTCTCCGGCATTTTTCTTCACCTATTTTACTATACTTCTTCCGGTGCTGTCAGCGGTTCACGAGGAAGTGCGGGGTGATCAGGGTAAAGAGAGCTCCGATTCCGCAGTTCACGCCGGTTCCCAGTACAAGTGTCAGGACCGGAAGCTTGAAGACTACGCCGAGGATAACGAATATGGCTGCCGGGAAAAGTCCGAAGTACAGGAGCATCATCTGCACGAATGTCTTAATGGTCTGTGCGCTTTCGCCCGGGACGGAGATATTGACGAATGTTCCGACCGCCGTTCCGAAGAGGGATATGGAGAGAATGAACAGCATCCAGCCGAGCATGACCAGCGGATTCGTCTTAAGCATAATACCGGCAACAAGGATCGGAACGACCAGATCGATGGCATTGACGGCTACGCTTCCGAGAAGCGAGAACCAGATCTTCTTAAGCGGAGATTCCGGAATCAGGATGAAGAACTCGCGGCTGGTGTCTTCCTTCAGCGGGTTACCCAGGGTTCTGTAGAACATCAGGAATGCCAGAGTGCAGGCCGGGACCAGGAACGGGTCGACAGGAAGATCGCTTCCTTTAGCGAACCAGGCGGCAAATCCGGCCGACAGGGTGAATACGACCATGGTGATCGAGAAGACCTTCCACTTCGCGAAGCGGAAACGGTTGTAGATGGCCTTGTGCAGGAACACGTTCGCACCGAATCCTCTCTTAAACCCGTCACGCTCGAGTTTGTCGCTTCTGTCTTTCTCACGGACGACGGCAACACCGGCCTGTGCATTCTTCGCGTTGTCGATCATGACGGCCTGCTTCTCTGTCTCAACGAGTGCATCCTCGTAGAAGTCTGCCGGCACTTTCCAGATCAATACGACGATCAGGACGCAGGCGAAGAGGAACAGCGCCAGGAACAGAAGTGACAGTGGGACGTTTCCTTCGATGGCGTGGCAGCAGAAGCCGCGCATCCAGCCCCAGAAAGGAACCCAGTACGTGTTTTTGCTGGCGAAGAAATCAAATGCGGCGGTCAGTGCGTCTTTACCTGTCGATACCATGTAGATACCGAAGATACCGGCAATCACGGCGTAAACCGCGATGACGCATTTGCCAAGGCCGGATGTGCCGTACTTCGTTCTGGACATGATGGTGTAGAAAGCCACCTGTACCAGTGTGCCGAAGATGAGTACCAGTGCGTATGCGATGAGGAGGGAGACGGCGCCCCAGAGGCTGAG
Source organism: Clostridia bacterium (assembly GCA_016281535.1). GTDB lineage: Bacteria > Bacillota > Clostridia > Saccharofermentanales > Saccharofermentanaceae > Scatonaster. The sequence goes on along the minus strand of JAEEIT010000152.1, from coordinate 4,825 downwards.
CCCCATGTTCCGAGTAAGATTGGGAAGCTGGAATACCATATATAGTGCGATGACCAGTGTTCCGGCCAGAGATCCGATGAGGCGGAACATGAGTACCGACTGTGGTTTCATCGGGCTGGCGAACAACATCGGCACGTCGGCGGGCTTGAAGATCCTGCCGGAGCTCTTGGCGTTGCTGATATTCGTAGCAAGCATCAGGAGGAAGACGGCCGTAATCACGAGATCCACGAGATCCGTCTTGGTCTTGCCACGGGAGGAAAGGAATCCCCATTCTTTATCTTTCTTGGCGCTGACCGCCACTTCGGTTTCATCTTCCTCGGTCTGATCTTCTGTCATTTCGATCGTATTGGTGTTCTTCTCATCTTCCTTGTCTGAATCCGGAAGAAACATGGAAATACCTAATCCGATCACGATTCCGATAACGAGGCATACGAGGAAGAATGCAACCCACGTCTTCAGCACCCTCTTGAGAGTGTTCACGAGGGAGTGCCAGGTGTAGTAGAAAAAGAGTCTCATTTCGTCACTTCTCCCTTCGCTTCGGCATCCTCAGAAACGGTTTCCGCTTCCTGCTCGGACGGCAGTGCTTTAACCGAGGAAGAATCGATTCCTTCGGTGACCTCGAAGAACAGATCCTCCAAGGATTTGCCCTGGCCTTCGATCTCAGGTCTGGTGACATTGGCGCGGACCTTGCCGTTCTGCATGATGACGGTTCTGTCCCAGAGCATGTCTACGCTGTCGATGATGTGCGTGCTGATGAGCATGGTCTTCCCTGCCTGGCGCATCTCTTCGATCATGGATTTCAGTTCTTTTATCGCGTGGGGATCGAGGCCGAGGAGCGGCTCGTCCATCAGGAGGATGTCCGGATCAGGCAGAAGGCCGATGCAGAGGTTCAATTTCTGCTGCATGCCTTTACTGAGCTCGTCGCCGAATTTCTTCTTCTTGTCGTCGAGCTCGAAACGCTTGAGCAGCATCTCGATGCGGTCTTTGTAGTTGGTCATCTTATAGGCACGGGCGATGAACTCCATATGCTCGATGACGGTCAGTGTCGGGTAAAGTGACGGAAGTTCCGGGATGTATCCGAGGATCTTTCTGGCGGCCGTGGTCTTGTTCGGGATGCCGTTTACGGAGATCTGTCCGCTATACTTAAGGAAGCCGATGATCGACTTGATGATCGTACTCTTGCCGGCGCCGTTCGGTCCGAGCAGGACGGTGAGGCTTCCTGAGTCAAGCGTGAACGATACGTCGTCGCACGCGAGGTTTTTTCCATACTTCTTGGTCACATGATTTACGTCTAACATTTCTAATACTCTCCTACTTGCACTGTCCTTGTTTCGTTTCGGAGTGTGCCCTTTCGCTTTCCGGATCAGGCGTCCCGGGCTCATCCCTGCTGTGCATGATTACATATTATCGATGAGACTTCAAGCAAACGCCAAGAAAAAGTTAAGATTGGTTAAAGATTGTCAGCTTCTTGATAGCACTGTTGAAGCTATTTGCCTTCCTGGACAACAGGTACAAGCGCAAATAAAACAACCACCCTAATATGGATTGGCGTCCTTAGGGTGGTTTATAACAAACCCAAGGCAACCGTCCTTGCGGACTGTGCTTCTTTATCTGTATTGTAGCATCGGTATGCCCGCGCGTCAATTGAAAACTATGACCGGCGCGGATGCGCCGCCGAAGGGAAGCCTTGACGGCATGGGGCAGGATCCGTATCCTCTTCTGAAGCACGAACAGGGGAAAGCGTTCCACGGGAAGTGCTTCACGGACTTTCCATGAAATGCTATGATAGGTAAAGAAAAACGACAGAACAGACGACACCCGGTGCTTCTCACAACGATGAATGACCCTTCGGGGCTTATGGGAATTGAGGTATAGACATGAAGAAGACTCGATTAACGGCTTTGGTGCTGACCTTCGCGTTGGCATTAGGTTCCTTCTGCGGATGCAGGAGAAACGAAACGGCGGATACGGATAAGGACGATTCGGGATCGAAGCGTTCGACCGCGTCGGATACGGGCGACGGCAAGGATACCGATCCGGGCGATTCCACTGCCTCTTCTCAGGATCCGAGCGATTCGACCGCTCAGAGAGACCCGTCGAAGATCACGATCGCTTCGCCGGACGATTCTGTGGTACGGGGCATGGCCGATGAATGGAGAAGCAATAATTCCGCGATCTTCGTTCTCACGGATCACGGCGAGTACCGAAGTACCGACGAGAATATGTTTTTCTCTGCTTACTTCCAGCTTATGGCTGAATATGTGTTCTCGGAAGAGTATTACGAGACGACCGTCGTCCAGATGAACACGGCCGATATGACCTACGATGAGTATGTGGAGGATATGCTCAGGGATATGCCGGATCAGGCGAAGTTTCTGGGGCCGGACCACAAACTCAAAGAACTTCCGGACGATCGAATCTTCTTCGTGGTCTCGGGCCGGTCTCTGAACGGGATCTCTATGAATGCTGTCGCGCCGGAGCTGATCGAGCAGGCCGTACGGACAGGGATGGACATCATCTTCGCTGATTCCAGGATCCAGGCGCATCTTCAGAAGTATATCAAAAATGACGAACTCACTTATGACATGCCGTATGTGTACGGGATCAATATCGCGGGCATTTCTTCCGATTCGGCCTATGTGATCGTACAGGGCATCTCGCTCGATGGTTCGCAGGAATTCACCGTCTCCGAGTTCGTCTCGCTGAGCGGTGCGCCGGCGGATCTTCTGAGCCTGGCCAGTTCGCTTCGGATCGAAACGTCCGGCGCCTCGCAGGAGTCGTCCGCGGTTTTCCATGTGGAGGATAAGGAGCAGACGGATGCACTTCTTTCGGAACTTCTGGATTTCTGTGAGCGTAATGGTGCGGGCACTTCGGACGGGCCTTGGTATGAATCGGACGGGATCGATCTTTCTTATATGAATTCGACTCTGGTGACGGTGACCTGCCAGGAGACGCAGACGGAAGTTATGTATCTGGGTAACGGAGACTGGCTGATGCGGGATTTCAGCGGACACGAGCATGCTTTCCGGGCGTCTTCCGATGAGGAGAGCCGGGCAATGCTCGAGCGGATCTACGAGGCAGCGGCGGGCGCGGCTTTCGGAAAGTGCGGGGACCTGATGACGATCGTGGACGGGACCTGGGCGATCGACCGGAGCGCGCCGTACGACGCGTCGAAACTTGAAGCGGGCCAGAAGAACGCCAGCATGGAAACCATATACACGTACATCTCGGACAGTACTTTTCAATCTGTGACGCATGCCGCGGACAGCGACAGCATCTATGTCTGTGAGAACACGGTCCTGCAGACGGATGCGACGGTCGACGACGTCCGGGTGCCGCAGGACCTCTCGTACTATGAGCTCATTATCGAGGGTGGCGTGGGGTATACGCGCTACGATACGGTCCCGGTCTATACGAAACTCGACGACGCGGACATCGCGGGGGTGCTTCCTTTTACGCCTTTTGCCAAAACTCTGGATCTTTACGATTTCGTCGGCGGGTTCGCCGTGAGCTATGATCCGTACGAGGAGAGCCGGGCGGCCGGGTCGGATGCAGGGTACGGATTCGACAGCGAGGGGCACCGGCTGATCTCGTCGTCGACGATGGTGCCGGCGTTCTGCGAGTTCTACAGGGTCGGCGAAGAGGCCGATGCGGAGACGATCGCAGTGCTTCTCGACGAGGACGGAAAGATCATCGGGGGCTGGGAGTACGGCGCCGAGGGGCTGACGGTATACTATTTCATCGGAAGCGCAACGGTCGACGTAGATCTTCAGGAACTCAGTGCTTTTGCCGAAGAAAATACGGAAGAAAAGGCACAGCAGGCCGTGGCGGATGCGGACAAATCGGCGGCGGACTGGCAGCGGGAGGATCTGGAGGCGCACGGTTTCTTCGACCTGTCGGGGGTGGTCACGGAGAGCGGGGACCTCGATGAGTCGCCGGTCGTGCAGGGCTATATCGACTATTTCCAGTCGCTGCAGCCGTTCTCGCTGGAGATGTGGACCTTCGGCGCGTATAAGATCCACCAGTCGGTGCTCTCCTTCGACGGGGCGGATTTCTACGACTATGACGGGGTTTCGTCGCACGACGGGTCGTTCGATTATGTGGTGATGCGGGTGCGGCTCGGGGACACGATCTATACCGCGACGGATGACGGGATGCAGCGGGCAGATCCGGCGGGACCGGAGTTCTCGGATGCGGAGATCCTCTATAGCCTGCCGGATATATTCATTCCGGGGCACAAGATCGAGTTCCTGCGGGCGTACACGGGGACGCTCGACGGGCGGGAGTTCGTGGTCGAGGAGTGGTCATACCGGGGCGTGAAGTTTACGTTCTACTGTCAGGATGGCGAGATCCTGGCGGTGAAGTACCCGGAGTTCGGGAGTATGCTGTTCTGTTACTTCTCGGGGTTTACGAAGAGTGCTGATTACGAGCTGATAAAGAAGCCGTACTGAGCGGAGGGCGCCTCTTATCTGGCCGTGTCGGCGAGGAATTGGAGGACCTGGTCGCGGCTCTGAAGGGCGGTGCCGGCGCCGACGGCGGTCGTGCAGATCGCGCCGCATGCGCTGGCGAAGCGGAGGGCATCCGGAAGGGCGGCATGAGTCAGGATCTCGGAAGCAAGGCCGGCGACGAAGCAGTCGCCTGCGCCGGTGGCATCGACGGCCTCGATCGGGAAAGCAGGAAGAGTCAGGGTCATCTCCTTGTTCTTGAAGAAACAGCCTTTCGCGCCGAGCTTGATGACTACGTTCTTTACACCGTAGGAAAGGAATACATCCGCCATTTCCTCCGGATCTTCTTTCCCCGTGAAATACTTCGCCTCATCTTCGTT
>JAEEIT010000151.1 GCA_016281535.1 Clostridia bacterium | reverse complement strand
GTTCTCGGTAATATCCGGAGAAGGATCACGAAACATATGGCGAAGATGCCGCTCGGAGACGTTCTTTCTGAATCGTCCGGAACATATAAGAACATCATTATCGAGCGTGTGGATTCTGTGGAGACGACCATGGCACACATCCTTCCGGAAGTGACCTCGAATCTTCTGATTCCGATCGTTGTCTTCGTTTATATGCTGACGATCAACTGGAAGCTCGCGCTTCTGTCTCTTCTCTCGCTGCCGATCGGTGCTCTGTTCTTCAGCTTCGAGTTTATCGGTGCAGGAGAACGCTTCCAGAATACTATCGATAAGACGAAAGCACTGAACGATACCGCCGTCGAGTATATTAACGGCATCGAAGTGATCAAGGCTTTCGGTAAAGCAAAGACCTCTTACGCCAAGTTTGTCACGGCGGCGAAGGAAGGAGCGGACTGCTTCATCGAGTGGATGAGAAGCTGCAATGTGTATCAGAATGTGGCGCTGACGATGCTTCCGGCACAGCTTCTTTCTCTGGTTCCTTTTGCAGGATGGTTCTATAGCCGGGGATGGGTCAGCGGAACGGATGCCTTTATGCTGATCATCCTGGCCCTCGGCCTGGTATCGCCCTTCCTGGTCATTGCCAATTATCTGGACGATCTGAAGAAGTGTCAGGTGATCATCGGAGAAGCGACCTCCATTATCGTGAAGCCGGAGCTCAAGCGTCCGGATAAAGCATCCGAACTCCCCGAAGGATATGATATCGAATTGAAGAATGTCCACTTTGCCTATGATAAAGAAGAAGTTCTCCACGATGTAAACCTTCGGATCAAAGAAGGAACCGTCAATGCACTGGTCGGTCCTTCCGGATCGGGAAAATCGACGATCGCCAAGCTCATTGCTTCCTTCTGGGATGTAGATCAAGGCGCGGTCCTTCTCGGTGGAGTGGATATCCGTAAGATACCTCTGGATGTATACAATCAGAACATTGCTTATGTTTCACAGGATAACTATCTCTTTGATGAAACAGTCATGGAAAATATCCGTATGGGTCATCCGGAAGCGACAGATGAGCAGGTGATCGATGCCGCGAAGAGAAGCGGGTGCCATGATTTCATCATGCGGCTCGAAGACGGGTATCATACGATCTGTGGTGGTGCCGGATCTCATCTTTCCGGTGGAGAAAGACAGAGGATCTCCATCGCGCGGGCGATGCTGAAAGATGCGCCTGTCGTGATCCTGGATGAAGCCACGGCCTATACCGATCCGGAAAATGAAGCACTGGTACAGAAGAGCGTGGCGAAGCTGGTCCAGGGGAAAACGCTGATCGTTATCGCACACCGCCTTTCTACAATTGCTTCGGCAGACAATATCATCCTTGTGAACCAGGGCAGCATCGAAGCTTGTGGTAAACAGGAAGAGCTTCTCCGTGAAAGCGGACTGTACCGTAAGATGTGGGATGCCCATGTTCTTGCCAAGGAGGTGGAATAAGATGTTTTCGACACTTAGAAAATTCTTCGATTTCTGTAATGAAGAAGATAGAAAGAAACTATATCTGGCCATTGTGCTCAGTGTGGTGAAAGCCGTGTTTGCGGCCCTGCGAATTTCCGCTGTAGCTGTTTTCGCACAGGGTGTGATCGAAGATGACATGACGAACAGTAGGATCCTTCTTTCCTTAGGCATCATGATGGTTTCTGTGATCGGTCAGATCCTGATCGGACTTAAGATCACGATGCTTCAGACAGAGGCAGGATACCATTCCTGCGCGCATAAACGCATAGAGATCGCCGAACATCTCCGTTATCTGCCGATGGGTTTCTTCAATCATAACAGTCTGGGATCCATCACAAATGTAACGACTAATGTCATGGAAAGCCTCTCGGATATTGCAACACGTATCGTAATGGTCGTCTCACAGGGAATTCTTACCACTACTGTGATTGCTGCGTTTGTATTTGCCTTCGATTGGAGGATCGGATTGATCCTTCTTGCCGGTATCGTGGTATTCGTTCTTTGGAATACGTTTATGCAGAGAAGTACGAAGACCGTGGCGCCGATGAAACATGCGGCGGATGAAGCGATCGTTACCGCGGTGATCGAATATGTTCAGGGAATCGCAGAGGTAAAGAACTATAATCTCACGGATAAGACAGCGAAGAAACTGGAGAAAGCCATTGCCGGCAAGGTGAAGACGGACACGAAACTGGAGTTCTGCGTCATGCCACATGTATTCCTTCAGGGGTTAACAACCAAGCTCACCGGTGTTCTGATGTGTCTGGCATCGCTGAAGTTCTATTTCGATGGAAGCATGTCTCTTCTTTACGCAATCATGATGATGATCTCCTCTTTCATGGTATATGAAAGCCTCGAGATCATGGGAGTATTCTCTGCGCTGATGCGTAACATCAACATTGCCGTTACCAAGGCAAAAGAGATCATGGACATGCCGCCGATGGATATTGACGGAGAAGATATCACACCGGAGAACCATACGATTTCTGTCGAGCATATCGGCTTCTCGTATGACAAAAAGAAGATCATCAACGATGTTTCTCTTACGATCCCGGAGAAGACGACCACGGCGTTCGTCGGCCCGTCCGGAGGCGGAAAGACG
>JAEEIT010000150.1 GCA_016281535.1 Clostridia bacterium | reverse complement strand
TCTTAACAACAGTGCAAACACCACGCTTTTGCGGGGAAGAAACGTCTGTTTCCTGCTTGCGCAAGGTATTCAGTCCAGACTGAAGAGCTTTAGAGGAAGACTTGTAGATCTTCGAAGTTCTGCCGGACTTTACCAGTTGGTTGAACGTAGGCATCAATACATCTCCTTTCATAATAATAGTCTCGGTAAAACGGCGCACGAAAAGAAAGCCCCGTTTCATCGGGCAATTAAGTATAGCACCACATTTTTATCTTGTAAACAAAGAATTTTAAAATCCCCCGCAATTTGAGGGGATCACGCGGACAGACGCCATTTTCAGGCGTTCTCCCGATGAGAAGGGCTGCTCCGGAAAATCCGGAGCAGCCCCCTTAATCTTAACTGTTTTCTCGTACCGATCTGTATCAGTCGCCGTAACCGAGTTCGGAGAGCGCCTTATCCAGTGCTTTGCGAGAAGCCTTATCTCCGGCGGAATAAGCGATGATGACCATCTTCTGGGCAACAATACCGACTACATAGTACTCGCCTTCGCCGAGAGCGGAATCTTCATTAAACTCGCCCTCACCTGTGAACTTCCAGGAGCCCTTGGAGGTCGTGCCGTCCAGTTTGCCCTTATCTTTCTCTTTCTTCAGATCGTCATAGGAAGCATCGAAGCAGCCCTTCGCATCCTTGTTTGTCTTGAAGAGATAGTACGTAATGAGAACGAATTCTTCCGAATCTTCCTCTTCGCCGAGATAATAAGCGACATAGCTCTCTTCTGCGTCCTCGTCATCATCTTCTTCGACGATAAAACCGACTTTCTCCATCTTCTTCTCGAAATCATCCGGGTCGACCTGCTTCTTTCCTGCGCCGCAAGCAGCGAGAGAAAGAGCCATGGCGCCGATCAGGACCAGCGAAACGAGTTTGCCTAAAGTCTTCTTCATACCTTACTCCTTATTTCCCTACTATCAGTAACCAAGGGCCTTCACAAGAGCCTTGACATCCTTCACAGCAGTCTTGCCGTTATCGTTTGCAGAAACCATAACGATTACATCGTCGTTCAGGAAAATATAGCCATAGATTTCGCTCTTATTCTTCTTGGAAGTGTACTCACCATCGATCTTGATCGTCGGTGTGGACCACGGGAAGAATGTACCGCTCTTCTTGACTGTACCGTCGAAATCGTCGTCATCCTTCAGTTCCTTGAGCTCATCATAATAATCATCGAAGTAATCCTCAGCGGATTCCTTATCCTTGAAGATAATCAGAGAAGCCGTGACGCCATCCTCAGAGAAATGGTAGCTCTTCTTGATATGCTTATCTCCATCCGACTCATAAATGTTGTCTGTATCGTAGTCTTCCGACTTGATTGCTTCCTTAAAACCTTTCTTATCTGTGACTTTCTTACCACAGCCTGTCAGTCCGAGGACCATCGTCAGAGTTAATACTACTGCCAGAACTTTCTTTGTTACTTTCATATCTATCTCCTCCATTTCTTGTCAAACTTGTATTCAGTATGATTGGAATTTCTGTTTTTGTCAACCGCACCCGCCCGCGGGCTTCATTCGGAAAATACCACAAAAAAGCGGATTTGCCGTATTCTATTTCGTTCATGCCTGTCAGACGATCAGAAAGATTATGAGCATGACAACCATACCAAGGGCCAGAAGCACGTCCGCGACGGTCAGCATAGTCTTCGCCTGACGTGCCACATCTTCGGGAGAACCTGTCGCCGTCCCCTTCTTCAGAGCCGATAATCTCATGTATGCCATAACGGAGAATATCAGCGAGAAGAATGTCCCGCCACAGCAGCAAAGAAGGCCCATAAGACCCAGCACCAGCGTAATGATTGCGTGGGTATAAAGACCGTTGTACGGCAGGAATTGAGGATTCGCCGGAGCCTGTCCCTGCGGCGGTGCCGTGTATACCGGTGCAGGATTGCTATTGGCCGGCATTGTGCCGGCAGAATCAGAACCGGTCGGTGCCGCGCACGAATTCTCCTTAGGCACGGCCATATTGGCACTTGCATTCGGCGCTCCGTTCCACCATCCCGGACCGGGCTGAGTCGGTTCCACCAGTGTCCCGCTCGTCACAAGGCCGCCTTTACTCTTCCCATATACCGTCTCACCACTGGCCGCAGCCGAGTATATGATCTTTCTCGGCGCATCAGGATCCTGTTTCTCCTCAGGCTTATGTTCTTTCTTCGAACCTTTATTTCTCGTGCCGAAAGCCGCGACCGGCGTTTCCACCACATGTTCCTGCGGCTTCTTCTCTGCCGGTTTCTCCTGATCTGCCTGCTCGGCTCCTTGCATCGGGGCAGGCTGCTCTGTTTCTTGAACCGGGGAAGTCTGTTCCTGAATCTGCGGCGCTGACTCCTGCGAAACACCTGCCGGAGAGATCGTCGGATCTGGAAATGCCTGTACTGTCGGATCTGGAAATGCCTGTACTGTCGGGTCGGGAAAAGCCTGTGCCGTCGGATCCGGGAACGCGCCGAATCCTCCGGTGGTATCACTCATACCATCGGTAAAAACCACTCTGTCCGTCGACAGTGGTGATCCGCATGCCTCGCAGTACTCTCCATTCTCCTGCTCATGATTGCAAAAACGACAGATCTTCACGTTTCTTGCCCCCTTATATTCACTATAGAAATTGTATCACAACATACTCCATAGCCTCATCAACTATTTTCACATCTTTGTGGCGCGCAAAAGGGGCGTCTCAAACAAATCGCTTGAGACGCCCCTGTAGATTCGTTTCTTTATAAAGTAATCAGCCGATCGTCAGACGGTGGTGAACTTTCTTGCCCTTACGGAGGAAGGCTTCCCCGTTACTGAAATCTTTCTCGGTCAGCATGTAGTAGACATCCTCGATGGCTACGTCGTTCAGGTAGATGCCCTTCTGCTGGATCATTCTTCTGGCCTCACCCTTAGAAGGTGTGAGCTTCGTCTCTACGAGCAGATCCAGAAGCGACAGTCCGTCACCGGACAGGCGGTCAGAAGCGATCGCGGTGGTCGCCATATCATCCGAGCGTCCGCCCTTCTCGAACAGATCCTCTGCCTGCTTCTTTACAGCCAGAGCCGTCTCTTCACCGTGCACGATTTTGGTCACCTCGAAGGCCAGGCGTTTCTTCGCCTCGTTGATCGCAGCATCGGTGAGTTTAGCATATTCTTCGATCTCTTCGAGGGATACGAATGTCAGGAGCTTCAGGCACTTGATGACATCGGCATCCTCGACATTTCTCCAGTACTGGTAGAAATCGAACGGAGTCGTCTTATTCGGATCGAGCCATACGGCACCCTTTGCGGTCTTACCCATCTTCTTGCCTTCACTGTTGGTAAGAAGTGTGAATGTCAGACCGAAAGCCTCACCCTGTTCCTTACGGCGGATCAGTTCCACGCCGCCCAGGATATTCGACCACTGGTCGTAACCGCCGAGCTCCAGCTGGCAGTTGTATTTCTGGTACAGGTACAGGAAGTCGTAGCTCTGCAGCAGCATGTAGTTGAACTCGAGGAAGGAAAGGCCTTTCTCCATGCGCTGTTTGAAGCACTCGGCCCTTAGCATGTCGTTGACCGAGAACCTGGAGCCTATATCGCGCATGAACTCAAGATAGTTCAGGTCGAGCAGCCAGTCGG
>JAEEIT010000149.1 GCA_016281535.1 Clostridia bacterium | reverse complement strand
GGACATTTCGAAATATTTCGGCACTCCATTCATATGGCCATCTGTATCCTGAACATACTGAAGTCCCTTCTTAATTGCAACCTTATACTTTTTATTTGTCGGGAAACCTTCTGCGTCGTCTCCTTCAACATTCTTGGTTACTGCGAGAGAACCGGTCTGCACATTGTACTCATTGTAGAAACCACCGAGTGAGAACTCCGTACCGGACATCTCAATGCCTTCTCCATTTTCCGTGATATTGACCTTATAAGGTGCTCCGTTCGCTTTATCCTCAGCCGTAGCATAGTGCCAGGACTTGATGTAATAATGGATGATACCATCAATATTACGGATCTCCATGTCGATATCGATCTCGCCGGACGACATGGTAATATTCTCATCCGTAGAATTATTGGCTACTTCCTTAATCACGAAGTAACGATGAAGCGGAACGTTCGGATCAACGTGTGTTACATCAACCGTCAGAGAAGGGAATGTAACCTTACCATATTCATCGTTTCCATATTGAGGAAGTGCTTCACCTTCCTGGCGTTCCACAAGCTCACTGGCGAAAGTCGCATCCCTCATTTCTACGAATGTGAACTTAAAATCATTCTCATGGATACGGATATTAGTCAGAACATTATTCTCGTTCGCGGGATCTGAAATATCCTTGGTAAATGCTTTCTTCGTAGCAAAATGCATGTAGCTGGTGAAGACATCGTTTCCTTCTTCGGCACGATCCGTGTATACAAAGTGGAACTCAATGCCTTTGTTTAAGGTCGTGGTTCCTGCGCATGCGATCCAACCGGCACTCGGTCCACCATCTGTCCTTACAACAGCACTTGGGGTAGGAACCAGGAACACACCGGCGGTAGAATTCAGTGTCACATCTGTTGCATTGGGCATATTCCAGATAATCTTTCTGGCGATCTTCTCATCTACGAAAGTATTCTGATCGTTAAGAGGCCGATCCCAGTCTGTATTTGTGGATTTTTTCTCGCCATCCACCTCTACGAAGAACTTCTTAAGCGTCACAGAGCTATTTGACAGAACATTAAATACAATAACTGTGCTGTTTCTCTTCTTGATGGTCAGATTATCCCCCATTGCAGTAAGAAGCGCACTTCCTTCCGGAACATTAAAGTACACTGTCGCTCCTTCATAAGAATCGTCATCAAGGTCAAGCGTATACAATTCCGGATTGTTGGGACTCTGAATCAGGACATCGTCAACGGTAATCGCCGGCTTTGCAACAAGTGTACGGGACTCGTCCTGAATATGCTCGATCATGGAATCGATATTCTGATTGAGCACATCTTTATCGTACTTACGGGTCAAGACATTGATAGTATTCGCTACCGCTTCAATTTTCTTAGGGGAGGCATTGGCCAGTTCATAAGTCGTGTCTACGACATAATTCATCTGCTGCCCGTAAACATCATCAGCAAATCGGAGTTTCGATCCTTCTGTCATTTCTGCAACAATAAACTGTGCAGCCGCCGGTCCTCCGAGGTTGGCATCACACGAATCCGAACCACCCGTGTAAAGACTGGTAGCAAAAGTTGTCTGCATATGATTCATCTGATTCAAATTCTTAGACAGGATACCATAATCCACTGCACGTCCAAGCACGGTGCTGTAGTTTACCTGGCTCGAAGAGTCATAGTCCAGGTAATTGGAGTCCGCAAGAACCTGAGGTACTCCTACCTCAATTCCCTTACTGTTCTTCGACCTTCGTATCGCAATCGTACCGACTACCATCGAAGTGGCCAGAACAAGGCTGGTGATTCCGAGAAACTTCTTGTTTGCAAACAACTTATTCATGAAAAATCCCCTTTGACTTATCATTGATGTCAGGCCTAAAAGTGTCGTCAAGCATACGTCCGTATACTATTCCTATATAGCAGTATAAAGGCCAGGTCTCAAATTTCAAGTAAAAATGGCCATAATTTTCACATTTACACCATAATTTAAACATCCTGAAACACTTCATTAACATTTGAAACCGTTTTCGGAAGGGAAAGCAAAAGAAAAAAATAACATTTTGTCTCTTTTAACGCTGTTTCTGAAGCATAAAAAAATCCCGGTCTCGTCGACCGGGATCTGTTCATTTCGGGTTGGAAGAAATTCCATTACGCCTTAGCAGCATTTGCAGCCTTAGCCAGTCTGGACTTCTTTCTTGCCGCTGCATTCTTGTGAATATATCCCTTAGCAGCAGCCTTGTCGAGTGCAACCTGAGCGTCCTTAACGAGCGCCGCGGAATTATCATCAGATGCGGCGATAGAAGCCGTTGCCTTCTTGACGATGGTGCGCATCTCGCTCTTCTTCATCTTGTTGGCTAAAGTCTTCTTCTCTGTAACCTTAACGCGCTTACATGCGGACTTGATATTCGGCATTTCCTTCACCTCCATCAGTATTATTCTTATTCAGACACCGAGACATTGTATCACGCTTGCTTCCTCGGCGCAAGACTTTTTTTCGTTTTTCTATGAAAAATCACCTTTCGTCGCTTCATACAGTCCGATACTGGTGGCAATCGGCAGGTTCAGGCTGTCGATGGCATGGGTGTGCTCGATCCTGACCGGCTGTCCGATCCCTGAGAACATAGCAGGAAGGCCTGTCGCCTCATTCCCCATGATCAGCGAGAACGGCTTACATATCTTCGTCTCATTGAGAAGTGAACTTCCATCGAGCATGAACGGATAGAAATGCCTCTGCCCTGCGCCATCTGTCTCTGCGTATTCTTCCCAGCTGTCGTAATATCTGAAGTTCACCCGGCTCAGCGCCCCCATCGAGGCACGTATGACCTTCGGGTCGAAGAAGTCGACTCCCGGCCGGATAATGGCAATATTCCGGACACCGAATCCTGCACATGAACGGATGATCGTTCCTGCATTGCCCGCATTTCCCGGGTTGACCAGCACCACGTGAGACTGCTCTTTATCCAGTTCACATCTGTACTTGCGGATCATGGCGATCACGAAGCAGTTCTCTTTCTGCGACAATATCTGGAAGACTTTATCGTTCGTTTCGCACGAGATGCCTTCCTCTCTGCAGATCTTCTCGATCTTCTCTTTTGTCTCCGATTCGTAAAAAGCACTGTGAACGTATACTTTCGTGACGTCTTTGGGACGGATATTCAGATATTCCAGGCTGACCGTCGCTCCGAGACAGTATGTCGTCAGATCCTCTTTCTTGTATCGCTTTACTGTTGCCATCTTGAAGTTCCTCTTTATCAGAGACGCACGACGTGATCCGCCGTCAGCAGATCCTGCAGAAGATCGGCCATGTCCTCACAGAGGATCCTTGGATCTTCCGGGATCTTCCCAAGATAGAAGAGTGTCTCGTTACAGGCCTTCACTACGATCTCCCGGTCCAGGATGCTTTTCCAGCAGGAGAAGCATTCACTCTCCGGAAGGATCAGCTTCACGCCATCATGGAGAAGGATGATCTCATCAGGAACATTCTTCACAGTACCCAGACTCGCAAGTGCATGAAGCATCAGCTCGCGGCCATGCTCCTCGGATGCCTCGTCTCCCTTATTGTCACCGACGATCTCCCCTTCGATCAGAAGGACGACCCTCTTCGGGCGGGCGCCCTGCTCTACCAGTGCCAGTTCCGGAACGGTCTCTGTCGGCGTCTGTGTAAAAAACTCTTTCATCGTCATTTGTTCCCGCTCTCCTTCTCCGAAGAGGGGATATCTGCCGTCTGTCCACCCAACATGGCGATGGCACGCGGCACAGCATCCTTACTGTTTCCCCACGGCTTATCTTTATTCCTGTAGTCGAATTTCAGCGTGAACCATTCCACATCTTTGATCAGTTCTTCAAGTCCCTGATTGTGGGTCTTCGCAAGCGCGGTAACAAACTCTGCCGCCTGGTTCTGGTTCAGCTGTTCCGCCGCTGCGCGAAGAAGCAGTGCCACATGCGGCAGGCAGTGATACGTCTTGGTGGCAAATGTTTCGCGGAAAGATGCATCCTCGAAATACAGCCACATGATCACTTCCATATACCGGTCCATGGTGGTGTTGATCTTGTCACAGATAATACATGATTGCAATCGTGCATCGATCTTATCTGCAAGCGTCGTCAGTCTCTTCTTGTAGTCCGCATCTTTTCCCTTAAGCAGTGTTCTCTTATCGGGCGCGGCCTTCTCCCACATCGGATCGGTCTCTTTCTTCACATCCTGGATATGCGTATGAAGCATCAGGCCCATACCGAGGCGATTGATCTCACGGCCGAACATCTTATTCAGATGATCCCCGCAGAATCCCGACTTGTTCGTAAGTTCACGGTTATCCGGCTCCATAAGAGACGGACCGAGATAGTAATCCAGGCTGTCTGCTTCAACTTTCGCCTTCAGTGCACAAAGCGGGCATGTGCACGAAGAAGAGTAGGCATCGTTGACAGGTATGGTATAGATTTTCTCAACCTTCATAAATCATCCTTCCCGGCGGTCTCAGGCGGGATCCTCATGGATCAGACGCTTGGCCCGCACATCCACCGCCACCATATTGATGGACGAGTATTCCTCGATATATCTTCCCAGACGCTGCTGCGCGTTCAGCAGCACCTCCTGGGCATTAAATCCGTAGTACAGTTCCAGATCGATACTTAATACGACACCATAAACACGTTTCTCTGACGAAAAACCGACGACATCATGTATGCCCGGCACTTTCCTCAGGATGATCTTCACCAGATCCAGAAGCGCATCGTCCGAAATGGAATAACTTCCGAGGCTCGAGAACGTCGGACGCACAACGGTACGTTCCGTATCCGGTGCGACCGGCTGGACGCCGCGTTCCTTATCCCATCGTCTACGCAGACGGTTAAGCGGGTCCGAGAAATATCCGGAGAATTCGTGTTTGATCTCCATGCTCGGAACCGGGATCGTATGCATACCTTCCCGCATACGGGTATTTCTGGCCTGCGTGATCTCTTCTTCCGAACTGACATCTTCGATGCGGATCAGCATCGCCGGCTGGTTCAGCCAGAGATTCTTACAGATCTTCTCGAGCATCGCATCAGATGTACCGAGGATCATGAGTGTCTGCGGAAGATTCTCTGCCAGCGCACGTCTCATCGTAGACGACCGGCTGGGATCCTCGAAGAGGGCCTGCCTTACGGATTCCAGTTTGGTCGGAGCTTTCTTAGCCGAGTTTCCGGCTACGATCCGGCTGCCGTTGATCAGAAGACCATCGTCAATGATGTAATTGATGGCATTCTGTTTCGCCACTCGTATGGCCCGCGTACTCTTTCCCGTACCGGAAGGGCCGACGAAAGCAACAACAGCAATAGTGGATAATAACTCCCTCATCATCTGTTCGTCATTGATCGCCGTCTCGATCTGGCGCTCATTACGGAGATGGGCACGAGTATTATCCACATTTTTCTCGAGGCGGCGGAGAGTCGCACGAAGTTCAGGAATAAAGACGCCACGACGAGACGCACCCTGCTTCTCTTCCGGGTGTTCCGTCTGTTCCTTCCCCTTTTGCTTCGGCAGTTCCACTCCTATTACCTCTTATTTATTCTAACCGGTCTTCATTTTCCGGGAATTCACGGCGTATCCGATTCATCCCGTTCTTCGACACCAAGTTATGGCTTAGTTATCCCAGTTGTTGTACACTTCCTGGACATCGTCGTTCTCGTCGAACTTCTCCAGCATCAGTTCGAGTTTGCCGGCGATCTCCTCATCTTCGACCTTCGTCCAGTTGAGCGGAACCGGTCCGAGAGATGAATCCACGAATGTATAGCCCTTCGCCTCGAGTGCATCTTTTACTTCATAATATGCCGCCGGATCAGTAAGGATCTCATAGTAATCTTCTTCAGCCGAGAAATCCTCTGCCCCGCAATCGAGTGCATCCATCATAACCGTCTCTTCATCATCGAATTCTTCGGAATCGATCAGAATCGTACCCTTGTTCTCGAACATAAATGAAACGCTTCCGGAAACACCCATATTTCCATCATACTTATCGAAGATGTGACGGATATCGGCAGCTGTACGGTTACGGTTATTCGTGAGTGCTCTTACCATGATCGCGACTCCGCCCGGACCATATCCTTCATATACGATTTCTTCGTACTCATCGCCTTCGCCGGCACCCGCTGCCTTCTTGATGGCACGGTTAATGTTATCATTCGGCATATTCGCCGCCTTAGCCTTCGCGATTACATCCTTAAGCTTCGAGTTATTCTCCGGATCCGGGCCGCCTGCTTTTACTGCAACCATGATCTCTTTTGCGACCTTTGTAAATACCGCACCCTTCGCGGCATCCGACGCTTCTTTCTTTCTCTTAATATTATTCCATTTGGAATGTCCGGACATAAGGGAAAACCTCCACCTCGTAAATTTGTTCAAGATATTATATCACTTCCAGCTATCACACGCCAACTGATCCTAATATATGTAAGGATACGAAGCTACTAACAAGTTTCTCCCGCTGATTCAGAATCTATGCATAAAAAATGTTCCCTTGTGATCACTCACAAGGGAACATCCTGGTAATCAACCAAAAATGTAACTTAAATCATGATGCCGGAATCGGATCCGTGGTGAAGCTCACAGAAGTAGCTCCATTGATATTACCGATCGTATCAGATGTACAAGACGGGCAGTAAACCGTAATGGAATCTCTGTATACGACATCGGAAGACGGAACCGCATTATCTGTCATCTCGATAGTAACCGTAATCGTCTTGGCATCCTTGTTCGCCGTGAACGAGAGACCCAGTCCCCACTTTGCCGTTCCGTTACCTGTATGATACTGTACGAAATCCGGAAGCAGATCTGCATTTCCGAGTTTGATCGAACTGCCATCTCCAGAAAGCTGAATCACCTTTCCGGTGTCGCCAGCAGTAGTAATGCTCGTAGCATTACAAAGGTTATTCGCAATGGCCTGAAGATTCAGACTTGCATAATCGTGCATATCATTCACGACAGTAACCTCAAGATGACTGTAGTTGACTACTTTAAATGTTGCGTACAGATACGCTGACATGATTACCATGATCGCCATAACAAGGACCATCTCAAGCAGGGTGAATCCACGACGGCGAATATTCTTATTCTTACTGAAAATCTTCATAATCCGCCTCCTTACGTATCATCAGAACCCCAGCTGACGACCAGCTTGTTCTGGTTCGTACCACCCGTCGCATAAGAGCATCCCGTAGTCGAGCAACGTGCTACAATTGCCGTATTTCCGGAAATCGTAGTCTTATAGTACTGAACGGTAGCATTAGGGTGATTCGGGCAAGTTCTCTGGCTATATACGAAACCATGTCGATTCGTAGTTCCGGTAAATGTGGTTCCATCAGTGAAAGAACTACCGGCACTAAATACAGACATACCCGTGGTATGGTCAAGCTCTTCAACCTGAAGAACACTCTTCACGCCTGTACCCTTGATCATAATGCAAGAAGTCTCTGAATTAGCAACATGCTTCGGCAAATTGCCGTTCGTCTTCGAGCCAAGCTCTGCATAGACTTTACCGGCCTGCTCATTTCCTACACGCTCCGCCAGAGCTGTATCTCCGGCATAATTCAATGTAGACATGAAGCCTTCATAAACCATTAATGTGACGATCAAGAGAATCGCAACGGATAACATGGTCTCAAGTAGCGAAAAACCCCGCTTAGAGACCTTCATTCTTCTAAACATCAAGCATCCCTCCTAATAACCAGCTGCAACAAATTTACTGTCTTTCTCTGCATTATTAGCCTTTAGGGATTCTCTCTCTGCATGGATGCTCGCAGAACCTTCGTTACCCTTGGATATAAGACCGCTGATAGATAGACCAATAACCGCAGCCAACAAAACAATAATAGCAATGACTAAGACTATCTCTACGAGAGTAAAGCCACGCCTCGTCTTATAGACTCTGTTCATAATTTCCTCCAAGTATAACCATAATGATTATAGCACATCTGAAACGAAGTGCAAAGACCTAATTGTTAACAAATAGTAAACGTAATCTCTTTCCCCTGATCGCTGGCCGAACCGGATCCGGTTCATAATCATGCAGCTTAAGATGAAAAAGGGGGGCTTCATCAGCCCCCCTCGATTAAGTTTTACAACTAATTACTAGTCTACTGGCTATTAGGTGTTACCAAGAGCAGCAGCGATAGCAGATGTTACAGTGTTAACTGCAGAGTTGTGCTGTTCGATCTTAGATGTAGCAGATCTTGCCTTGTTGAGGTAATCAGCAACGGAGAAGAATACTACAGCCGCCAGGATAACGATGATGGCGATAACGAGTACCATTTCAACCAGTGTAAAACCTTTTCTGTTCTTCTGAATCTTCTTCATAATAAGTTCCTCCTAAATTTGTTTTATTGAGTTTGTAATTACATTATAGCAGGTGATTTTGAAAATGCAATAGGAATTTTGAAATTTCTTCACATTTTTGTGAAAAATTTTTCTGCATAGCCATTTTCGCATAAGAAGTTTATCATTTCAACCCCTTCTCTTCTTCTTTTTTTGACAATAGCCAGCCGGGTCTTCTCATCCCGAAACGTCTGTTATATCGGCCTTTTCAAGTTCTTTTCATGAGATCCCGGCCTCTTTATTGCCTTGATCGTCACAAATCGTATTGACTTGTTTGAATTGTGAAGAAATGTGAAGGGACCACCCTTCCGGATGGTCCCTCTGTACGTTTTTTAGTAATACGGATCGATTACTGAGCGCCGTTGTTTGCAGCAGCTGCTGCAGCGGCTGCAGCCATCTGATCCTGGAACTGCTGTTCGTACTCCTGCTTGATCTGGTTGTACTCTTCGGTAGTCATCATACCAAGTCTGTACTTGATCTCCAGATGCTGAAGCTCAGGGAGCAGATCCTGCGTCTCTTCAATAACCTGCTCAACAAGATTCCACTCATAGCCCCAATGGCTCCATGTAGCAAACGGTCTGTTTACATTGAAATCATATCCGCCGGTTCCGAATGCGATGTAGTGACCATACAGCGGAGAGGACGGGGAAACCTTATAGAGATTCGGATTAATAACTATAAAGTAGCTGGGAAGACCAACGATACCGCCGGTAGCAATCTGCTCTGCGCCTACCCACTTCATGTAGTTCATGTCTGTCGGTGCAACCGAGAGACGCTCTACCAGCTCATAAGCAAATACTGTAACTGTAGCTGTGTAGTAGCAGAAACCCTGCTTCGTGTCTTCGATGGCAATGTCCGTGATCTTTACATAATCCGGAGCATCTGCCTGGATCTTCTTCAGCGCCTCAATAAACTCATCGTATCCTACATATGTGCTTGTCTTGATATCATTAGCACTGTTATAGCCAATTGCCTGTGCATCCGGGTTTACTGCATTCTCGTCACCTGCCGGAATACCCAGCTGGGTATAGAATACCATGTACGGAATGTCATCACCTTCATCATGCGTCAGAAGGAATCCATCAGTACCGGAAACCTTGACTGTGTAGCTGGAATACTTTGTACGATTCTGACTCGTCTGTCCATTCGCCAGGGTAACCGTATCATAAGCCAGTGGCGTATTGGTTACTTCTACGTAGAACGGAATTCCCGCATCCTCGAAGTGCTTGTAGAGCTTGCGCTGAATCGCACTGGTGTCCAGATCAGGAAGGATCTTGTTTTCAAGTTCCTCGATCTGCTTCTTCAGTTCTGCGCTCTGTGCATCAAGAGCCTTAGCCTGCTCAATGATAGCGTCCTTCTGTGCCTTTTCGGCCTCAACAGTTCTCAACTCTTCCTTTACATCTGCAAGCTTGTCGATGTTCTTCTTGATAACGAACAGATAACAAACTGCACCAAGAGCAAGGAGTAATACAATAAAGAGTAGGAATGTATCTCTTCCTCCAGAATTTTTCATTAAGATTCACCTCCATTATCTGCTGCCTCATAGAAGAATTCGATATTCAGATTAGAGGTCACCTTTCCGCTCAACTGATTCATGGTTTTTGCTTCCTGAAGAGCCTGAGCCGAAATTGCCGTGCCGTTAATCGTAATATTCTTCAGATTATAAGTAGTGCCGTCTTTCGTTGTAAATGTAGCAACATCCAGAATGTCATAGGAGGATCCGGAATTGTAAGTCTTCGTCATAAGACCTGTAAGAGGAGACGGTGTAGTACCATCGAGGTAGGATGCCCAAGATACACTGAAGTGTCCCTTGAGAGTACACTGGAACTCGAACTTGTACAGCATGACACCGAACATGAGGGATTCTTTCTTGTACCCTTCAGCCATCGGGTCAAATACGGATATCGATTCCTGCACGAAACTGAACAGATCTTTATCCTTCAGAGTCTTCAGATAGTTGTAAGGAGACTCACGGTTTAATGACTGTCCCTTGATGATTACCAGTCCGTTTGAATCATCATACTCAGTCAGAACGGTGTCATCCGGAAGAGCAGAAACACAGGATGTAAGTGTTTCTACACTAGATGTTGTTCTAGAAGCGATCTTCTGATCCAGAGTAGTAATTACCAGATGGTATTCCTGACGGTCTTCGACCAACTTCTGGGAAGCATCCTTGGCATCCAGCTGAGCCTTATACTCTGCAGAATCCATAATCGCCTTCAGTTCGTTGATCTGATCCTGCTTCTTCATGACCTGGATTCCGCATACGATCCATACGATCAATGTGATAACCAGAATGGCTACTGTAGCAAGCAGGAAAATTGGGAATGCTGACGAAATCTGTTGAGATGCAGCAGAAGAGAACTCTGAAAAGAAGTTCATATCTTTCTTGGAAAAATCATTCTTTGATTTTGCTAAACTCATAATCTCGCCTCCTTTCAATTTTCACGAATGAGTGCGCCGCACGCATTCACATAGTCACTAAGCAGGAAGTCTTTCGGACCCTGAACCGTGTTCAGAGAACCAAGAACTTCTACCTGTGTGCCCAATTGGCGGGCGAGTTCTTTATCCATCTTTCTGTATCTCGCACCGGATCCATAAAGGAAGCATGTGCTGATCGCATCGAGATGATACTTCGAAATCGAGAACTGAGCCGTTCTGGAAATGGCATCAGTAAGGCTCTTAAAGTACGCCGATACTGCGCTATTCAGCGAAGGCTCATCTTTCACGGTCTCATGCCATACATCGATATCCGCAACATCTACGGAAGAGATGCCCTCACCCTTAACAACCTGAAGTCGGCGTGTCAGGATGGAAGACTTGTTCGCGGAATTGCCCTGAACTTTCTTCACCGTCTCGGCAACCTGACGGATGTTGGAGTGACCAAACTGAAGTCGGCGTGTCAGTACCGGGAATCCCTTATCAAGAACGGTAATGTTAGTTGTCTTCGAAGACAGCTCAATAAGAAGCAGTGTGTTCGAATTGATATTCGTTGTACCGTTGATCGTGCCGCCCTTGAAGAGCTTACGGATCGCATTCGGATTTACATCGAGAGCAACCGGTACAAGAGCACTGGTCTTCATCAGTTCACGGAAGTCATTGGCAACGTCCTTCGGGATCGCCGTGGCACGTACCTTATACTTCTGCTGCTTGGTCTCTTCATCGAGAACCTTATCATAAATAATGTATTCAACGATCATGTCACGGTTGTTTGTGCCCTGACCGAGAATCTCGTAACGAACCATATCACGGAGCTGATCACCCTTTACTGCCGGGAGTTCAAGATCTCTTGTGTGAAGATAACTACCCTCCACGGTAAGGATCGCACGCTTGTCCTGAATATTACTCTTAGCCAGAGCATTCTTCAGAGCCATAACCACACCAAACTGGTCTGCGATTACGCCATCCGAGATGGTGTCGGACTCGAGCGGGATAAGACCGAATTTCTCGATCGATACTACCCCTGTCTTGCGGTTATAACCGCCGAGTACCATTTTCATGTTTGAGCTAGAGACATCAATTGCAATCTCTCTGCTGCTTCCAGTTCCAAAAGCCATAACTAATCTCCTTTCGAGTTATCATCACATAATATTCTTGGACATGGTGAGTACCGGCAGACCGCAGGCACCAACGATAACAAGAACAACACCAGCCATGATGACGATCATAAGCGGCTCCATAGCAGCTGTCATCTTAGCTGTAGCGGCATCCGCCTCATCCTCGAAGAAGTCCGCAGCCTTGTCCAGGATGCTGTCCAAAGTACCGGATTCTTCGCCGATCGCGGTCATCGCGTAGATCATCGGAGGGAATTCCTTGATTCCTCTAATTGATCTGGAAACGGAAGAACCTTTACGGATCTCATTTCTGGATTCATAAAGCTGCTCTTCCAGATACTTGTTTCCAAGTGTATGGCTTGTAATCTCCATAGAGTCAAGAACACTGATACCGCTTCGCAGAAGTGTTGACATCGTTCTTGTGAAACGAGCAGCAGCTGTGGCCTTCTGAGCCTTACCTACGATCGGCACCTTGAGTTTGAACTTCGCCCAAGCCATGGAACCTTTCTCAGAATGGATGAAAAGACGGAACGCAACAACAATACCGAGAATTACTGCTATATAGATATACCAGAAATCTACGATACTATCACTGAATGCCATAACCGCCTTCGTAAGACCCGGGAGTTCACCACCCAGCTCATTAAGCGTTGTAGCAAATCTCGGAACAACCAAGGTCATAAGTCCAACCGTGATACCGAAGGTAACAACAGCAAGGATAATCGGGTAAACCATAGCCGCTCCGACTTTATTCTTCAACTTCTGCTCTTTTTCGAAGTGAGCCGCGAGACGGTTCATAACCTCGTCCAGACGACCGGATTCTTCACCGGCGGAGATCATGGACACCATGATGGTCGGCAGAGCCTTGGACTGTTCACGGAAAGCTTCAGACAAAGTTTTACCTGCCTGAATAGATTCGTAAACAGATCCGATCACTGCCTTCGCCTTCTTACTTTCCAGCTGCTGGTACAGCATATCCAGAGAACGGATAACCGTAATACCTGCGCTCAAAAGAGAAGAAAGCTGTCTGGTGATGATCATAAGATCTTTTGTCTTCAGCTTCGGACTTCCAATGTTCATCGAGAGAATTCCAGCACCGGAATCCTGCTCAAGTGAAGCAATGAAACGACCATCGGCACGGAGCATCTTAGAAGCATCAGCAAGTGTTGCTGCTTCGATGATACCTTTGCTCGAACGACCCGCCGCATCGACTACTTCATATTTGAAATTTGGCATGAAGCAAACCTCCTTCTTTCTTTTCTATTAGTACTCAAGTGAGCTAAATAGACCGCTTGAAACAGAGTTTGCCGTTCCGGCTGCTGCCAGATAACGACGATACTCATCCGGATCCTTACAACGGGAAATCGCTGTCTCACGTGTGATAAGGCCCTTCTTCGTGAGCTCGGCAAGATAATAGTCGAGCGAACACATTCCAGATTTAAGATTCGTGGCGATCGTGTTATCGATCTGGTAGGTCTTACCTTCACGAATCAGGTTACGTACTGCATCATTTGCAATCAGGATCTCAAACGCTGCTACACGTCCGGAACCATCCGCACGCGGGAGAAGTGTCTGGGAAATGACAGCTACAAGAACGGTACCGAGCTGTACACGGATCTGATCCTGCTGATGCGGTGGGAATACGTCGATGATACGGTTGATCGTATCCGCTGCACCACTGGTATGCAGGGTAGACATAACCAAGTGACCGGTTTCTGAAGCGGTGATAGCGGTACTGATCGTATCGAGGTCACGCATCTCACCGACCATGATTACATCCGGGTCTTCACGGAGGGCAGCACGAAGTGCATTGGCAAAGGAAAGGGTATCCTCGTGTACTTCACGCTGATTGATCATGGACTCACCATGACGATGCAGATACTCGATCGGCTCTTCAAGAGTAAGTACATGACAACGGCGGTTCTGGTTGATATGACCGACCATTGCAGCCAGTGTGGTAGACTTACCGGAACCCGTCGGTCCGGTAACGAGAATCAGTCCACGTGGCTTAAGAGCGAGATCCTTGAACAGTTCAGGAAGTCCGAGACGTTCACAGGAAGGAATCTCTGTTGTGATCGTTCTGGCAGCCAGGGTATAGCTTCCGCGCTGCTTAAAAACATTGCAACGGAAACGGCTGTAGTCCTTAACAACATACGAGAAGTCAATCTCACCACGCTCGTTGAGGTACTGCTGCCTGGATTTATCCAACATCGACTTACACAGATACTCCGTGTCGCTCTGTGTCAGAATGTTGGAATTCAAGGGCATGAGTTCACCGTGTACGCGAATCATCGGCGGGAGACCGACGGTGATGTGCGTATCGGACGCCTGGCGGCGAACAGCCTCTGTGAGAATGGCATCCATACTTAATGTAAATTCTTCCACTTTCTTTCCTCCTTAACCGTCAATGGAATATGTTACTTTACTC
>JAEEIT010000019.1 GCA_016281535.1 Clostridia bacterium | reverse complement strand
CGAACAAAAACGAACAAACGCTCGAAAATCACAAAATCCCTTGAAAATAGTGCGTTTTTCTCCTTGAAACATACTTGCAATAAAAAAGTTACTAATATAAAATAACAGCAGAGTGGTGGAAAGTGGTTCAACAGAACAGTGCTTGAACACCAAAATGGCGGAAATTCTTAAAGAGACAAGGAACAGGGAGAGCAGATGGCGCTATCCGTTAACAAAATTGATGCGAAGGGGAGGATCTTCATTCCATCCAAGGCGAGAGAAGCGATGGGTGAAGTGATGCATGTCATGATCAGCCGTGATAGAGATTTCCTCTGCGTCTATAACGAAGCGCGTTACCAGAGAGTCTGCGATTCTTTCGACGATGAAGAAGAAATGACAGCCGAGAAGAGACGTGCCCTGAGAGCTTTTCTCGGAGCCAGCCAGGAATGTGAACTGGATTCGCAGGGGCGTATTTCCATCAGCTCGGTACTCTGGAAGAAGATCGGCGCAGAGCCGCAGACGGAGGTCTACATCTATCAGTATCGGGATAAGCTCGAGATCTGCACGAAGGCGACCTATGAGGCGGAGCAGGCGTTGCTTGAGGAAATGGATTTTGAGGGCCTGAACAATGTCAAGGGACTGTAATTTCCATCACCTGCCGGTGATGTTTGCAGAATGCATGGAAGGGCTGAATATTAAGGAAGACGGGATCTACGTGGACTGTACAGCCGGTGGCGGCGGACATAGTTCCGGGATCGTGGAAAGACTGGGAGATCAGGGGAAACTGATCTCGCTGGATAAAGACGATGAGGCGCTGGCGGCTTGTGAAGAGAAGAGAGCCGCGATGGACGCAGAAGGAAAATGGGTGCTGATAAAGTCTGATTTCGGAAGAATCGGAGAAGTGCTCGAAGGATTGAACATTGAAAAAGTAGACGGGGTGTTAGCCGATCTCGGCGTCTCCTCTCATCAGATCGACACGGCGGAACGTGGATTCTCCTATATGCAGGAAGGTCCCCTGGATATGCGGATGAACCGGCAGCAGGAACTGAGCGCCGAAGTGGTGGTCAATACATACTCACAGGAAAATCTGGCAAGAATCTTCCGGGAGTACGGTGAGGAGAGGTACGCAGGAAGGATCGCATCCGTGATCCTGGAGAAGCGGAAGCTCTCTCCGATCACGACGACATCGGAGCTTGCGGAGATCATCCGCATCGCGATGCCCCGTTCTTCGAAGAAAGAGGATCAGCATCCGGCAAGACGCTGCTTCCAGGCGATCCGCATCGAGGTCAACCACGAGCTGGCTTCGGTCACGGAACTTCTCGAGGTAGTCCCGTCTTTACTGAATGCACATGGACGGTTTGCAGTGATCTCCTTCCATTCCCTGGAGGATAGACTGGTCAAGGAGGCCTTCCGCAAACTGGAAAACCCGTGCACATGTCCGAGAGAATTCCCGATGTGTGTATGTGGAAAGAAGCCGATGGGACGACAGATCCATAGCAAGCCCATCGTTGCTTCGAAAAAAGAAGCTATGGAGAATAAACGCTCGGGGTGCGCGAAGCTGAGAGTATTTGAAAGGAATGAAGAGGTATGGGTCTGGCAGTAAGATCAAATGGAAAAGCAAACATGAGTATTACGCTTGAAGAAACACAAGAAGATTATGTCGGCCTGGACCTTCTGGCCTTTGATGAAGGAGAGGCGGAGAGATATATGAGTGCCCTTGAAGAAACAGGAACTACCCTTCGCATTCCGAAGGAAGAGAAGAAAAGAAAACTGCGCGACCACAATAAGCGTGCAGTGGAAACCGCATACGGAAATTTCCGCAAGAAGACAATTTCCATGACATTGAAGCGCTTCCGCGACTTTCTTTTGTTTGCTTTGGCGATAGCGGTAGTGACCGCGCTGTTCGGACTTCTGGTGTATAATGAAGCACAGATCGCATCGATGAACTTCGCGAATAACAAGAAAGAACGTCAGATCAATAAGATGCGTCAGGAAACCAGCCAGCTGAAAGAGACACTGTTCGTAAGTGCGGATCTCGAATCGGTAAAGGAGACCGCCAGTAAGCGTCTGGGCATGGTGGAGCCGAATGATAAGCAGATCGTGCGTGTGATTATGCCGAAGAAAGATTACATGACCACGAACCGTTCCTATAACTCCGTCGGACTGACTGAGGAGATTGTGGCGGAGGCCAAGCGTAACCTGGCGAACTACTATTCCGACGAGGAAGTGTAAGATAGGACGGGAAAGGAACCGGGACGGATATGTCTCAAGAAATAAGTAAACAGACAGCTGTAGTACAGGATGAGACCGGGACGGCGAGATTCCGCATTGGCGGAAGGATCGTCCTGGTCACTGTCTTTCTTGCCCTGACTGCATTCATGGGCTATCTGATCCATGTGCAGTTCGGGATCCAGCACGATCACTACGAGGAATACTCCCATCAGGCCTCCCAGATGCACTGGCAGCGCCTGAAGGATGTGCCGACTCGTGGAGATATCGTAGATAGAAACGGTAATGTCCTTGCCAGTACGACCTACGAGTATACGATCGGTATGACGCCGTCCGATGTCCTGAAGTCCCAGAAGGGAAGAAAAGAACCGCTGGCCGAAGATGAGATCGCCATGGCTTTCTCGGAACTGATCGGCGCCGATTACGG
>JAEEIT010000148.1 GCA_016281535.1 Clostridia bacterium | reverse complement strand
ATCCGAGAAATAGGGATCCGTCTCCTTCACATACTGGGTCTCTCTCGTATTTACAGGAGTCAGTGGCATCCCCTCTTCTTTTGCTTTCTTCTTGCACGACGCGATCGGAAGCACCATCGCTCCGCAAAGAAGGACCGCCAGACACCTTTTCGCTGCTATCTTATTCATCTTCATTCCTGTTTACCTCCTAATTCTGCTCATCAAGGAGCGTCGTCACGCGGTTCTGGATGATCCGGCTTACATCCTCCGCGCTTCGGTCTCCGTTAAAGAACGCGGGCGCTTCTTCCCGGATGATGTTGAAGACCGCCGGATTCCGGTTCACGGCAGTCGAGATGCTCTCGATATACCCGATAAACGCCGCTCCCATTTCTTCCGTGATCGGCGGCGAGTCCGGACCGTCATAACCCTGGCTCTGCTTTTTCTCTTTCTCTTTCTTATCCTGCTCGATCGTCATGGTCACCGCTTCTTCCACAACCTCGCGGCAGATGCTGATGCCATCCGATGACCCGGAATTCCGGACACGCATTTTCTGCGTTTCCGTTCCCAGCAGATACTTCACGAAATCCCATGCTTCTTCTTTACACTCCGAAAACTTCGAGATGCCTACCGATGCGTGCGTTTCCGCCGCTAACCCGGTTCCTCCCGTGGTCGGCCAGCCGAGAATCACGACCCGGCCGTCGCAGAGGTCCGCATACCGCGAATACTCCCTCAACGTAAACAGATTGACCGGCACGACACAGCAAAGGCCGGCTTCCATGACGATCGCTTCCGTACTGTGGTATCCGCCACCGAATTGCATATCGTCGTACCTTTCCATGAGATCATAGATCAGGTCAGGATTGAGTTTATTCCCCACATACTTCGATATCTCCAGAAGCCTCCGGAAATCGTCGCAGTCAAAGTTGGCCTCGCACTTGCTGTAGTCGACATAATGGTTCATGTCGCCGCACAGGAGCTGTAGAAGGAGCGACATCGAGTCGTTCTCGACCGGCGAAAGAAGCGGCAACACTTCGTCGCCATTTGATTGGATTCTCGAATAGAACTGCTCGCATGTCCATGCCGTCGTCCCGCCCAGAAGATCCGGATTCCCGGCCAGTGCTTCGATCTTCACGCTCAGCGGGAGCTGGTAGAGCTTGCCGTCTGTTTCAAATGCGCGGAAAATGTTGTCGTAATAGAGGTTCCGGTCGATGCCATCGCTCCCGTCGAGATAGGGATTGAGGTCGACGAGGATGTTGTCGTTATTAAACTGCGCGAAGTCGGCGAAGTTCAGAAGCACGTCCGGCCCCGTTCCCGATTTCATGTCCAGAAGCACGGTATCGACCACACCTGCTTCCGCTCTGGCGTAAGCACTGTCCATGTCGGCGTTCGACCATGCGTCATACATGACAACGTACGCTTTACTTTCCTGACGGTTATTGTAATCGAGTATTTCCTGCGTATAGTTTGATTTTCCATATGTACCCACTCGTAGGATCTTCTTTCCTGCATGGGGATTGGCTGAAGCCTTCTGAATATGATAGAGCGTAAGGCTCGGCATCGCATCACTCTCATATTCGATATTCGGCTCGACAAAGAGAATATCCTGATCCGAATTGACGCGAAGTGCGCCCATACCCGCGAAGAAGATGGAGAAGTCATTATCGTTTCCGGTGTAGATACTCTCCTGCTGCCCCGTGAACATATCGATCCGGGAGAGATCTCTTCCGGTAAAGAAGTACAGATCTTCTCCGGACGCACATATCGGCAGACTGGCCCGGGTGAATTCCTGTTTCTCGGAAAGTTCTCCAGTCTCGATATTGATTTCCTGATATCCGTAAACATGCTGAACTTCGCCATCGACAGTCCTATCAAACCCGACGATGATGTAGTACTTCCCGTTCGCATGGAGGATCGTTTCACACTGTAGATAGAAAGAAGACTTGTGAAGGACCTTTCCCTCCGTACTTAATATATATGCATCTCCGTTATTGACGACAAGGAGATTCCCGTTTTCGAGTCCTGCCATCCGGACCTGCGTGGTCTGGCCGATATCGATCGGCGTTCTGCTCTCACAAGTGCCGTCCAAGGTATAGATCCGAAGCCACAGTTCCACGTGCTGCTCTTCGTAGTTATAGGATTCAGCAAGTACCGCGGCCTTATCCTGCCCATATTGGCAGAAACCGCGGAACTCTTCTCCCCTCCCGAGAAGAAGCTTACTGACCGGATTTCCATTCAGGTCGAAAATGCCTACGCCGGCTTCCATATATTCGTTCTGGATCTCGTGGTAGCGGAGATAATCCGCGGTATCGCGCGAGTTCTCGAGGCTTTCGTATTCTCTCTTTACATCGTCGGGCATATCGTATCCGCCGTTAAAGGCCACGGCGATAAAGTCTCCCATGAGATGCACATCATCGCAAATCTGCACGTTTTTCGGGGTCTGCCCCTCTTCGAGCGGAAGCTCAAAAGTCATCTGTTCGCAGGTATAGTACGGGTCACTCTCGAGCACATAGTCGTGCCGTGTCCCGTCCGGGTTCGTCGCATCGGGGATCATGCCGGTACCGGACGCCACTCCATTGTCGCCCGTTCCGTCGCTCCCGGTGCCGCTCTTCTTACAGCCCGTCACTGAGAGAAGCATCGTTGCCAGAAGAAAAGCGACGCAGATTCCTGTACTTATGCATCGTTTCACGGATTTTCTCTTGTCAGAAAAATGCTCCCACCCTTTGGCCATACGTTTCCCCTCATGAATCTCCCCCACACATGCCTGACTTCGCAGATCGTCTTTTCACGCCGAATATTTCACGCCGTCATTCTATGCGGTAGGGGTATATCTTCCCAACTTATTTTCATTATATATGCACACGCAGCACGAAGTGATTACAAAACCGTCACAATCGAACCGTTTCTTACCCCGGCAGGCTTTTACCTCTTCTACCAGCCGATAAAACAGAAAATTGCCTGTATTGGTTCCTCGCGACATGCTTTACAGGCAACAAACAGGCAATCCTGCCGGTAAATACCAAAATTGCCTGTATTGGTTACTCGCGACATGCTTTACAGGCAACGAACAGGCAATCCTGCCGGCAAATACCGAAATTGCCTGTATTGGTTCCTCGCGACACGCTTTACAGGCAACGAACAGGCAATTTCGCCACTCGGGCAGGGCGGCCCCGTGGCAAGTGCTTTTCACGAGGAAAAAGGGCAAGAGGCAGGCGCTTCTCGAGAAGTACTAACCATGCACACACTTCTTGGAATCGAAGGCGAAATGAAAATCATTTGAAGGGCGGAAAATCCTAGAAACCGCACGATTTTTCGGTTGTCATTTCGGGCAGATTTGCTATAATACTAGAGGTGTTATTGTGTCCCGGAGAGAAATCGGCGTGCACAATGGCTACACGCATTATTTCGAAAGGGGTTTTCAACATGATCAAGACACATGAAGTTGAACAGATGACTTGCGTTGCAAAGGGCTGCAACCATGGTCCGGCTCCGATTCCTGAAGAGGGAAAGTGGATACAGGCCAAAGAAATTAAGGACATTTCCGGTTACACACACGGTATCGGCTGGTGTGCACCGCAGCAGGGCACATGTAAGCTGTCCCTGAATGTTAAGGACGGCGTGATCCAGGAAGCACTCGTTGAGACGATCGGATGCACAGGTATGACTCACTCTGCGGCTATGGCCGGTGAGATCCTCCCGGGCAAGACGCTTCTTGAGGCTCTGAATACTGACCTCGTTTGCGACGCGATCAACACCGCTATGAGAGAGCTTTTCCTGCAGATCGTTTACGGCCGTACACAGTCTGCGTTCTCTGAGGGCGGTCTTTCTATCGGTGCCGGCCTCGAGGATCTTGGTAAGGGCCTGCGTTCTCAGACAGGTACGATCTTCTCCACTCTCGAGAAGGGTCCCCGTTACCTCGAGCTCACAGAAGGTTACATCCTCAAGCTGGCTCTGGATGCTGACGACCAGATCATTGGTTACCAGTACCTGAAGATCGGACCGATGCTCGATCAGATCAAGAACGGTAAGGATGCCAACGAAGCTTACAAGGCGAACATCGGCACATACGGCAGATTCGACAATGCGGCTCGCTACATCGATCCGCGTAAAGAGTAAGAGGAAGGAGATTAAAGATTATGGCATTGTTTGAAAGCTATGACAGAAGAATAGATCAGATCAACAAGGCTCTGAACGATAATGGTATTTCCTCTATCGAAGAAGCAAAGAAGATCT
>JAEEIT010000018.1 GCA_016281535.1 Clostridia bacterium | reverse complement strand
AGACGATCGCTTCCATATCCTTCCCCCAACACGATCAGCAGATCTCCTTCATCCACGTTGAAGGACATCCGCATTTTAAAATTTCTCAAACAATTATAACATATGGAGCAAAAGAATTCAGAAGATCCAAGATCCGAGCTTTCTAAACAGAAAGATCGACAGAGCGATGAGGCCGATCCCCACCGCCAGGACGAAAAGGATATAGATCACCGTGATTACGGCCACACCAAGATTCGTCGGCACCGGTGCATTCTGAAGACTCTTCCCGGCAGATGCTTCCGGCACCGCACCTTCTGCCGCCGGCTTCTCCTGCGCTACAGCCGGCACCTGCATCTCCTGCACCGGCGTTTCTACATTTCCATTTTCTTCACTCATATCTTGATCCTCTGATAATAGAAGCACGCGAGCTGCGTACGGTCACGAAGGTCGAGCTTACTCAGCACAGAACTGATCATGTTCCGGACCGTGCCCTCCCCGAGGAACATCTTCTGCGCGATCTCCTTATTCGAGAGGCCCTCGGCCACTAGCTCCACCAGTTCCCTTTCCTTCGGTGTGATGTCGAAGTCCTCCCAGCGGAATGCTTCGCTGCGGTTCAGAAGATCCGGCAGCCTCTCCACGATCTTACCGCCGAACACCGTCTGTCCCTCATACACCGCATGCACCGCAGAAGCAAGCGACGCACAATCCTGCTTCAGGATATAGCCCTTCGCGCCGACCTTCAGGGCGCGGTTAATATACTCATCGTCGAGGAACGTGGTCAGCAGAATGACCTTCGCCTCCGGATCTGACTTCAAGATCTCCGCCGTCGCATCGAGTCCGTCTGTATCCTCCATACGGATATCCGACAGCACCACATCCGGCCGGATCTCCGGGTACGCCGCGATGGCCTCGCGGCCGCTGCCGTACGTACCGGCCACCTCGATATCGGCATCCTGCTCCAGAATGATCTTTAAAGACTGGTTGACGAGCGGGTCGTCATCCACGATCATGATTCTCATGTTCTATCCTCCTTATCCGGTGTGCCTGTCCGCACCTCCGGCTCATCTTTTTTCTCGCCGTCGCGGCACCCGGTGTACACGACCTTCTTCGTGCATCATCCGATGCGCTACTTCTTCCCCGGCGCGGAATCGTGCCGCGGGATCGTCACCGTGATACGGAAACCGTCCGGCCCGCCCTGGATGGACGTACGCCCGCCACAGCTCACCGCTCGGGAATTGATATTATAAAGCCCGATTCCATGTTCGCCCGAAAGTGCTGCGAAATCAGTCGGACGGGACAGTTCGATCTTCTCGCCTTTCCCGTCGTCCGAAACCAGTATACGCCAGAACGTCACATTTTCCACCACTTCCAGACGGACCTTCGAGCCGTTGCTGTGCTTACTGATATTCGTCACGCCTTCTTTCATGATACCCAGGATCGCATTCTTCACGTCATTCGGGACCGGTGACTCGATCGAGGTACTGACCGTCACATCGAAGCGGTCCTTCAGCGCCGACGCGATCTCATGGATCCCGATGGAAAGATCGATGGAATCATCGTGAAGCTCATGCACCGAGCGGCGGATATTCGTCATGGCCTCATTGACCGTACTACTCACTGACTCGATAAGAGGCTTCGTCTTCTCATCCTGATTGATGACCGAGATTGCCTGAAGCTGCACCACCGCGCGCGTCAGCATATGCCCCACGTTATCATGGATCTCCCGCGCGATACGGTTCCGCTCGGAAAGAGTCGCATTTCGCACCTGCATATCGAGGTTATTGGCGATTTCATTTTTCAGCCGCAGAGACTGCTGTGCATCGTAACGGACCTCGTCGAACTTATCCGTCAGGAGCACTTCTTTCCTTTGCATAAAAACCGTCTTCAGAGAAAGAAGCACGGCCGCCAGCACCAGGATGATCAGGTATGACCTCGCCGAGATCAGGCAGGCGCCGATCAGAAGCAGGATCTTCCACCACATCACCCGCTCCGACATGATCTCCCAGTCGTTCTTCGAAGCGATCTTCTGGATGTGCCACTTCGTCAGAAGCGCCTCCATCCGGCTGTCCGAGAACACCCCGTACACACCTCCCGGAAGAACAGCCGCCGCTTCCGGAATAAAGAAAGACAGCACACCGGCACATATCAGGATCCCCGAACTCACATACGGATTCCGGAAAACCTCTGTCGCCAGAAGTGCGATCACGATAGCAAGAACGCAGGCCACCGTAAACTCATTACCGGAGAGGCTGCTCCGAAGCCCTGATCCCTTTCCGAAAAGAAGCAGAAGCGCCGCCACCGAAAGCCCGCAAAGTATGATTTTGTCGATCAATCTATATACCATGCACCCATTATATATCAAAAGTGACATCCAATCCTGGAAAACAGAAAAACAAGCGAATGAAGGCATGTCGCGCGGCGCCCACTACAAGGAAGTCAAGCAGGGAAACAGCACTCGATAAACAATCATAAGCGAATGAAGGCATGTCGCACGGCGATTCCGCAGGCGCTACGCGCCGAGGACCAGCCGAAGACATGCCTTCTTCGCTTCTATGTTGGTTTAGAGTGCTTTACCCTGTCTTACCTTCTTGATCACAAATGCAACCAGGATAAACGCCAGACCGAAGAGGATCTGTACACCCAGCGAGGCGAAGATGTTTCCGACACTGAAGGTGTAGTTCATGCCCGAACCGGAGTAAATGGTGTTCAGTACTTTTCCCGACCAGAAGAACGGGAGGAAGTGTGCGAGCGCCTGGACTCCGCTGCTCATGAAGTAGAACGGTACGAAGATACCGCACAGGAAGCTCATGGACAGACCCAAAGCATTGCAGATCAGGCTGAGGGTTCCGGCTGTCAGACGGAAGCTCGAGACCAGAAGTGCGAATCCGCTGATGTAGAAGGTGGTGGTAATCAGGTTAAGGATCACGACCCAGCCGTACTTACTCATCAAGTCCGAAGATCCGGCATAGATGTAGGCGAAAATCGTGTAGATCAGAACCAGTACTACAGCGCAGGTCATCATTCCTGCCATCTGCGCCCAGGTCTTCTTCCCGGGCTTGACCGGTGCCGCTTCGATCCTTGCGGAGACTTCCTGCTTATTGGCAGCAATGATGGCGGAGGCGATGGACATACCCATGATCCAGAGGCAGACGAAGCAGAAGTAATTGAGGATCATGTAGGTCGCATACTCACGTGCACTCGAGTGCTGTGCTTCCTTCTTCTCTGTCACCACACCGAAAGTCACCTCAGAAACGGTCACCTCCAGTGCTTTTTCCACCGCATCATGCGCATCCATGCCCATGGCGCGATAGCTTCTATATGTATTCACGAAAGAATCGATATCGTTGACGAAACTGAAGGTTCTGCCGGACACCTGGCTGTGGGAAGAATAGCTCAGGGAGATCGCCTCGCCGGCGTCGATCCTGTTCTGAAAACCCTCCGGCACTTCTACGAAGAAATCCGAGATGGAGAAGTACAGGATATCGTTGATGGTCTCTTCGGAAGAGGAGTTGTCGTCCTCGACGTCGCCGTACTTTTCGATCATCTTTCGGATGCCGGAAGACAGTTCGCTTCCATCGTTATCCCGGAAGAGCACGCCGAGAGATCCGTAATCGACGCTCTTTTCGGTGGCGGCGTCCTCATTCTTATCCACGACATGCGGAGCGGAGAAGATCATCGCAACGGCATAGACCACCATGATGAGCGATGCGATAATGATCGCGACTTTATTGGCTTTGACCAGTTTGAAGAAATTCTTATAAAGCTGCATACTTTTCTCTCCTTAATTTCAGGATCGAGATCGTCAGGAAAACCACTGTCGCCAGACTGATCTTGATCATATTCATCCAGAAGCTGTGAAGCGTCGGATAGTGGACCAGGCGGAAGAACGCGAAGTTCATAATGGTAGCCGGGTTAATGCGGTTCACGATCGGACAGTACTTCTCAAGAAGTCCCGGCAGGTTCACGATCATCTCTCCGCTTAAGAAGACCGAGATCATGATGAGCGCGGTCGCCTTGTTATCCCTCTGGTTTTCATCGCCCTTCGCAAACAGGCCGAAGAAGCTTCCGAGGCTCATGGCGAAGAGGTTGCCGATCAGAACGAACAGGATGATCTGCGGGAGGCGGTCACCGAGCGGCACATCGAAGAAGCGGTTCATCACGGTCACAGAGAAGAAGGTAATGGCACAGGCCACCACATATCTTGCCAGAAAGGCCGACAGCAGGATCTTCCACTTCTTCATCGGGGATACGCTCGTTCTCATGCCATATCCACTGAGGTCGCCCTGGATGTCGAACACCGTATGGATACCGGCGGTCACGTTGAAGAACATGCCCATGACGATCGTGCTGTAGAAATACCACAGGTACACATTCGCGGAATTCTCATTATCGCCGAGATACGTGCTCTTCGGCTTCATTACCGAGATGGATTCCGAGAGGCTCTCCATCACGGCTCCGATCCGATCCGGCGCGCTTATCGCCGCGTCCTTCATGATCGTGTAGTTTCTTCTGAAGGATTCGGAGATGCTTCTTGCAACCATGAGTGTAGTCATGTTGGTACCGTCTCCGACCTTGACGTCGATGGTCTCTTTCTCTCCGT
The DNA here is from genome assembly GCA_016281535.1 of Clostridia bacterium. Classification (GTDB taxonomy): domain Bacteria; phylum Bacillota; class Clostridia; order Saccharofermentanales; family Saccharofermentanaceae; genus Scatonaster. Next base: position 18,236 of record JAEEIT010000018.1, on the reverse strand, counting down.
TCACCAGGAAAAGCACCTGGAGATCTTTATCGAGGATCTTCTTTTCGGCTTCTTCCTGGGAACCGACTTCGAGAAGTTTAATGACCGCGTGGTCATATCCCATATTGCTGTTCTTGACTGCTTCCGCATCGGCGAGGTTCAGAAGGACGCTTTCGAATTCTTCTGCAAAAGCACTGTCGCCGGAATCGGTGCGGATCATGGTGGTCTCTACCGGATTAAAATCCACTTCGCCTTTGGCCGGACCCATAAACGTGACGCTAAAGCAGGTCATGAGAAGGATCGGAAAGGCCAGTGACCAGAAGATGTATGCCTTGTCGCGCAATGTCTTGCGCAGATAATATGTGAACATCATTTCCTCATTCCTCCTAAGATTAATCGTCACGCAGTTCTTTTCCCGTCAGCTCGAGGAAAACATCGTTCAGGGTCGGCTGCTCGGAATATACATTCTTGATGCGGTAGCCCTTCTCCTGCAGGAGCGTAATGACCTTGACTACGTTGTTTCCGTTACCGGCCTCGATCTTCAAGATCTTCCCGTCATATTCCACGCCGAAAACGTTATCCAGTTTTCTGATCTTCTCTACATCCTCATCAGAGATACCCTTGGCCTCGATCCGGATGATCTCGCTCTTCTTAATCATGCTCTTAAGTTCATCCACCGTACCCTCGGCGATCAGCTGTCCCTTATCGATGATGATGATCCGGTCTGCAATCTGCTCGACTTCTTCCATGTAGTGGGACGTGTAGATGATCGTCGCGCCTTCTTTCCTGAGCTGCTCGATCCCCTCGAGGATCTTGTTTCGGCTCTGTGGGTCCACCGCCACGGTCGGCTCATCGAAGAAAATGATCTTCGGCTTATGGGCGATGCCGCAGGCGATGTTCAGTCTTCTCTTAAGACCGCCGGAGAGCTTCTTCGGACGGAACTTCTTGAAGTCATTCAGCTCGACGAAATCGATGGCTTCCTGTACTCTCTTCTTTCTCTCTTCCTTATCCGTGATGTAAAGGCCGCAGAAGAAATCGATGTTCTCGTATACCGTCAGCTCTTCGAAAACGGACACTTCCTGCGGGACCACACCGATCTGGCTCTTAATGTCATAGGACTTCGGCGTCATCTCCTTACCCTGGATCGTGATCGTTCCCTTATCGAACTCCAGAAGAGAAAGGATACAGTTGATGGTCGTGGATTTACCGGATCCGTTCGGTCCCAGAAGTCCGAGGATCTCGCCCTCATTGACCTTCATGCTGAAGTTATCCACCGCGATCAGCTCCTTATAGCGCTTGACCAGTCCGTCTACTTTAATGATCTCACTCATTTTTCTATCCTCTCTTTTTCTTTTCTTGCTGCCCGGCATTCTCCGAGGCGGCGATTTCAAGTGTTTTTCCGAATCGGCGGTATTCCCGCGCTCTTCATGGTTCCATTATTCCATAACCGTCTTCCCGCCGTTAGTGAGCCCCATCACTTCCCGACATGACAAATGTCATTTTCCGCCGATCACCCTCCCCCTATCCCGGCACCGCGCACATCTATTTCCAATTTGGTAATAGTTTCGCCATTCTTGATTGTTAGCATGAAGGCATATACAACCCGAAGTTTATCGAAAGGAGTGCCATTATGAAGAATCGACAATCCTTGAAACATTTTTCCACCTGTCTTGTCGTCGCGTCCATGATCCTTGGTCTCTGCGCATGCGGCGAGAAATCCGAGACTTCTGCAAATGAAACTACCGGCAGCACCCCTTCTGTCTCCTCTGTTGCCTCAGACAGTGCCGCTCCGGCTACTTCCTCTGATTCTCTTCCCCAGAAAGAAGAGATTCTGAAGGATTCCCCGGAAGAATATCTCCACGCAGTGGTGATCTCGATCAACCCGTCTTTCATGGCATACATAAATGAGAGGAACGAGATATTCCGGCTGGATGCTCTTAACGATGATGCGAAGAGTCTCCTGGGCGAGATCGTCTGGGAAGGCAGGACCATTCGGGACAGCTTGAAGGACATCGTCCGATCCAGCATCGACCATGGATTTCTGAAGGATAACGGCACGGTCAATATCTCCATGCTGGACAGTCGTGCAACCAGCGGAGATGCGGAGCAGATGCTTGCTGAACTGGAACAGTCAGTAAGTGAAGTCGCCCAGGAAAGGGAGCTCCACATCGCTGCTGCCACGAATGTAGAACCGGACATCCAGTTCGTCGTCGATCGCGGCGACCAGCCGGATCCCAATCAGGGCGATCCCAATCCCCCGCCGCCGGATAATCAGGGTGATCCCAATACTCCCTCTCCGGACGATCAGGGTGATCCGAATGCCCCTGATCATCCAGGCGACCCGAACCAGGCTGATCCCGGCAACCATCAAGGTAATCCCGATGACCCGCAGCCAACGGACGGCGATCCGGGTAATCCCGACGATCCAGGCAACCCCGACGATCCGTCTCAGAACCCGGGTGGCAATGACCAGAAGGTAGAGGGATGCCCTGTCTGCCAGGGCTCCGGCAAATGCACCCGCTGCGATCTGACAGGTGTCGTTGAGTGTATGAATTGTCATGGCGCCGGAAAAGTACCCTGCCACCTCGGTGACTGCGACAACGGCTATCAGCCCTGCCCATGTGACAACGGCAACTGCCACAAGTGCGGTGGCACAGGAGTCGCCGACAACGGTCAGAGTTGCGACGCCTGCGGCGGTTCCGGCAATCACAAAGAATGCGGCGGCACCGGTAAAGTAACCTGCTTCAACTGTAACGGAACCGGTCTCGAAGTGTGCAGCATCTGCGACGGCACCGGAACCGAAGAATGCCAGGGCTGTCACGGCACCCTTGTATGCGAAGCCTGTGATGGCACCGGCCTCAACTTACACAAGCAGAACTAAGATTTCCAGAATGGTCCATGTAGTGGTCCATGTAACATACCTCTACATGGACCATCTCATAGACTTTCCACGGTATTCCATGTAGTGGTCCATGTAATATGCCTCTACATGGACCATCTCATAGACTTTCCGCACTATTCCATGTAATGGTCCATGTAACCCACCTTTACATGGACCATTACATGGACTTTTTCCAGAATCTCACGTCATGCCTTCCGCCTCTCTCCCAACAAGCAGACGCAACCTTCACCTTTTGGTATAATCCATTCATACTACACATAAAACGCGAAGAGGCACCGCATGCGCGCCTCTTCCATCCAGCGAGGTGCGTATGGCTGAGAAAGTATGTCCCCTTTGTGGCGCCACCATGGCGTTTGATGATTTCACCCATGCCTGGGTCTGCTCCGAGTGCGGCAAGAGCATCGTGGATAGCTGCGGTTCTTCGCAACCTGCGCCCATTGCCACACCCATTGCCGCGGACCCGATTCCTGCTCCCGCTCCGGCTGATGCACCTACACCCGTAATCAATCCTGCGCCAGATGCCGCGCCTCTAAACGCTCCGATTTCTGCTCCCGCTCCGGAAGCTCCTAATACTGATACAAAAGCACTTGCCCCGGAACCTGAAGTTCCTGCCCCGGCACCACGCCCCGCCCCAGGGATCAGAGCTTTTGCCGGAGCCTCTGCGACAAGAACTGCCACAGGCACCCGCTCTACGTTCGCGGCCCCACGCCCGAAACCAACGAAGACGCCGCAGCCTAAAGGCCCCGGCCCCGGCTACGAAACCATCACCAAAGCCCGAAGCCTCATCGCCGGAAGGCAGTTCGAACAGGCCTCGAAACTCCTTTATGACCTGAAGAAGAAGAACCTGCAGATCGCAAGATCTTACATCCTGTCCATGCTCTGCAGCTACCAGGTCTGCACCATGCCTGACCTTCTGACGAAGATCTCCGGAAGTTCCATCCAGCTTCAGAAATTCGCCGATCGCCCGGATTGGCAGATCGTCTCCGGCGCTTTACCCGGCAGCCGACGCGTATTCGTATCCGACGTGATCGAGTTCTGTGTCCTCACGATCGCACTTATGGGCGATGCGAAGAAGGTCATCAACCGCACGGCAGGAAACAATTCCCCGCATCTTTCTTCCATCTCGAGGATGGATTCGGAAGACGTCCATAACGAACTGCGTATGCGTGATATTAAGAAAGCAAAAGCAGCCGGGTATAAAACGTTTCAGGAGATAGCGGAAGACTACGCCGAAAGGATCTGGAACGATACGGATTTGGGTTCACCTATACCGGTGGAGGATCCGACGCCGGAAGCGGCGCATCACCTCTTACCGAAAAATGCCCAAGGAAGTATCGTCGTCGAATCGTTAAGAAAACTGGAGAACACTCCGCTTCCGGAAGAAGATCTGAAATCCCGCCGCAGCCAGCTCTTTTCCAGGATCGGGGAATACGAACAGGAGATCCTTTCAGACACCTCGAAGGACGTCAGCACGGAACGAAAATAATCATCTGCTCAACCTTTAGCACGGAACGAAAATAAGCACGTTCTCATCCTTGTAGATGCATTCATACTCATCCGGATGAAGCTCGAGATAGAGGCGCATCTTGTCCGTCGTCGTACACACGAACATATCGAAGCGGTACTTCTCAATAAGGCTCCCCGTGACCATCTGCCCGTCCGCGTCGAGCTTCAGATACGACATATCCATGAAGTCCTGGAAATTATACTTCGAATACATATCCGCGCGCCCGTCGATAAAGACATCGATGTCGTGATAGATCAGCTCGCCGCCGAGGTTATAGTGGTTATACATCCGCTGCGGCGCACGCGCACGGATCACCTCGACCGCCGCATCACTGACCACATTATCCTGGATCGGGAACCCGCCAGAAAGAAGCCCCTTCTGCACCGTAGAGATCCCGTAGCTCAGGACCAGCACCAGCCCCAGCGCATAGATCGCTTTCCGGATCAGATCCGACAGATTAAAGAACTTCCCGATATCCAGTTCCAGCACATAGTCGAACATATAGAAACACGCCCCGATGATCAGAAGCGCGACGAAACGCTCACTTCGAAGATACAGATACGTAAAGAAGGCGAACGTCAGAAGATCCGTCGCCTGGATCTCCTTCTTCGTCAGGAAGAACACCAGCGCCACGATGATCACCGGAATGATCGCGAGAAACGACGACGTGGTCTTGATGTCCGGCGCCGCCCACTCCGAGATCGCCGACAGCATCAGCTTATCGTTCATATTCTCTAAGGGATACGTCAGAAGTTTGAACCCATGCGGATTAACACAGATCCCGATGACACTGAGTGCCGTCGCCAGAAGAAGGTTCTTCATCTTCTCCTTCGGAAGCTTCGTGAAGACGACCTTCCCGATGGAGAATGAAAAGAGCGACGTCAGGATCACGAAGACCGGGAGGATATAAGTGAGGTTCGACGATCCGCCGTGGATATTCGCCCACAGCACCGCGATCAAGGGCAGGAAGAAAACGGTTTTCGTATTCTTCTCGTCGTGTCTTACCTTATACAGGATCGCCAGCTCGAAGAAGAGAAGGAAGTAGCTGTAAAGGTGCGGACGCGGATAGAAATACTTGTTCAGGACATATGCCGACACAATGTGAAAAGCACTAAACACGAGTATGTTCTTCTCGGCGTATTTCCGGGTGCGGAACATCATCAGGAACAGAAGCAGAAACTGCATCACCATCGCAGAAAGAAGCGCCGCACTAAGGCTTCCGAAGGAAGTGAGATAGATCAGCACACCGCTCAGCCACTCATGCGAGAACCAGTACAGCCCGCTGTCTTTGGCGAACCAGGAATAGATCCCGTACGTCGGGACTTCCTTGTTCTTCACGATCCACTCCCCGACCTTCTCATGCCAGAAATAATCGTTCAGTGGTTTTCCCTCGAAGAAACCGCGCAGAACCGTAACGACCGCAATCACGGCCGTCACATAGAAGAGCACCTCAAGAAGCTGCTGCTTCGCGGTCTTGGATTTTTTCAATTCCACATCCGTTCTCATCACGTCACTATTGTGCCGTTTCTTCCGGGAAATGTCAATTTAAGAAGGTCCCCACGGCGTGCTCCCGTCTTGGGAACACGCCTTGGGAAATACCCCCTGCACCTTAACCGGTTATTTCCTCCACGCGCACATTCGTGATGTGGATCGTCGCGGTATCCCCGTGCTTACCCATATTGAACTCGAGACGGCCGTTGTTATCGTCCTTCTCCTTCATCTCGATCTCGAACTCATAGGTCTTCCACTCGGTCGGCACATCAATTGAAGTGTCCGGCAGATAACGGATCCAGCCCGCATTCGGCGCCGATATACACACGATACACTTTCTCTCCTCATCGGCCTTGATATCGAAGGTCACTTTATACTTATGTCCCTTACGCATCGGAAGATCAGGATGCACCAGCTGGACGGAATACTCCTCCGTTCCGCAGTTCGTCGATGTGATGATCATCTCCCCGTCGCGGATCTCGGCCGCGCCCTCACCGCCGTTAAACAGCAGGAACTTCCAGTCCACATCATCCGTCAGGTCTTCCACCTCGGAGAAGTTGCCGTTGCGGATGAAGTTACCGTCCGGCAGCGCCTCGCGGAAAGGCAGTTCCGGCTTGCTGACATTCGTATCGTAAGAGGGCTTCTGGTATACACGCACATAGTCGATCTCGAACTCTGCTTTCGAGAAATCCGTTGTCGCGTCCGGGTTCCCCGGCCAGTTTCCGCCGACCGCCAGATTCAGCTGGACGAAGAACGGCTGATCGAAGGGCGCCGGATACGGCTTGTCATCCTCGCCCTGTACGGCGGTAAACCAGTCGTTACAGGTCAGCACCAGCTCCCCGTCCGTGTAGAAACGCATCTCGCCCGGTTCCCACTCCACCGAATACTCGTGGAACTTCGCCGAGAAGCTGTCTGCGCCCGATCTCTCGATGGATCCCTGCTGCTCGCCATGGGGCTCGCCGTAATGGATCGTCGAATAGGAGATATTCGTCTGATGCCCCAGCGACTCCATGATATCGATCTCGCCGCACTTCGGCCACTGTCCGTAGTACGACTCATCCTTCGGCATCATCCAGATCGCCGGCCAGAGTCCCTGGCCTTCCGGCACCTTCGCCGATACGACGACCTTCCCGTAGAGGAAATCGGTCTTATTCTGTCCCGTCACCTTCCCGGACGTGTAGTAATCCTTGCCGTTCTTTTCCGACTTGATCGCCTTCAGGACAAGCTTACCGTCCCGGACGAAAACATTGTCCGTCGAGGTGGTGTATTCCTGCAGTTCGTTATTCACCCAGCCCGGCTCATGGGGTTCGTAGTTCCACTTGCTTTCGTCCATCGCGTCGCCGTCGAATTCATCGGCCCACAGAAGATTATATCCTTCGATGTCCGGCGTCTGTGTCTTCACCTCAGCCAGCTCTGTCTCCGTGGTCGTCGGCTCCGATGTCAGTGCCTCTGTCGTAGTCGTTTCCTTCTTGTCACATGCACACAGCGAAACCAGCATCGTCAGCGCCAGGATCGCACTCGTAATTCTTAGTTTCTTCATGATTGCCTCCATAACATGAAAAATAGAAAATGCCTATGTTGGTTTCAAAATAGCAATTATCCGAGCAACCTTATTGCTTTTTCATATCTTTTTTTACTTTTTCATGCTACAATACTATGTAAGAAGCACTATCCCCTTGTGTTTTTTTGATTTCCTTATTTCCTTCGACACGCTTGCATTTCTCCGGCGCATCCCGTATCCGCCGGTACGCATTCCGTCAGCTGCTTGGGAGGCATCTTATGACCACACGAAGAAAGAAGATCTCCTATCAGGAATTTCTTCACCGCGAGTATGAACTGCACCACGCGCCTTTCGCGCCGGAGATCGATTTCTACGAGACGATCCGTAGCGGCGACATCCGTCAGGTCAGAAAACTTCTCTCCGAGCCTTTCCACGAGAAGGAAGGCTTCGGTGTCCTCTCTACCGATCCGCTCTCGAATCTTAAATACCATCTGACCATCACGACCGCCATGGTCGCCCGCTACTGTATCTCCAGCGGACTCTCCGTCGCCGAGGCCTATAGCCTCAGTGACTACTACATCCGTCTCGGCGACGAGGCGCAGTCGGCGCAGGAGATCACGGACATCCATAACGACATGTGCATCCACTACGCCCAGCGTATGCAGAACGTAAGAAGGAACGCCGTCAGTTCGAAGTCTGTGAAAACGTGCATCAACTATATCTACGAACATCTCCACACACGCATCATGCTCCCCCTTCTTTCCGAGGTCACGAATCTCTCCCCGTCCTACCTTTCCCGGCTTTTTAAGAAGGAGACGGGGTATGCGGTCAGTGAATATATCCTGAATAAAAAACTCGAGACGGCGAAGTCGATGCTGATCTCATCCGATTATTCCATCGCCGAGATCTCCGCATCGCTCGCCTTCCCGAGTCAGAGTTACTTTACGAACCTTCTTAAGAAGGACTGCGGCCTCACACCGAAACAGTACCGCGACCGCTATACCGAGAGGACCACCTTCTGACGGATATGGAAACCCGTCAGAAAAGGCACGGTCATCTGCTACTCAGAACTCCATCTCTTCTCCTGAAGGAGTCGTGGATTCGGTAACGATATCCTCTCTCTCGAAGCAGATCACTTCCAGTTCCAGTTCTTCATATTTCTCCATATCTACTCACCTTCCATCCTAAACTCGATCGTTCCTTCTCGCTTACTGTCCCAGAGAATCGAAGTAGGCAAATGCCGCCTCACCATAACAGTACAGTGCTTTTGCCAGGCCCTGCATCTTCTCGCTGCCCTTCTCAGAAGCCAATAGGCAGTAAGACATAACACTTGCCGAAACAACATACGTCTTCTGTGTTTCCTTATGCGTCAGGGTGAACTGGTACATATACCCCAGGTTCGGAGCGGCGATATCCTCGACAAGGATCGCCCAGCGGTTGCTCCCGATGGAGACCGGTTCGACAGTGTATACGTTCTCACCATCAGAATACGCGAATGTATAGTCATCCGGCGAGCATCCCGCATCCAGCTTAAACGACATTCTCAGAGTATTGTCCGACTCGAACAGAACATTAAGAGAGGTACCCACGACGCCCGGTGCTTCTGTAACCAGTTTCTTCGCACCGTAAGCCGCAAGCATCTCTTCCGTTACCGCGAAGTTATCGATAGCCGGATCAGCATGCGTTCCTTCTTGTCCGTATTGTCCTTTGAAAAAATGATAAGCATACTGATAGTAAAGTGCCACGTGCGCTGCCAGCATCTTCATCGATTCGGACGTATCATCACTTGTGATCACATCCTGCACATAAAGCTTCATGGAATAAATGAACTCATTATCCGCATATAGCGTTTCCCCATCCGGATGATAGAAATACGCACGATGCTGTCCACTGGGGTTCACTTTGACAACGACCGCATCCCTGAACTCAAGGATCGGAACATCTACGCGGTATATCCGGATATTTCCCTCTTCAGAAACCGACGTCGGTTCGATCTTAGTTTCGCCCTTAAAGAATTCGATCGAAGCATTCGGATCTTCGAGGAACGAATCCGACAGCTCCATCGTGAACTGCAGCTGCAGTCCCGCGGTAAATACCACCGAGGCAGACTTCATGGTCACAGACTCTGCATCGTCCCAGATCGGAGCCAGAGCGATATTCACCACATCTATTTCCGTATTGAAATCGAACGGTTCACCGTCAGAAACATTGATCCATTTATCGAATACCTTACCGTCGATCTCCGGATCTTGCGGTCTATTCACTTTACCGCCACGCGGGATGATCACATGTTTATAGATCTCCGCGTCCGTATCATTCTCCAGAAGGAAGAACACATGAGTAACATCTTCCCCACATAGATCGCAGACGAAATCCTTCGCGTCATCGATATGGGCTTCTTCTGCGCCCAGCTGAACCCCGCAGGAACGGCAGATCTTCGCATGACCGTTCTCCGAAGCGACATAGTCAAACTCCGTGTGATAGCATACCGTATCGGTCCACTGCGCCTGAAGGACCACATCTTCCGTGATCGTGAGTTCTGTTCCGGAAGCATAGACCGTATCACTGCCGTTTACTGTCCATCCCTGGAAGACCTTTCCTTCCGGAGCTTCCGCCGTGCAGTCCGGGAGCTCGAACTCCGATCCCTGATCGATGGTAAGAGGCTCCATTTCATCGGAAGAACCATTCGTATCAAAGGAAATATTCATGACCAGATAGATCTCGAAGCTTACGTCTGCAGCCGGCATCATAAACCGGACAGGATACGCATAATGATTACCATCTACCTGGTATGGGTCACTGATTATCATATCCTCTTCAGTCAGAGTCTTGACTTGACCATCTTCCGGATCGACGTAGGTTGCGGAAACGACATGTATCTCCCGCTCCGGGCCATCCACATAAGGATACAGAATCGCATATGCATTCTCGGCGGCATATCCGGGATCGGTCTCGTCATTCCAGACTTTCCACTGATCCCTTGACCATCCGTTCACAGAAACCGCGTATGCCTTATGGCCGCATTCACAAGTATGCGTCTGCGGATCAAACGCGTGGGGCAGATGATAGTCTGATCCCGATAGGTACTGGTCGCAATATTTACAGTCTAGAATCTTATTGTGCCAGGAAAACCCTGATTCATCTACAAAATCCTCGTAGGATACACTATCCGGATGCTTACATGTCGCAAGCGTCACAGAACGATGGGAGAAGGCCGTGTTTCGATTTTCCTCAAGGACCGGATCCCCATTCTCGTCAAAAACCGCCACTCCACAATAACCCATATACTGGACAGTCAGCTTTCCATCTCCGGCATCCACACCGTCGCCGATCGCCTCAGCATACGTATCGCCATATGAACCGGCATTGATCTTTGCCTGAATCGACGAAGACGGATTAAGCTGCCAATGGAGGGTGACGGCAGTTTTATAGCCTCCGCCGAGACCGGCTGCGCCCAAACCGCCAATTAATGTCAAGTCCGCGTTGTCAAAAATCGTACAGGTGAAACCACAATCATCAACATCTGCTGCAGTACCGACTCCGGCACCACCCTCTCCACCACCTACAGCTTCGACGGTAACTCCTTTTCCACCCATTCCAAAATAGATGGAAGCATCTTCCGGGAAAACGTAACCGCCAATACCCGGGCCATAATCGGAGCCTTTCGCATAAACTTTTCCTGCATTAATTTGAATCGTGCCTACAACACCTTCAGATCCGGTACCGATTCCGGCGCCATCTACTCCTCCAATCGCACGCACGTCACCGCCATTGATGAATATGTTCACTTTGCTTACAGAAGCACCACCGCTTCCGATACCGGCTGCACCCGTACTTCCATAGGCCTCGACGCTGCCGCCATTGATTGTGATACCACCGACTAAAGCTTTGTCGCCACCGCCGATCCCGGCTCCTCCATACATTCCGGAAGCCGAGATCGTTCCACCATTAATGGTGATCGGCTGATAACCATTGCTGTCATCGTTGGCATCCGCTCCGGATCCGATTCCTGCGCCCCCTTCATAACCACGTACGCTAATCGTTCCGCCATTGATCGTAATCCTACCGTTTAATTCCTCATTGTTTCCACCGATACCGGCACACCCGGAAGATACAGAGGACATGCTATCAGCAGTAAGATATCCACCCTCACCGACTGCGCGATAGATGGTCAGCGAGCTTTCCGGACCGACATGAATTCCTTCGAAGGCACAGAAGTCACCCGTATTGGCAAGGACCAGGTTCACAACACCCTTCACCTCAATACGGTCATTTATTTCAAGCTTAACCTCCGAATTGACTACATACCATCCGTCCGTGACGGATCCCTGTGTCAATGTTAACGTTTCAGAAGTCACGACCTCACAGGTCTTCTCTGCTGTATCTCCGGTATCTCCTAAAAGATAATACTCCACAAGAACTGTTTCTGCATTATCTGCGAACACAGTCATCGGAATGATCCCGATCACCAGTGCCAAACTCAGAAGAACCGAAAGAAAACGTCTGCTGCTCTTTTTCTGCATGAGTCATCCTCCTTATATCCCAATACCAAAGTTTCTCATGATGCTATTTTAAGCCATACATCTATATAAGTCCATTGTTTCAGAAAAAATCTTTGTCATTTCGGATATCCGCTTCTCGAAACCGAAACAGAGAAAGAACACACCACGCACGCACCACCACCAGAAAGCGAAAAGAATGCTTCATGTACGCCTTCACTCCCAACAAAAAGAATGGTCCGTGCGGAGCTTTTCTAAAAGCTGTAAGCCGCACGGACCATTTCCTGATTCTGATTTTCCTTCGATCGTAGATCGTTTCCCGCTCTTGCGCGGAACTGTTTTATAAGAAGTACCTCTCAGATATTCGTATCTTCTTCTCCTGCCAGATCGCCACGATACAGCTTCCGTGTCGTCGTAGGAGGTTCATCAGAAGGCGGTGTCTGATTTCCGCCTTCATTCGGTTCAGATGAAGTTGTGCCGGAAGAACTACCGCCATCCTGCTTTCCACTTTCATTTTCGGAAGTTCCCTTATCGTCACCGGACGGTGTCTTCGAACCGAACCCGTCATCCGGCTGCGTAGAGGAAGTAGGATCTGCATCCTTTCCACCGCCGTTGCCACCATTTCCGCCATTTCCACCGTTATCGGATGTTCCTGGCGAGGTCGGTTCATCGATGATGATCTCCCCCTCTTCGGTCTCAACCGTCATCTTCGTTCCACTTTCTGAAGGCTTAGTGTCATTCGACTTGCTGCCTTCCGGTTCACCGGCATTCTGCGAGTCCGTTGTCTTCGGTTCAGAGGGAGCCTTCGTGCCTTCTGACGAGGAGGATTCACCCTGTATCGTCGTCTTCGAGGTCGTTTCCGATCCCTTGTTCGTGGTCGACGGCGATGTCGCAGATTCCTGCTTCGACGTATCCGCAGGAATCGTGCTCTCGTTACCCGGCTCCCCGCTCGTGACGTCTCCCGGCTCCGTTACCGGATCCCCGGTCTGCGGATCCGTCGTCGCACCTTCCGCCGGAGAAGAAACATCACCCTGCACGGACGAGTCCAGTGCTTCTGAAGAAGTATCACTCGAAGAAGGGTTCTTCGCGCCAAGCTTCCAGAACGTAAGCCCCAGACCAACGATCAGAAGACAGACCACTGCACCGATTATCAGAAGTTTTCTCTTATCCATTCCATTAACCATTCTATTCATCGTCGATCGGAATATCTTCGCCCCAGTTCGAACACCTGACGACATTGTCATCATCGAAAACGATGACATCCATCTCTAGCGGATCATATTTCTCTTTCATTATACATCTCTCCTTTACTCAAGCAATGTTGTTTTGCCAATGCGTTCTTATTACTGACCTGAGAAGTATGCATCAGCATACAGGCCGTACAGGTAGAACGCCTGACCGAGATCCTTCATCTCCTGTGTGGTACCTTTCTGCATGGACATGATCGCATAAGACATGCAGCTTGCCGTGATCGTGTACGATTCCTGTGTGGAATTGTTTGTGATCGTGAATGTGTACGCATTTGTCAGATTCGCTGCGGAGATGTCTTCAGCATCCAGTGCATACTTGCCCTTGCCGAGACGTTTTGCCGAAGTCGTGACAGGATTGCCTTCACTATCTTTCAGCAAGAAAGAATAGTTGCTGATGTCAGCTTCTGACAGAACGAAAGTGGCACGAAGCGTATTGTTATCCAGGAAGTTCACACGAAGTGATGTCGATGTAAGCCACGAAGGTCTGGATCCGGAAGTACTCATCTTGTATCTGTCGACCACCGTAACAGAAGGCGGCGTAATATTGAGATCACCTAAAGCTTCCGCATTATGGTCGAAGTACTTCTGTGCATTCGCGCAGTAGTAGTAAAGACCATTCTTAACGAGTGCCCGGTAGCTCTCGCTATATGCATCGGCATCCAGGCAGTGCTGGTATACGGAGTACGCAAGCACGTCGTTCTGATACTCCTCCTCGTTCGCATTTCGGAAGACGACCTTGTTCCCCTCACCGTCGTAGACCGCAACCTTGACCTCATCCATCCAGTCCGGCGCCTCGACCGGGAAAGCAAACTGCGCAACCCCATTTTCATCCGCGTTGTCTGCCAAAGTATATGTCTTCAGATCTTCACCGTTCTTTGTAAATGTAACATATGCATTCGCATCATCAAGAAGGAGCTCCGAGAACTTCAGTGTGAATCGGAGTTTCAAACCACCTTCGTAGATCACCGTTGCCGACTGGGCACGGGCAACTTTCCCATCTTCCCACTTCGCCACAATCGTTTTGTCCGATCTTACCAGATTACGGAAGTCATAGGGCTCGCCATCGCAGTACCATCCGTCAAATGTGGCTCCGTTCTTCTCTGGATCCGCCGGCTTCTCCACCGTACCATTAAAGTCAACATCCTGCGCATCTACCGCCGAACCGCCCTGCGTGTCAAACGTCACATTACATTTCAATGGGGCATTACACAAGTCGCAGATCCCGTCGTTGTCTGTAGTATCGTCATGATTGTCGCAAACCGTGTATGTTTCGCTAGAATCGTCCTTATAAGGTGTAATACCCGGACTACAAGTCACTTTCCCACCACTTCCGAGATCAATGAAACCACCTTGCGACTGCAGATTTCCGCCGACTATTTTAATGTCTCCGCATGAGGTTCCACTTGCATTTTTGCCTTTACCAATTGTCGGATGCCCATAGCCAATAGCAACTATCTCACCTCCGTAAATAAAGATATCACCATTGTCTTCGTCCGCATCTCCACCAATAATAGCAATATTGCTATCAAAGTCCGGACCAGGACTTCTCACCAAAATACCTTTGTTATCCACCGCAGAATAAACGCTTAGTGAATTCCCACTTGAAACGCGGATTCCCTTCAGAATTGCACAATATGAATTCCCGACATTTACGACAAGATGAACATCGCCCACGATATGAATTCTACTAAGTATCGTATCTATACCTTGAATCTGATACCATCCATCCTCCAGCACGATCTCCCCGTTCTCATCAGGAGTATCCGTAACCTTTATACAGGACTTCGATTTCACGCATCCATTCTCGTCATAGTACTCTACTGTCGTTGTCTGCCCGTTTCCTTCATCCCCCGGCTCCGCAAACACAGCCATGGACATGGCTGTGCACATCATCGCAACGGTCAGAATTAGTGCAAACAGACGTATACATTTTGTTTTTCTCATTTTTGAGTTCCCTCCTTTGTTCGGAAAATGTATAGTCCCTCACGGTGCTATTTTATTTTGCTGCATAAGCGAATTTCCCAATTGTACAGAAAAATAAAGAAATTGTCATCTTCAGGCAATCATTTCGACATTGAGAATACGCTAGTACATCTTTCTGTAATAGGGCGCCGCCTCCTCGTGAAGCGGCCGACCTCCAACCTACTAAACTTCGATTTTCAGTAGTTTGGTAGGTCAGAATCTCTCAAAACCGGCTCAGATAACATACTAAAACTCGATGCTGAAGCATTTAGTCTGCTTTTATCTGTTTCAGAAGCCAAATGTATAAAGAAATAACATACTAAACTTTCGAAATCAGAAGTTTAGTAAGTCGAGAGTCCTCAAAACCGCCTCAAATGACATACCAAATCTTCATTTTGAGAGGTTTAGTAGGTCGGGGTCCGCTTGGTAGACCCCCGTACCCGTCAAATCCCATTCATTACCTTGAATACTTATGCAAAAGCACTGTTCACGGTGCTTTGGGAGCGGAAATCAGCATACCGGACATCCGAAACTTCAAGTTTAATCAGTCATGCAGCCACCGCTCTTCCAACTGCCACCTGGCGCTTACTCTTCCGTCACCACGATCCGTTCCGCCAGCGCCTGGTAGAACTCGTGGCAATCCTTCTCAAGTCGGATCGGCCGGCCCTCCCGGTTCACGAAACAATGCTCGGACTTCGCCTCACAGACGACCTTCCCGGCCGCATTTCTCATCTCATAACCGAGAGTCAGCCGCACGCCCTTCAGCGCCAGGATCGACACCACGATAGAGATGTCCTCCGGGAACGTCGTCGCCCCCTTATAGTGCACCTCCAGAGAAACCACCGGAGAAGCAACGCCCGTCGCCTCCAGCTTATCGAAATCCCACCCGATCTGACTTAAATAGTCCACTCTGGCTTCTTCCATCCACCGCACGTAATTCGAGTGGTGGGTAATACTCATCTTGTCAGTCTCATAATACTGTACCTTATGTACATAGGGTGCAACCTGATTCATAGGACATGCCATCCGTTCTAATTATTTATCTATGTCAGTATACAGAAAAAGAACAGGCTGCGAAAGCCTGTTCTCTTCAGAAAACTTCATTGATACTGTCTTTTACCCGATCGGCTCGAAGTCAGCCACACCATGCTTACAGAGCGGGCAGATAAAATCATCCGGGAGCTCGTCGCCCTCGTAGATGTATCCGCACACCTTGCAGACCCAGCCCTTCTTGCCTTCCGTCTCCGGCTTCGGCTTGACGCTCTTCTGATAATAGGTATACGTCATCGTCTCCTTATCCGAGAGCACACGCGCCTCCGTCACGGAGCAGATGAACATTCCGTGAGTATCCAGATCCACATAGTCCTCGACCTTCAGGGACATGAAGGAATTGATATACTTACTCAGGAAGATCAGTCCGTTATCCGAGCGCAGCGTCTCCTCCGAGCCCGCGAACTTATCGACACTTCTTCCACTCTGGAAGCCGAACGTCTCGAACACCTTGAACGGCGCCTCGACCGACAGGCAGTTCACGTTCATGACACCCGTCTGCCTAATAACATGGTGCGAATAGTTCTGCTTATTGATCGTAACCGCAACCCGGTTCGGCGTATTCGTCACCTGCGTCACCGTATTCACGATCAGGCCGTTATCCTTCTTGCCGTCATTCGACGTCACGACATAAAGGCCATACCCGATATTAAAGAGCGCCGTCAGATCGTTCTTATTCGCCGTATCATCCTTCTGCGCGAGATAATCCTGGCACAGCTCTTTCGCCAGCGCATCGACCTGCGCCTTCGACTCGTCATTTAAGGCCGACATGATCTTCACATTATTCTCGGTATAGGTGATGTTCTTACTCTTCTCGAGCATCCCCTTCATGGTGCGGATCGCCTGCGGCGCCCACGAACCGTTCTCGATCATACCGATCGTCTTATTCTGGAACTGCCTCTCGGTCAGGTGATGGATGAACTCACGCATGAACGGAAACACATCCGCATTATACGTCGTCGTCGCCAGCACGATACGCCCATAGCGGAAGGCATCCTCCACGCACTCGGCCATATCCTCTCTGGCCAGGTCATTGACCACGACCTTCGGACAGCCGTTCTCCTTAAGCTTATTGGCCAGCAGCTCCACCGCCGCCTTCGTGTGCCCGTACACCGACGTATAGAAGATCGCGATGCCCTCCGTCTCGACACCGTAGGAAGACCAGGTGTCATAGAGCTTGAGATACGGCGTAAGATCTCCGGTCAGCACCGGACCATGCAGCGGACAGATCGTCTTGATCTCCAGTCCCGCCGCTTTCTTAAGGACCTGCTGCACCTGCGCGCCGTACTTCCCGACGATGCCGATATAGTAGCGTCTCGCCTCGCACGCCCAGTCCTCTTCCACATCGAGCGCGCCGAATTTTCCGAATCCGTCCGCCGAGAAAAGCACTTTATCGTAGGTGTCGTATGTCATGATGACCTCCGGCCAATGCACCATCGGCGCGGCCACGAACTTCAGCACATGCTTGCCGAGCGGGAGCTCATCGCCCTCACCGACCACGATCCGACGGTCCTCGAACTCCGTCCCGAAGAAATTCTTCATCATGGTGAAGGCCTTCTGCGACGACACGATCTCGGCATTCGGATAGGTCTTCATAAAGTTCACGATATTCGCCGAATGGTCCGGTTCCATATGCTGGACAACAAGATAATCCGGCGCCTTGCCGTCCAGTGCTTTTTCAAGATTATCGAGCCACTCATGGGTGAAATTCTTATCCACCGTATCCATGACCGCGACCTTATAGTCCGCGACCACATACGAGTTATACGCCATGCCGTTCGGCACCACATACTGCCCCTCGAACAGATCGATCTTATGGTCATTTACACCTACGTATTTGATATCATTACTTATAAACATAGTATTTTCCTCAGCCTTTCATGTTGATATCATATTTGATTATTTCGCGATTCCGCTTCGCCCGCATTCCTTCTTATTCTTTATCCGGCGTGTTCTTCTTCTTTTCCCGTGTCTTCTTCACGATCACGATGACTACGACCGTGATCACGATCAGGATCGCGATCCAGATAAAGATGCACAGTCCCAGCGGACACGGACAGAATCCGCAAAGCCAGCATTTCTTCTCTTCCTTCTT
>JAEEIT010000017.1 GCA_016281535.1 Clostridia bacterium | reverse complement strand
GTACATCGGTTTTATTCTTCACATCCCGTTCATCAGCGTGCCGACCAGTTCCTCATCGGATGGATTCTCCAGTTCGAGCGCCTCACTTACGATCGGTGGCCACAGAAGATCCCTTCCGGCGAAGCTCGCCTTCGGTATCCTCGTTGATACCGACGTCATCAAGAGCGCACCGGTCCGTTTCCTGTATTCCGGGATCGGAGATATGGTCGCGAAGATCTCTTCCACCTATGACTGGCAGCACGAAGAAGATCTCGGCTATGACGAGGTCAATGACTTTGCCTTCATGATCGCGAAGAAGGCTGTCAATTCCTTCGTCAGGACACCATTTGAATCCATTAACGAAGAACTCTTCCTGAAAGAGCTTCTCGACTCTCTCGCGATGAGCGGCATCGCTAACGAGATCGCCGGATCTTCCGCCCCGACCTCCGGAAGCGAGCACCTGATCTCCCACGCGCTCGACCTTCTTCTGGAGAAGCCCCAGTTGCACGGCGTTCAGGTCGGTATTGCCACATACATCATGTGCAAGATCTGTAACCACCGCTACCAGAGGATCGACACCGTATTTACCAAGACCGGCTTCTGGGACTACTGCGCGACCCTTGACCTGAAGGCATCCGATTACTGCGATGCGGTCGACATGGCCCCTCAGATCAAGCCGCACAGACATACTTATCTGCACGAAGAAAAATACAGAGAACTTGCCAAGAAACTCATCGTCGAAGATTCGAAACTCACCGCGATCCTGAAGTAACAAAAGAAGAGATTTCCTGTGCTGTCCTCGGAATCTTCGTTTCCTGCGGAGGCACTTCGAAATCTCTATTTTTGTTTCGTCGGGAATGCCTTATATATTAATAATATAAGGGGTTTGCGGCGCATAAAAATTTTTTCAACAAATTTGAAAAAAGGGGTTTACAAATCATTTTTCCTGGGTATAATACGAACCAGATGAAGGAAGTGCCTGTCCGACATCCAATTCGAAAAGTCGAGTTTGGATCGTGCAGAACTTCTTTTTTTGTTTACACAAATTGATTGAAACGAAAGGACGGAAAGAAATGGCGACATTTACATTGAAAAACCTGATAAGGAATCTCGAAGCACTCTTTACATCGGTGTTTAATTCCATGCGCTATTCTTATGCCCTCATAGCAATCGACGAGTGCGAATACGACTGGAACAAGAACATTGATGACCTCAGAAACGAGCGATTACGATGTTGATTCTTTTTTGTTTAGGCACAAGCAAAATGTGATTCAGCAGGACCGCTCGATGAAGAAAAAAAGAATCGGGCGGTCCTTTTTTGTTCTTCACGAACCTTGACAATCTAGAAAACAATTCCGGGTAGCTCAGCTGGTAGTAGCGTTCGGCCGTTAACCGAAAGGTCGTGGGTTCGAGCCCCACCCCGGGAGCCAGTTCAGATGACAGATAAAGAACCAGGCACTCTTTTTCGGGTCATCTGAGGGGAACTGCGGGAAGTGCTTTTCGCGAAGAAAACTCCCAGCGAAAAGCACTCTCCTTCCCCATTTTCGGATCTGTAGTTTAGTGGTAAAACAGCGGACCTTTAATCCGTAAGACAGGAGTTCGAATCTCTTTAGATCCACCAGTATGGCCATATGGTATAGCGGTATTATGTCGGCTTGTCGCGCCGAAGATCGGGGTTCGACTCCCCGTATGGTCGCCAACAATCTCGGCCCCTTGGTCAAGTGGTTACGACATCACACTTTCAATGTGAAGAGGATGGGTTCAATTCCCGCAGGGGTCACCAATATGGCAGGGAGGGTCGGTTCCCATTCTGGCCTCATAAGCCGGAGGTTCAGAGTTCGAGTCTCTGTGTTCCTACCACCCGCATCGGATGTATGTATCCTATGCGATCGTCAATTTATTGACCGGCCGGTTTCGGGCCGTCAGATAAACCTGGCAACAGGGATAAAGTAAACGAAGGCTCACTTTGTTTGCGACATCGGGTGACCGGTGTTCATCGGAAAACCTACATGATCTGCATTCACCTACGGTTCGAGGCCAACTGGTGAGAACTATGGAGGAATGACGGTATCGGAAAATGCCGGGTATCCGGAAACGGAAAGCAGGTCAGTAGTTCTTCGACACGAGCTTCGTAAAAGCAAGTGTCGGATTAACGGTCGCGGACGGTCTGAAAACGAAAGACAGGTCGGATACGATCGAGCGATGTCGATAACAAGACCAGCAAGGTTGCGATGGATGGACTGTACCCAAAAGGTACGGGTGTCCGAAGATCAGCCTCGTAGCCTAAGAGCAAGATTTTTAGCTCAACTGGTAGAGCGTTTGCCTGATAAGCGAAATGTTGCCGGTTCGATTCCGGTGGAATCTTCAGTAAAGCAAAAGTGCTGATCACCTGATGCCTGAAAATGAGCTTATCCATCTGAAAAATGGTGGCTTACCAAGTCCGCAAGACGCGGTAAGAGGAAGTACGAGTAAGTGCAACTCTAACAGCCTGCAAGCTGTGCATCCCGCAAGGAAGAATGTGCCCAAAGGAAATCTATGAAAGGTCAGGTAAGTGTTTGCCGGTTTTCTCAAAATCGGTGCTCATCATGACTACCGCTTAACCGGCGGTGTGATAGATGTTGCCAACAACATCGAATGTCATGGCAAAACGCCAACAATCTCAACGTTTTAGTTTGCTTCTCCTATTATGTATATCTGACGAAAGGAGTGATTTTAGTGTTCAGAGCAGCAAGTGGAAAAGAAATGAGTATGGACGAGATCGCGAGTCGTGTCGCAGGGTATCTCATGGAAGATACCGACGCACAGTACGAGATCACGGTCGGTACAGACAGTCAGAGCGGAAAAGAAACCAAGATGGTAGAAGTCATCGCAGTCCACCGCAAAGGCCGTGGCGGCATCTACTTTTATAACATCGAGTTTCTTCCGCTGATCCGAAATCTCAGACAGAAGATCAACGAAGAGACCGGTCGGAGCCTCCGTGTGGCCAATGAACTTCTGAGTGCGCTGGAAACACCTCTGCTCGAGAAGGACTATACTATCGATGATCTGCATGTCGCCTTTCAGATCCACTGCGATATCGGAACACATGGTAAGACTTCTATGCTCATTAAAGAAATCACTCGCTGGGTCACAGGTCAGGGGTATATCTGTCTGATCAAACCATACAGTTATACCGCATCCGGAATTGCAAATAAGTACAGTAAATGAAAAAGCAGCTTTCTTGTGCTGTCCTCGGAGCGGAGCTCCTGCGGAGGCACGGCGAAAGCTGCTTTTCATTTATCGTATGACTGGTGATTATTCGAACAGGTTGTCCGTATCTTCGATCGCTCTGATCGCGATGATGCACATCACCTGATCATCGATGTTTCTCACATACCAGGTCCATGGGACTCCATCCATAGTACACGTCTGTTTCCAGTACTCGGTTCCGCTAATCGTCACCTGTGTTTTCTCACTGAATTCCACCTTGACGCCGAATCTTTTGAGGATACCTTCCAAGAGCGCCTGATTATCTTCGAGGTACTTCTCTTCGTTGTAATCCGGATGATCCGGTACGCCGAGTGGCATGTTCAGGAATTGGATCATGATATACTCGCCCTGGTCACCGAGGAACATGTTCTCATAGAGGGTGCCGGCGATTCGGGTCTTATCTCTGTCATCTGTGGCGTCATCGATATCCTGTTCCTTGATCGCTTCCAGATACTCCGCATCCAGCTGGCCCAGCCCGTCGGGAATCTGAATCTGTATGCCAACATACTCATTTGTGTATTTTCCGCTCTTGGAATATTCTCCCGCTACATAGTTCGTATCCTGCATCAGGGTTTCACGTTCTTCCGTTTCTGCAGGAGCAGGAATATCTTTGATTGCGGCCGGTTCCTCCCGCGGCGTGAATCCTTCGCCATAGGAAAGACCATATCCGCGCTCGAGGAAGTACTCCTCTTTTCCGATCTTATTCATCGAGTCGTACCACGGTTCCGGAAGTCTTCCGGTAAAATCGGCACAGCCGCAGAGTACATCAGAGATACCCTTTCCTTCCGAGCCGGGAAGATAGCACATCACGACCGCATCCCAGTTCTTGTAATCGCTCTGCTCCAGGATGACCTGCCGTCCTGCAATGATACACGTAACCGTTGGTTTCCCGAGTGTTTTTGCCTCACTGATCGCATCCTTATTTCCCGGAAGTCCGTGATCGCCACAGAGTTTCAGGTCGAGCGTGTCACCGAACCACTCGGCATACGCATCCTCTCCGACACACAGGAGGACCACATCGGCCTTCTCCGCCTCGTTCGGATCCGTGATCACTTCGATGCCGTAATCGGCCGCATATCTCTCAAAAGCTTCGCGGATCGTCGTCACACCCTGGATCTCGCTCTGATAGCTCATATTCCATCCCATCGTCCAGCCCCCGCACTGCGCACGCGGATTGTTCGCGGCCGGACCCATGACGTAGACCTTCGTTCCTTCCTTAAGCGGCAGGGTCTCATTTTCATTCTTGATCAGAACGAGGCTCTCTTCGACGAGTTTTTCCGCTACGGCTCTATATTCCATTGAGCCGACTTCCTCCGGTTCGGTCTGCATATTTATGTAGAACGGATCGTCGAATAATCCCATATCTTTCTTGACCTGAATGATCCGGGTCACGGCCTCGTCGATCCTCTCCATCGAGATCTTCCCGTTTTCTGCTGCATCGATGATGATGCTTCTCGCATCGTCGTAACGGACGCCTTCCATGAGAAGATCGATGCCGCAGTTGACCGCCGAGATGACCTGCTCTTCGTACGTATCGGGAGACGTATTCTGGATAGCCATGCTGTCGCTCATGATGACTCCGGTAAATCCCATCTCGCTTCGAAGTTTCCCGATGTACTCCGCGTTCTCGTGCATCTTCGTTCCGTTCAACGAAGAATAGCTAACCATGATGAACTGCACTCCCGCATCGATCTGCGCCTGATAGACCTTCAGCAGTTCTGCGATCTCCTCCTCTGTCAGTCTCGCATCTCCACGGTCGATGAGGCGATCATAATCCGAATTTTCCCCCGTCCCGAAAAGCACATTTCCTTCGCCAAAGAAATGCTTCGCCGTGGCCGCGACACCCCCGTCGAGAAGGCCCCGGGTATAGGCGGTGCTGAGTCTTTCGATCGTCTCCAGATCGGAGCTGTAGCACTCGTAGTTTCTTCCCCATCTCGGGTCACTGGACTGCGCGACACAAGGATACAGGTTCCACAGCATGTGGCATCTCTTTGCTTCCTCTGCCGTGATCCGTCCCATCTGATAGGCGAGTTCTTCGTCATTGGCCGCACCGATTCCGATGTTATGCGGAAAATACACGGCATCGATACAGTATCCCACACCGTGCACATCATCCTGCGCCACGAGATACGGGATCCCTGCATCCGACTCGATCGCTTCCTGCTGGTACGCGTCGATCATCTCCCGCCATTCTTCTTCCGTGAACATGCCCTCGTCCGCATACAGACTTCCATAGCCGTATGTGCGGAACGGCTCTTCCGCATCCTCGCCGACCATATACGAGATCGGCTGCACCATCTGCGCGGCCTTCTGCTCCAGTGTCAGAACAGAGGTGATCTCCTCCGGCGTCATGGTCGCGTACCACTGGTACTTGTAATCATACTGATCCGAGGGAAACGGGACAGCGGTCTCTGACGGCAATACCGGATCCTCGGAAGACGATTCCGTGAAGATATACGAAGCCGAAGTCTCCTTCGTTTTTCTATCGCACGCGACAGAAAACAGCATAGTAAATGCAAGTAGCGAAGCAATCCTTTTTTTCATGTTGATCTACCTTTCTTTGTTATTATTTCTGTTCCCATTCACTGATTATCTGAGACACCATCTTCTCAAGTTTTAGAGCCTGGTCCGGATCCGAGGTGGATGCGATCAGATAGATCCGTCCGTATTCTTTTGTCTCGATGACCACATTCTCAGAGGTATAGCAGGCTACCGATCCCTGATGGCCATAAGCATTTTCCCCATACGAGTAAAGACCGCACCCGTAGTCTTTCGATTTGAAATCCTTCATTCTTGTTCGGGATTTCACACTGATCAGATCCCCATCGAAAAGCGCTCTGTCAAAAGCAACCATATCTGCCATGCAGGAGTGGATATCTCCCGCCCCTCTCGCGCCCTCCTGAAACTGATGATAGCCGATCGTGCTGTCCGGCAAACTCGTTTCGTCTCCGACCGTCATCGCACTGGAGTGCTCCATCCCGAGAGGATCAAAGATCTCTTTTTTGACCGCATCCCTAAAGGATTCACCGGTGATCTTTTCGATGATCAAAGCCAGAAGATGATAGTTCGTATTTGAGTATTCAGTCTTGGTTCCCGGTTCAAATTTCAGCTCCAGCGGGTAAAGGTAACTCAGAAATTCTTCATCCGTCAGACCCGGCGTCGTGATGATCTCCTCCGGATCCCTTTCGGCGCCTTGAAAGAAAATGTATGCCCGATTCACGTAGTCAACGATACCCGACTGCATGTTCAGAAGATTGGCGATCGTGATATCTCTTCCGATCTTGTAATCCGGGAAATATTTGCCGAGTTTATCATCCATCGTCATCTTTCCCTGATCGATCAGTTTCATGATCATGACGGCCGTAAAGGTTTTACTGATCGAACCGACCTCATAGATCGTATACAGATCAGCAGAAGTATTTTCGATCGTCATGGCTCCGGGGGATCCGAACAGAAGAACGTCGTCATCGGTTGCCACAGCCATAACGCCTTGAAAATGACTGTCCGATGCGGCTTTGATCGCAGAGTCGATCAGGCTTTTGTACTTCGGATCCACGTTCACCAGAAAGTCCGGATCTCTTTCCGTAAGATCCGAAAAACCGACAGATGTTTTCGCCTCCGAAGTTTCCCGCGAAGACTCTTCCGTTTCTATGGAAAGATCCGTTATCGATCCTTCCGCAGCGTCAGAGGGCACACCGCTTCTGCTCTGTTTACAGCCCAT
>JAEEIT010000147.1 GCA_016281535.1 Clostridia bacterium | reverse complement strand
TATTCGCTGGAGAAGATCGAAGAAGAACTCGAACCGCTCGAATAGTTTACAAAAAATCTACAGAAGTTTGGATATATCATGTAGTCACGGATCTCCTATCGTGTTTTAATACAGAAAAAAACGATAAGGAGTGTGAGGATATGACCCGTTATAAAACCGGTTACTACGAGAGAAAAAACAGATACAGCTCCCGGCAAGAGGATGAATTTGGTTTCTTTATCGTCTGTGATGATCAGGCGATCCTTCGTTGTGTCAATGCCATGCTTCTTAGTTCGGGTATGGTCGGCTTAAGTGATAAAGAAGGGAAGATGCACTACATGATCGACGGCCGGCGCGGCGGGAACTACGTGCTTTCTCAGATTAAGAAGAAGGCGCTGGTCCTTCGGGAGGGTCCGATGACTGAGGAACGGTACGAAGAGATATTCCTGTCGAGTGCGATCGATACCGTGATCGAGGAATTCGGCCTTCCGCCGACGCTGATCGGCACCACGATCGTTCGGAGCCTCCTGCATCATCTGTACCGCGATCCGGGTCTTATGAAATGTGCCTCGAAATCCCTCTATCCGCTGATCGAGAGGGAGTTCCACATGATGCCGGCACAGATCGAGAGGAATGTCCGCTACGCGATCAAGAAAAGCACGAAGCTTCAAGGCGAGACGAGGGTACTTACCGTGCTGAAATCCATGACGGATAGAACGATCGAAGAAGTGATCTGCCGGTATGGGCGGACCTGACGGATAAAAAAGGACCGTCTCTTCCGAGACGGTCCTTCAAAGGATAATCCAAACAGATAATTACTTCTTGTTGACCTTGTCCTTCAGGCCCTTACCAGCCTTGAATACCGGAGCCTTGGAAGCCGGAATAGAGATAACTTCCTTTGTGCTCGGGTTGCGGCCCTTACGAGCAGCACGCTTCTTTGTCTCAAAAGTACCGAAACCAACGAGAACAACCTTCTCCGGCTTCTTAGCTGCGAGAGCATCACCGATAGATTCGAGAGTAGCGTTGATAGCTGCTTCAGCCTGCTTCTTTGTCAAATCTGTTTTCTTTGCAACTGCATCAATAAGTTCTGATTTATTCATTTTTTCTGCCTCCTTCAGGGCTTTATTTCAAAGTTATTATGTACGTCAAAGCGCCTATTGTCAAGGCTTTTTTCGCTTTTTCTTGCCCTAAATGCATAGAAGCATATTATTTTATTTTGTCAAGATGCTTTTCTCTTTGACATTTACGTTCGAAAGAAGCGTAAAAGGCTCAAATATCCATCTCTTCGAAGGCGTCCAGTCCTTTTGGCGCGGTGATCTGGTTGTCGCCATGGCGGACGAAGAGCATGGTGATAAAACTCAAGAAAGCAAATAGTGCGGCATAAGGGAAGAGGATCTTGTAACTTATGACCTTCAGCAGGGTGCCGGCCAGGACCGGGGTGACGACCTGGGCGCTCATCGAAGCGGCATAGTAATAGCCCGTAAACCGCCCGGTGTCTGCGCCGCTGCACATCTCGACCGTCATCGGAAGAGAATTGACATTGATCAAGGCCCATGCGGCGCCGACAATGAAGAAATCGATATACATCGTGAAGAGGGCGCCCTCACTTCCGCTTGTGGTGATGAAGAAAGCGGCGACGAAGCAGAGGCTGAAGGAGAGTGTGCCGATCAGGATCGTTTTTCTCCTTCCGATCTTCGAGGCGATGAGACCGGCGGGGATGAAGCAGAGGATCGCACCGATATTTGTGATCAGGAAACACGTCGAGGCGAAGCCCAGATTCTTACCCATCAGGGTCGAGCAGTAGGAGGTAAACCAGGTGGTGAGGGCGTTATAGGCGAAATACCAGAGCGCCACGGAGGCAAGGAGGAAGAGCATGGAACGAAGGACAGGGGCGGGGAGCTTCGCAGAATTGTGCTCGCCTTTCTCCGTCAGGTCCCATTCGGGGTGCTGCTTCTCGATCTCCTGGTTCTCGCCGGACCATTTCGGCTCCCGGACGGTCAGGAACATGATCCCGACAGAAAGGAACATCAGCGCAGAAATGAAGATGAAGAGGGGCTGGTAGTTCACGTGAATTAGGTCTTTCGTCTTCGACTCGGGATACATCAGGGCGGAGAAAATAAGATAGATGATCCCGCCGAGGGCGCCCATCAGGTTGATGATGGCGTTGCCGCGGGATCGCAGAGGCTTCGGTGTGATGTCCGGCATCAGGGCGACCGAGGGGGAGCGGAACACGGACATGGCAATCAGCAGAAGGCCGAGTGTCACGATGAAGGAGATGACCTTCCAGGAAGAGGCCGAGTCTGCATAGCTGTTATCGAGAAATGGAAGGATGTTCGTCAGGATCACGGTCACGCCGGTGCCGAAAAGGATGTAGGGCATTCTCTTACCGATGCGGGTGTCCGTGCGGTCGGAGATCCTGCCGAAGATCGGAAGAAGGAAGAGGGCCAGGATGTTGTCCGAGGCCATGATGATGCCGGTCACACTTTCGTTAAGGTGGAATGTGTTCCCGAGGATCAGCGGGAGGACATTATCGTACATCTGCCAGAAGGCAGTGATCGCCAGAAATGCCAGGCCGGACAGAAAGGTTCGCTTATAGTTCAGTTTCATAAGTGCCTCGTGATCCCGATGGTCAAATGCCACCGATCAAGTATTTCTATTAATACTATATCAGAAAAGCACTGTGCAGAAGAACCGTGATCAAAAAATCGAAATTGCATTCTTTCGAAACTCATGGTAATGTACTTATAGGTTTTTGGAAAATGACTGGAGGAAATAGAAATGGCTATTACAAAAGATATGATCATTGCGGAAGTACTGAACGAGCATCAGGATCTGGTTCCTGTATTTATGAACAGCGGTCTGCACTGCCTCGGCTGTGCGATGGCACACGGCGAGTCCATCGAAGAGGCCTGCATGGTTCATGGTCTGGACTGCGATGCACTGGTTACAGCACTGAATACAGCTCTTGAGGCGAACGCTTAATCATTCTTCTTCTTCATCGAAAGAAACAGAGGAGGCTGCGAAGACGATGTGAAATTCGGATCCGCGGCCTTCTTCGCTGTCTACCCAGATCTTACCGCCGTGCTTGTCCATGACGCTCTTGACGATCGAAAGGCCCAGGCCGGAACCGGTCTTGTTGATGCCGGAGTTCTCGGCACGGTAGAAACGGTCGAAGACGTAGGGCACTTCGTTCGCGGGTATGCCGACGCCGTTGTCGCGGATCAGGACCTCGACGGCGTTGCCGCCCAGCATGGCCGGATCAGGATAACGGTGGCAGACGATGTTGATTATGCCGTCATCATGCGTGTACTTCATCGCATTGACAATAATGTTCTCGAATACCCTAAGCAGCTTCTTCGGATCTCCTTCAATGATCAGATCATCATCCTTCGGCGCATCGAAGGTGATGGTCTTTTCTGTACCTTCGCACTCGGCGTGATACAGCTGGAAGAGATCCTGTACCATTTCCTTGACGCTGATAGGCATCAGTTCGAGCGTGTCGTTCTCGGATTCCATGCGCGTGAGCTGGACGAGGTCGGAGATGAGCTGCTCCATCTGTACACTTCGGGTATGCATATTATTCAGGTACTGCACTTCCTGCTCGCGGGAGAGCGGTTCCTTCGCATTCAGCATCAGCTCGATGTAGCCGCGGATCGCCGTGATCGGGGTACGAAGGTCGTGGGAGACGTTCGACATCATCTTCTTTCTGGCCTCTTCATTCTCGACGAGCTTGATATGGTTGTCCATAAGGTCCTGGTTCACGCGCTTGATGTACCGGGTCTTCTCTTCGACGGCGCTCTCGAGATTCTTGTTGTTATCCGCCAGTTTCTCATATGTTCTTACATAGTCCATGACGAAGTAGAGCGTGAAGCTGATCGCCAGGAAGAGCAGAAGGAAGGCGTGAAGCGTGATGTATACGAAATACTGGGCACGGATCAGAATGGTCAGGTGAATGAAGGTGTTGAGGAACACAGATCCGGCATACAGGTTCTTGCCGTGTTCGAAATGCCGCCCCATATAGAGGACGCGGAAGATGCAGTACAGGTGTGTCACCAGAAGAAGTACCAGGTTCGCGACCGTAGAGGAATGCAGATACATCACGCTCGGGAAACACCAGAATGTCACGAGGTACAGCGCCGTAATGACAGAGAAGAGCGAGAGCTCGACGTAACGGAGCTTATCGAAGAGCCTGCTTGTTCCTTTCGGATAAAGCGAGTAGTAGAACAGGAAGGTCCAGTAGTTCGCCAGGATGAGAAGGGAGATCTGGATCAGGGTGTTCCAGTTTCCCGACATGATGTTTACGGACGGCGCGAAGATCTCGTAGACTATATCCGCAGCGAACATCAGAAGGAAGAAATAGAACTTCGAACGGCTGATGAATGTCTTGGAGATATAGGAGCCGCCGATCAGGAAGAATACCCAGAAGGCGCACAGTACCGTCAGGTACATACGGACGGAATACTCGATCGTACCGATCGTCGAGGTCGAGGCGACGCAGGGACTGCTCAGGATCCCGCCGAACGGGGAAGAGAAGTTGGCGCAGACGATGACGATCTCGATCTTGCCCTCGGAAGTCGGCTCGATCTGGATATCGGCACAGACGCGGGCCGGCTCATACACATTTCTGGCTTCGGAGACGGTACCGTAGTGGCGGACAGCCTTTCCATTGACCCAGATCGTGGCGGACTGGGCGATATCCGGTATGTTCAGCGTGACGAAGTCGACATTCTGGCTCAGCAGTAGCTCGATCCTGTAGGTGCCGACGCCATATGGATTCATCTTATAGTCGCTGGCGCTATAGCCATAGGAGTAGAGCTCGGCGGTGTCTCCGAGATCGATCCAGCCGTCACTGGAGATCTGTACGCCCCGGTAGTACGCGTAGCGCTCGGTGGCGTTCTCCTCCTGACTCTGGTGGATCTTCTCCGGTGTCAGGATATGGTTCGGGTAGAATTCCCAACCCTTCTCGAGAATGACGGGCATGCCCTGGTTCGCATCCCAGCTCGAGAGATTGACCGCTCCCGATATCGTGTACGAAAAATCGCTGCCTCTTCTTCTGTTGATCAGAAGAAAAGCCAGCGATGAGATTACGATAGCAGCAACCAGGATCACTATGGATAAACCGATAGAAAAGGGATGTTTTCTAAGTTTGCCCGATTGTGACGACATGACGAACGGCGACCTTTATCGAAAGATTACTCGGCACGCATCGTGTTGCGGATCGGCGGATAGGTGAAGGAATAGCCACTGCCCCATTCCGTCTTTACGAACTGTACGGTCGGATCGGCCTTCTCCATCTTCTTACGGAGGTAGCTGATATTCACCATGACGAGATGGTTGTCGCAAAGTCCGTCATCTCCCCATACATGAGAGTAGATGCGGGCGAAAGGTACGATCACGTTCGGTGTCTCGGCCAGGAGACGGAGAATGTCGAACTCACGGTTGGTAAGATGTACAGGGACATCGTTCAGTGTGACTTCACGTGTCTTTACATTCATGGTAAGCGGCGGGAATTCCATCAGGAAACCGTCACGTGTCATGTTACGGCGGATATGCGCGGAGATACGGGCAGAGAGCTCCGGAAGATTATACGGCTTGGTCATATAGTCATCGCCGCCGGCCTTAAATCCCGTGATCTTATCTTCCAGCTGGTCCTTCGCGGACAGGAAGATGATCGGAGCATTGGAATATACATGGATCTTCGAAGGAAGATCATACGCATTTCCGTCAGGGAGCATAATGTCGAGAACGATGCAGTCGTAGGAATTGGTCTCCACTTTCTGAAGTGTCTGCGCGATGCTTGTCGCCACGCTTACGTCATAGCCTTCGTTAGTAAGAAATGAGCGGTTGATCTCGAGAATATCGGTATCGTCATCAACCAGTAAGATACGATGTTTGGCCATATGTTCACCATCCTTCTTTCGTGTTTCCGCCTTACCGAAAGG
>JAEEIT010000146.1 GCA_016281535.1 Clostridia bacterium | reverse complement strand
TTTGTCTTCACGCCGGAATGGGTGTATAACGGAGATAAAGGGATCGCCTCCATCAACTTCGGATTCGAGATGGGCCAGCACTGCCTCATGAACGGCATCCAGTCGAATCTCCTATTCGACGACGGCACCCCCATGGATCCGCGCCTTCCGGACGGCATGACCGGTTGGATGGTCTCCGAGATCCGAAGAAGAGAAAGAGCCTGACGCCCCGCGCCTGCCGCGCCGGCCACAAAAAAAGACCAGATCACGGCAGAGGCCGCCCCGCGCGGCCCACGAGAACACTATGGAAGAGAAGAAACAGAAAGACAATAAACTGAAGCGCACCTTCAGAAAAATCGGCACATCGATCAAGAAAGCAGATGCATTCTGTATGAAACACAGGATCTACATCTTCTTCGTCATCGCCGTGCTCCTTCTGACGTTTGTCCTTTCCTACAAGCATTTCTACACACGTAAAATCCGCAGAAACTTCGACATCAACGGCGACTACTTCTCCCGAAGAGTCGACGCCAGCCGGCCCCTGCAATTCACTTTCGAGTCGCAGGATGCGCTTCTTTCGAAGATCCAGCTTGAACTTTCGAAGAGCGCCAGCCACCTGAAGACCTCGGACCGCGCCACGATCTCGATCTACGAGAAGACCGACACGGAGAATCCGATCTTCACTAAAGAAGTCTACATCTACAGCCCGACCCACGACACCATCGACGTCGACTGCTCGAACCTCTCCCTCGGAACCGGCGAGCTCTACTTCCTCGAGTTCCGCCTGAGCGATATCTCGCCCGACACGATCCTGTACATGAAGATGCACAACGTGAACTCCTTCTCCCAGCTGGCCGGCGAAGACATGCAGGCAGACATCCCCGTAGGCTACTCCTACGTACCGAATGTCACCTACCAGTACGCCAATATCTCCTACCTGAGCCTGATCTCCCACCTGGTTATCTCGCTCATCGGCATCGTCCTTCTGCTCTTTAAGAAGTATACCGACACTCCGTTGGCAAAAGCACTGATCCGTGTCTTATATGTTCCTCATGTGCTGTATCTCTTTACGGAGATCCTGAATGTGGCCAGATGGGACGGCATGCAGTTCCTTCTGCCGTTCAGCTGGAAGCACTATTTCTGTCTACTCTGTGCCTTCCTCATCGTGCAGGTCCTGTACCTCCTTTTCCACGGCATTACCGGAAGAGGCTGGCTGTCCATGCTGATCGTCACCGTCATCGTCGGTGCCATCGCTATTACCTCTCACGTTAAGATCGTCATGCGCGGAGATGCATTCGTCCCATGGGACATCTACGCCGCCGGCATGGCTGCCTCCATCGGCTCGAAATACTACTTCCGCATCACGATCCAGTTCATCGAGGGGATCTTGTATCTTCTGGCCATTTTCATGCTGATCCGCCTGACCGTGACACCCCCGCAGAAGCAGAAGAAATACCGCTTCGCCATGATCGGCGCCGCGATCCTTGTCGGAAGCGCCGTCTCGGCCGGCATGCTCTTTAACAAGAAACTTCTCAAGAAACTGAATGTCTCCTATGCACTTTATCCGCCGCTGGAATCTTATAACGCCAACGGCACCCTCACGGCCTTCGTCGTGAATCTCAATAACCTTTCCTTCCACGGCGCCAAGGGTGGAGACGACAACACACCGGAGGCGGCGATGGATATCCAGAACCACTATGTGGAACTTCTTTCCGATGTGCGCCAGGACACCCGCTGGAGAAATACCGTCGACCATCCGAATGTGATCGCAATCATGAGCGAATCCTACGGAGATCTTCGGAACATCCGCGATATCGAGACCTCCGAACCGGTCATGCCGTTCTACGATTCTCTTCTGAAGAACACGATCCACGGCAAACTTTGCGTGTCCATATTCGCCGGAGGCACCTGTAACACCGAGTTCGAATTCCTGACCGGCTGCTCCGTCGCAGGACTTCTTGCCGGATCTTCCGTCTACACGTTCTATGTCGAAGATGAGATGCAGTGGGCTCTCCCGTACATCTATAAAGAGAACGGCTACGAGACCGTGGCGATCCATCCTTTCGATAAAGAATGGTGGGACAGAGACACGGCCTATCCGCTTCTGGGTTTCGACCGCTTCATCAGCGACGAGGACTTCGAAGACCCGAAGATCGTAAGAAGATACATCAGCGACCAGACCGCCTTCGAGAGAATCGTCAGCGAATACGAGAATAAAGAAGAAGGTAAGCCGATCTTCGAATTCTGCGTGACCATGCAGAACCATGCCGATTACTCCCAGGAGTACGACAACATGGCCTACGACATTCATCTCCAGGATATGGAAGAGGAGTTCCCGTACACCGAACAGTACCTGTCCCTTCTCCGTGAATCCGACGATGCCCTTAAGTACCTGATCGAGTACTTCGAGAACGTGGACGAGCCGACGATCATCGTCTTCTTCGGCGACCACTATCCGACGCTCGACAACGACTTCTACGACACCATACTGGGCACCGAGCTGAATACGATCACGGCGCAGGAGTCACTGCCACTATATCAGACCCCGTACTTCGTCTGGGCGAACTACGACATCCGCTGTGGTAACGGCGGCGTGAAGAGTCCGAATTTCCTGGGTCAGGACATCCTCGATCTGAGCGGTATCCCGTCCCCGGACGAGCGCGCCTGCCTGCGCTATCTCGATTCGAAGATCGGCGCGATCAATGCACTGGCCGTCTATGATCGTTTTGGTGATGCGTGGGTGAACGAGGCTGACGTCCCGCAGGACATCCGTAAAGTCATCGAAGACTACACCTTCCTCCAGTACCACCTCATCTTCAACCGCGACGACGCCGAAGACGAAGAATCTTCCGACTAACGCCGTCCCGCGTTCCAGCCTATTTCGCTTACTCGAAGAAATCAGATGCTGCTCCGAATCCAGAGCACGGTCGCGACAGTCAGCACGATCAGAACAGCAATACAAACAAAAGAAAAAATAATAGATGTCTTGGCACTGACTTTTGAGAATATTTGTTTTTTCATAATCAAGTAGTTTGGCCCCCGGCCGGTAAGCGGATGCAATCTTTCTTTGAAGTCACTGATTGACGCTGCGCATGACCGTCAGCGATCCCAACCAGTGATATAATTATACTACCCGAAAAAACTTAACTCAAAGTTTGGATGGAAGCCCTATCCGCCCATCCGGGAACACACTTGGAGGTACACGTATGAAACTGGCTACCGCATTGACCGAAAGATCGGATCTGCAAAGAAGAATCATAGAACTGGGAAACAGACTGAATCATAACGCGAAGGTGATGGAAGGGGATACCCCTGCGGAAGACCCGGCCGAGCTCCTCAAGGAACTGGACCGCGATATCGCAAGACTCCAGGAACTGATCGCCAAGATCAACCTCACCAATAACGCCACGGTAAAAGTCGGTGTCACGCTCACCGAGCTCCTGGCAAGAAGAGACTGCCAGAAAATGCGAATCACGACGCTCCGCCAGTTCCTCGACAATGCCAGCGCCCGAGTGGACCGCTACACGAAGACCGAGATCAAGATCGAGAGCACGGTCGCCGTCGCCAAGCTCCAGAAACAGATCGATAAATACTCAGAAGAACTGCGAAAGACAGAAGAAACGATCCAGGAACTGAACTGGACCACCGAACTGATTTAAGAAATCAGTGGTAGTTCGACAGGGCGAGTAACATCTCTGGCAATTGAGAATGAATTGCCTCCCGGTAGGCGTGCCAGGCCGGCACGGGGTTCGAATCCCCACATTACCATGTACGGCCCGTAATCACACACCTGTAACCAGATATATAGAGACTACGTACAACCTGTTATTGACTGTCGGACGAGGGCGGGACCGGGGACACCATATATTTGAAGCGTCAAAGAAGCAGATCATCTATGCAGAGAAAGAATCCATTCCTGCATTCCGAAAAAAATTTCTTCAACATGAA
Organism: Clostridia bacterium; assembly: GCA_016281535.1. Lineage (GTDB taxonomy): Bacteria > Bacillota > Clostridia > Saccharofermentanales > Saccharofermentanaceae > Scatonaster. The sequence goes on along the minus strand of JAEEIT010000146.1, from coordinate 2,237 downwards.
AAAAACACCGTATCCGATTGTCTAATGTTTGAAGACACGTTCCAGGCAGGCGATCCTGCAAGGGAAGAAAGAGGTGGATACGATGAGAAAAGCACTGTCACTTGGTTTGGCATTTCTGATGTTTCTGGGTTTTGCGATGAGCGGACAGAAGATTCGGGCCAGAGCGGATAAGGATTTACGCTGCGTAAAGCTGGACACACTCTACGAGATCAAAGATGATCCGACTGCACTTGCGCAGGTACTGGAAGTGGATCTCATTCCGGAAGAATACAACTACGAGTACACCCCGGAGATCGATGAGAAACTCAAGATCATAGCGAAATGTCCGAACATCAGTTACCTATACATCTGTCTGCCGGGACTGAAGCTGGATAAAGAATTCTTCAATTCCATTTCCACAACATCTCCTGACCTGGCCATCTCCATGCCGATCTGTGACATCGATCTGGAAGGCGTGAAGAATCCGTGTGTGACGAAACTCTACTTTATGGAGAATGTGGTGGAGCACTTCGAGGATATCGTTGGTTTTACGAATCTTCAGTTCCTGTCGATCGAAGCGATGACCGGCTTTTGCCAGGTGGATTACTCCCAGATGCCGAATTTGGAGTATCTGGCATTGGATGCCATGCATATAGATGATTATAAAGACTTCTTCAGTAAAGTAAGAAACCTCACAGGCCTGAGTCTCTATGGCTGTAACCTTCAGGATAAGGACACACCATACATGGTGGCCTATCTTCAGAATCTCACAGAACTGTGTCTGTATGGCACATTGGTAGATGACATTTCTTTCGTCAAAGACCTGAAGAACCTGAAGATCCTCGATCTCCCACTGGGCGTCAATGACCTCAGCGTACTCTATGAAATGCCGGACATCGAATGCGTATCTTTTGAAGGCTATACGGAGCTCTTCGTGGATAAGCAGCTGACCGATTACTTCGACAGCCACGGCATCAGTTATACGGATTACGACCGCGAGATCCGTGCGAAAGCAGACGCCGCCGTGGAGGAGATGGGCATCACGGATGCGGATTCGGATTGGGATAAGATCGAGAAAGTAACGGAATATGTGCAGCGCCACATGACATGCCGGGAGACCGATGTGAGCAATTTTGCCGGTACGACGCTGGACGCCTGCTTCTTCTTCGGAACAGGTGTGTGCCATGATTACGCCACGATCGAGTACACGCTTCTCAAGTATGTCGGAATAGATGCCTATCTGATCCTCGGATATGCCGTGGATCCCTATGGATCTCCTCCGGGTGCGCATGCATGGAACGAGGTCTACGTCGACGGGACCTGGTATGGCCTGGAGCCGATGTGGAGTGATATAGATGATCCGGATAATCCGGATGCGGAGCTGGATAAATACTTTTGGCGGGACTGGATCATGAAGCCGACCAAAGTCGATGACTGGAACTGGCCGGAGAACGCCGATTTCACGGGCCGCGAGGACGACATGTTCGCGCTGTATCACAGAACGAGGAATGACCCGATGGACACGATTCCCGGAGGTCAGAATGATGATCCCGCTCTCCCGAAAGACGAGTACGAGAAGATCCTCGAAGAGGTCCGCGCGAAGATCGAGGCCGAGAATCCGCCCAAGGTGACAGACGCGCCCGAGGCAGCCGGTGAGCAGGGATCCGTCCAGGAGCTCAGCAATAAGACCGAGGCTTCTGCGGTATCCGACAATACCGATTCCTCCTCCTCCTCTGGAAAAAGCACTGTGAAGGCGGCCGATCGTGCGGAGTCTTCTTCCGGGATCGGTTCCCGCACCTGGATCTTCATCGCCGGCGGCGCTGTCGCCCTGATCGCCATCGTTGCTGCGACACTCGCCGCAGTAGCGAAGAACAAGAAAAAAGATAGTAGCCCAAGCTGATTTTACCGAATGCCGCGGCCGTCCTGATCTGCCTCAGCGATCAGCGTGCCGCGAAACGGAGGCTGGGGGACAAACAGGCGGCCTGCCGCTTCCCGAGAAAAGGGGAGAGGCAGGCCGTTTCCATTTCCTCACCGTCAGGCTCCATCACGACGGGTTCGTCTCAATATGCCAGACGCCGTCCATATTGTACCCGTCCAGCTTGTTCCACCTTCCCTGGGTCTCGGCGTACCAGCACATCTCATCCTTGTCATACTTCAACCATGCGATCCCCGTCCTTTTGTAAAGGTCCTCGAAGAAGTACACCCAGTACCCGTCGCCGGAGAGAGTATCATAGTAGAAATGGCATTTCGTTTCCTGA
>JAEEIT010000145.1 GCA_016281535.1 Clostridia bacterium | reverse complement strand
GTCGTGCCCTGCTAAGGCCTTCATTCCCTGCGTTCCGGCCTCACCGCAGGAAGCGCCCGCCCGGATCCGCTGCGGGCTCATTGAATAGTGCTTTTCAAGAATGACATACTAAACTTCCATTTTCAGGCATTTGGTAGGTCAACTGGCATCTCCAACCTACTAAATCTTCATTTTGAGAAGTTTGGTAGGTTTGGTATGTCGTGATTGGAAGGGCGTCGACCTACTAACACTCGATTTCGAAGCATTTAGTATGTTATTTTGTGCCCAAGGAGCCCTCTGCATAAAGGTTTTGACATACTAAACTCACAGAATCAGAAGTTTAGTAGGTTGAGGCACTCGAAAACCTCCTCAAATAACATACCAAATCTTCATTTTTGAAGGTTTGGTATGTCGAGGCCCTCCGGACACGCCCAAATCCGGTTCAATCTCATACAAACTCATGAATACTTATGCAAAAGCACTGTCCCGGAGCTTTTACGCATCAAGCAGACGTACTCTCACTCGTTTCCGTCTCCTCCACGGTCTCCGGGCCCGCCGCCCGTATCTCGACCTGCGTCTCCAGGAACGGCTGTCCGTCCGACGTCGTCACTTCCAGGAATACGTATGTCGGCTCCGGTGGTTCCGTCGACTCCGACGGCGTCATTGTTTCCGTCGTTCCACTTCCGGCCGCGGACCCCGATGCAGTCGTTGTCGCCGCAGTACCCGTCGTCGTCCCGGTCGAACCATCCGCAGGCTTCGCGGTTTCAGAGCCGGAAGACCCGCCTGCCTCACCATCAATATCCGGGCCCGGAGTCTCCGACGGCTCAACCCCCTTCACCGGAAGCGCCTCCTCCCCCTCGCGATCCCATGAGAACACGAACGTATCCGTCAGATCCGTCACCTCAAGATCCCCCTGATACAGGACATTCCCATCCTCATCCAGGAACCGGTACTTCAGATACAGATCCTCATAGTGCCGCAGGGACTGCGCGTGATACTCCAGAAGCGGTGCATCCGCCGGATAGAAATCGACCTTCACACCGGCCTCATCTGCCCAGAAACACGCATCCATCCAGGTAACCGGGAACGGCAATATCACCCCGTCCGGGAAGATCCGCACCGCCGACGTATGGAAAAGCTCGCCGGTCGGTTCGTACACCCGGCATCGCAGTTCCCCCTCCGCCAGATCCGCAGAAGGCCGCCAGGAACACGCGATCCAGTCCGTATTATTCTTCATGGAGAAAACATTCGTATAGAGCACTGCCCCCGATTCATCCACGAATTCATACCGGATGTCGACATTACTGTAGGTATTCCACGTGTACACATATAGGCACACCTTATCCGCCGAACAGTGATACCCGCCGACCTCACGCCCACTGGTATTGACCCAGTAGGAATCGTAGACACTGATATCCAGCTTCTTCGGTTCATGCGAAGTTTCCTCCGACTCCGCGATCAGACCGTCATATTCCAGAAAACCGAACAGCTCTTTAAGAAGCATATCCGCGCTCTCAGACCGAAGCTTCCACGAATCAGAGAAGAGAAGATCCAGCGTCAGCTCCTTCTCCACCGATCCCACCGCATCGATCGCCTTCTGAAGCTCCGAAGAACTCGGAAAACCACCCATCCCGGCCGCCTCAGAAACCACACCATCTCCATCCACACCGGAAACCTTCACCCGCGCCCGGCCGGACTTCTCATCCGCATCCACATCCAGGATCGTCATACCGACCCGTCTGCACACCGCTTCTACGACAGCCTCTCCCACATTCTCCCGGATCTCCGAAAGATAAGAAGAAGCCTCCTGCTCGTTCTCACAGTAGGCACTGACCTTATCGGCCCGGGAAATCTTGACATAAGCGAAGAGATCATCAAGAGTATTCCGTATCCTTTCCGCCGCGACCGAAGCCGCATCCGGCGTCGTCTCAGCAGGACGCCTGCGGCACCCGAAAGAAACACCGGAAAGGATCACTATAGCACAGCAAAGGCTGGCGATTTTCCGAACTTCCCATGCCATCTTCCTACTCCTGCTGAAGGTACGGCATCAGCGGCGCGACATAAGCCTGATCGCGTACATCTGCCATACTTCCTCACTGATAAGCACATACTCTTCCACATACTTATGGTAGAGCGTCTCCGGATCCGCCGCATAGAAATACTTACGGACCGAATTACCATTACTGTCAATAAAAGAAAGAAGAATACGGATATATCCGTTCTTGAAGAAATAGCGGTGTCCCGTCTCCTCAACCTCGGCGAACTCCCGAAGCTCCTCCGGAAACACCCACTTCTCGATCGGCACCGACGGCAGACGCACCGGGATACTCTTCGTCGCATCCGGATTCGCCGCAGTCGGCATCTTGCCGCGAAGGATCTGCCGCCCCTCATTACTAAGCTGACGCCGGTAGCACTGCAGCTGCTGCTTCTTCAGGTCCGCAAGCTCGATATACTTCTCCATCGGCGCATGCTCATCCTGATTCAGCTGTTCGGCCAGCTCCGCGATCCGTTCCGTATACCGCGCATATTCCTCGGCAAAAGCTCTTTTGTCCTGCACCAGCAGTTCAGCCGGGATAAGTTTCGTCTGTTTCGTCACCGACACGATCGACCCCATGATCAGGTTATCGAAATCCTCTTTACTGCACCAGGTACTGTCCTGCATATCCTTCCCGAGCTGCAGCGCCGCGACCTCTTTCCAGTTCGTATTGATCTCTTTGCCGGCCCTCTTACCGTCCGGAAGATAGATCTTATCGATATGCGGGAGAATATAGCGGTTCACCCAGCTTCTCGGCGCATGCAGGATCTGGCAGATATCCATCACCGAGATCGTATGCGTCGTAGACAGCGCCCGCACCGCCTCCGGCCACGTACGGAGCTGCTCCCAGCTCTGGCGCGAAGGCTTGAGGAATTCCTGCACAGCACTCTGCCCGTCCCCGCTCTCGCCATCCTGTGTCGGGAACCACTCCTTCGGATACACACCGAGGAAATCCGCGATCTTCTGCGCATCCTCAGCCTGCGGGACACGCGTCCCTTTCAGATAACGGGAGATCGAACACTCCGAAATACCAAGGATCTGCGCCATCTGCTTCTGCGTCAGGCTCTTCTCTCTCAGGATCTCCTTGATATTCTCATTGACAGACAGCATTTCTATAAAGACCTCCCACAATAAATCCATGGAAATTATACCAAAGAAGCCCCTCACGTTTCGAAACCGAATTCGACATAAAATGAAACAATTAGTGAACAAACACGTTTGAAGCACCTCCATGCAGAAAAACACGAGATTTTGACGAGGAATTCCATTGCGAAACCGACTCATCTTGAAGTATGATTAATGTATTCTGAAATCACATTAAAGGAGTACCGCTTATGGAAAACAAACGTCCCGAGTCAATGGAAAGAATTACCACACGCGAGCTGGCCGAAGCATTTATCGAGGAGCAGGTCGCCGCGGTAAAAGCACAAGTCGGCGATAAGAAAGTGCTTCTGGCTTTGTCCGGTGGTGTCGACTCTTCTGTCGTGGCCGCCCTTCTCATCAAGGCCATCGGCAAGAACCTGATTAACGTGCACGTCAATCACGGCCTTCTCAGAAAAGGTGAACCGGAGCAGGTTATCGAAGTATTCAGAAACCAGATGGATGCGACTCTCGTATATGTAGACGCTACCGAGCGCTTCCTCACGAAGCTCGAGGGCGTCGAAGAGCCGGAGAGAAAGAGAAAGATCATCGGCGAAGAGTTCATCCGTGTATTCGAAGAAGAAGCCAGAAAGCTTCCGGACGTTGACTTCCTTGCACAGGGCACCATCTATCCGGACATCCTCGAGAGTGGTCCTGTTAAAGCACACCACAACGTGGGCGGTCTCCCCGAAGATATCCACTTCGAAGGTCTCGTTGAGCCTCTGAAGTTCCTCTACAAAGACGAAGTACGTGTCGTCGGCGAAGCTCTCGGTCTTCCGGCGAACATGGTCTACCGTCAGCCGTTCCCGGGCCCGGGTCTCGGCGTACGCTGCACAGGCGCGATCACACGCGACCGACTCGAGATGGTACGTGAATCCGATGCGATCCTCCGTGAGGAATTCGCCAACGCCGGTCTCGAAGGAAAAGTATGGCAGTACTTCACACTCGTTCCGGATTATAAGTCCGTCGGCGTGAAGAACAATGTCAGAGCTTTCGAGAACTTCGTCGTTATCCGTGCCGTCAACACCCGTGACGCTATGACCGCGACTATCGAAGAGATCCCATACGAGCTCCTCGGCAAGATCGTTAATAGAATCATCACCGAAGTACCCGGCATCAACCGCGTACTCTACGACCTGACACCCAAGCCGACAGGGACGATTGAGTGGGAGTAAGGAATCAATCAAGCAGAATAATAAAGAGAGCCGCTGAAAAGTGGCTCTCTTTTTTCATCTCTTCTTCGAATAGTAAATGAATTCTCTGTCCCGGCGAACTTCCGTGTACCCGAGTTTCGTGTAAAAAGCATTCGTTCTTCTGTTCCAGATCGGGGTATCAAGCACGAGTTCTTTTGCATCGGAAAACATCGATTCGATACTTTCCATCATGAATACCCCGTAGCCCTTACGGAAGTGTTCCGGAGATACGAAGATCCTTCCGACATTAAGTTTATCCTGCTCCTCGAAAAGCACCGCTCCGCCCACGATCATGCCTTGGTCATCCACCAGTTTGTAAAGGTTACCCAGCCGGGTCATCTTCATGTGGAAAGGCGTGGACTTGTATCCGGGCGGGCCTCCCGCGGAGGGTGATCCTACCTCAATATCGCTGTCAAAAGCATGCTTTGAGATCGCAACCAAAATCACGGCATCAGAAGTGCCGGCTTTCATCAATTTCATACTCAGCACGCCTCCATCGCCATGAAGATATCCATGTAGTGTACGCCGTCCTTGTCATACTCGTACTCGAAACAAGCGACGATACCCTCCGGCATCTTCTCCTTAATCTCATTCACCTGGAGATATTCCAAGATGCGTTTATAGCCATTCGGGATCCTCTCAAACGGGCGGATGTGCGGTTCCGTGACTGTGATCACTGCATACTCCGCCTCTGCATTCGTCGCGTATTCCACCCCCGGACAGTTCGTTTCAAAACCTTCCGGAAGCACATATGCCGCCACATAACCGTGCAGATTAAAGCGCATCTGCTGTTCCTGAGAAACGAACGGGAAATCCCATCCGATCAGTTTCGCCCCCGGATCGGCAGCCAGAAGACCGCTCGTCTTTCCCCAATTCTGCATATGCGTAATAACATCTTCCTCAGGGTTCGGAGAGATCATCACATATCTCGCCATGCGGAACGCGGGGAGCTTGCGCTTCGTCACTTCCGAATAGATATTCTCCTTCGCGGACAGATCTTCTCTTACGAGCTCATCCATCTTGCATGAGAAGATATCACACATCTCAACAAGGCGGTCGAGTTCCGGCACGACCTCGTCTGTTTCCCAGCGCGAGACCGTCTGACGCGTCACTTTCAGCAGGTCAGCAAACTGCTCCTGCGTCATCGTCTTCTGTTTACGTAGATAACTGATATTCGTTCCTAAACTCATGGTCTTACCTCTGATCAAG
>JAEEIT010000144.1 GCA_016281535.1 Clostridia bacterium | reverse complement strand
TCGAGGGTTCGAGCCCCTTCTGCGTCGCCAGATGATCGGTCCATATCGGACCGATTATCATTTGCCCAGATAGCTCAGTCGGTAGAGCAGGGGACTGAAAATCCCCGTGTCGTTGGTTCGATTCCGACTCTGGGCACCAAACAGGGACTGTTTCTTCTAAGAAACGGTCCCTTTTGTTTTGTCTGTTATGCGGATTCTATTTCGCGATTTGTGGTCGGTTTGCGATCCTATTTCGCTCTTTTTGGCGAAATAGAACTAAAAATCTTCTGACTTTCTTCTTTCTTATATTTCCTATGTATGATATATTTTTCTAGGTATGCATATTTGCCATGTGGAGGTAGATAAAATGAATCACCCTTTTTCTGTTAGTACCGAGAGTGTTGTCAGTGAACTTCAAACTGACGTGAAAACAGGCCTTACCAAGGCGGAAGCCGATAAGCGTCTTCTCAAGTATGGCCCGAATTCTCTTGGCGAGGAGAAGAAAGTTCCGCTGTGGAAGAGATTCCTCGGACAGTTCGCAGATGCGATGGTATTGATCCTGATCGGAGCAGCGATCCTGTCGGCGATCATGGCGGTAAAGGAGGGCGGTTTCTCCGGATGGATCGATGTGATCGTGATCCTGGCGATCGTTATCATCAATGCGATCCTGGGCGTGTATCAGGAAGGTAAGGCCGACGAGGCCATCGCGGCTCTGAAGAAGATGAGCTCTCCACAGGCGAAAGTCGTCCGTGATAATATCCAGCAGATGATCGATTCGGATAAGCTGGTGCCCGGTGATGTGGTGGTGCTCGATGCCGGTGATCTGGTCGCTGCGGATATCCGTCTTACTGAGGCGAGCTCCATGAAGGTCGAGGAGGCTTCCCTGACCGGTGAGTCGGTTCCTGTAGAGAAGGATGCCACTGTGGTCCTTGAAGAGGACTGCGGAATCGGTGACCGTAAGAATATGCTCTATATGGGTACGGCCATCACTTACGGCCGTGGACGCGGCATCGTGGTGGAGACGGGTGGAAGTACGGAACTTGGTAAGATCGCGAACCGTCTGTCATCGATCGATAATGAAGATACACCGCTCCAGAAGAATCTGAATAAGCTTGGCAAGATCCTGGGTATCGTATGTATCGTGATCTGCCTTATCGTTTTCGTCGTGGACGTGTTCGTCCAGAAAGAGGCTTGGGATGAAGCGCTTATGACGGCGATCAGCTTGGCGGTTGCGGCGATTCCGGAAGGTCTGGCTGCAGTCGTTACGATCGTTCTGGCTCTCGGCATGACCAAGATGGCCAGCAAGAATGCCATCGTCCGCCGTCTTCTGGCTGTGGAGACTCTCGGATGTGTGGATGTGATCTGCACAGATAAGACCGGTACGCTTACCCAGAACGAAATGACCGTCCGTAAAGTATTTGACGGTGAGCATTCTTACGATGTAACGGGCATCGGCTATGCGCCGGAAGGACAGATCCAGGATGAAAGCGGGGCGAAGATCACGCCGGATGCGAAGCTTCTTCGTCTTCTCCAGTCCTGTGTGCTCTGCAGTGATGCGGTTACACCTAAGGGCGAAGATGGACGTTACAGCTGCATCGGCGATCCGACTGAGGCGGCTCTGATTGCACTGGGCGCGAAGTCGGGACTTCCGAAGGAAGAAACGAATAAGATCTTCCCGCGTATCGCGGAGCTTCCCTTCGACTCGGACAGAAAGATGATGACGACATATCATCCGAATATCGTTCCGGGATCGATCGTTTCCTTTACTAAGGGTGCGCCGGATATCGTTCTGAACCGCTGTGTCGAATATTTCGACGGGCAGAAGAACGTGCCGATGACGGAGGAACTGAAGAAGAAGATCATCGAGACGAACCATGGATATGCAACGACGGCGCTCCGTGTACTGGCATTTGCGTATCGTACATTTGAAGGCAAGACGGAGATCGAGGCGGACTTCGCCCATGAAGAGGATCTCTGCTTCTTAGGACTTGTAGGTATGATCGACCCGGCAAGGACCGAGGTGAAGGATGCAATGGCTGTCTGCCGTCAGGCAGGTATCCGTGCCGTTATGATCACCGGTGACTATAAAGATACGGCCGTTGCGATCGCGAACGATCTGGGTATGATGGATGAGAATTCCGGAAGCCTCTCCGGTGCGGAACTGGATAAGGTTTCTGATGAAGATTTCCAGACCGTATGTGAGACTACGAATGTATATGCCCGTGTTTCTCCGGATCACAAGGTGCGTATCGTTACTGCACTTAAGAATAATGACCACATTGCCTCGATGACCGGCGACGGCGTCAACGATGCCATGGCTCTGAAGTCTGCGGATATCGGTGTCGCCATGGGTATCACGGGTACGGATGTGGCGAAGAACTCGGCGGATATGATCCTGACGGACGATAACTTCGCGACCATCGTCTCGGCGGTCGAGGAAGGACGTGTCATCTATAGTAATATCCGTAAATTCGTCGGATTCCTTCTTTCCTGTAATGTGGGTGAGATCCTGGTCATCTTCCTGATTTCCCTGATCCCTGCGTCCTGGATCACCGGTATCGGTACACCGCTGACTGCGATCCAGCTGCTGTGGCTCAATCTCGTGACGGACAGCTTCCCGGCGCTGGCGCTCGGTAGAGAGAAGGGTGAGCCGGACATCATGAAACAGCCGCCAAGAAAGAAGTCGGAATCGATCATCAACAAGCATATGAAGCTTAGCATCCTCGTACAGAGCCTGGCGATCTTCGCTGCCGTCTTCACATCTTTCGTTCTGGGTCTTACCGTTTTCTTCAAGGATGCGGAGGCTCCGATCGAGGGGGCGAGAACAATGGCCTTTGCGACGTTGATCCTGGCAGAGCTTTTCCGTGCGTATGGCGCGCGTTCCGAGAGGATCTCGGTCTTCAAGCTGGGTGTGTTCACCAATAAGTACATGAATGTTTCCGTGGCCGGATCGATCGCGCTACTGCTGGCTGTTATCTATATCCCGGGTGTGAACTCGATCTTCGATAATATCATGCTCGCACCGGCTCTCTGGCTCCCGATCATTCTCCTGGCGTTTATACCTTTCGCGGCAAGCGAAGTGTTCAAACTGATCAAGAACAAAAAATAAGTGTTGCGTCCCGGAAATTCTTATGTTAATATTTAACGGTTATTAGAATTGAGAACAGTCTCGGAGGCTGATATAATGAATACGTTAGCAGTTGTACTTACATGTGTTGATATCGTTGTCTGCATCGCGCTGATCATTCTGGTTATGTCCCAGGAAGGTAATGATCAGGGTATGGGAATCGTAGGCGGAAGCGGAAATTCCTTCTATGAGAAGTCCAAGGGCAGAACGATGGATGAGAAACTTAAGAAGATCACTCTCTTTACGGCGATTCTCTTCGCTGTCCTGACGATCGTGCTCTTCCTGGTATTTGCCAGAGGTTTCTGATCCGGAAAAGAATCGGATATATAGAGTACTGGAGCTGCGGACCGTTGTGAAACGGGATGCAGCTCTTTTGCTATATGATTGTGTGGAGGAATGAGTATGGCAAGACATAACCGCAGGCATATTAAGATCCGTCCGAGTGGAAAGATAGAAAGATCGGGTTCGAAGATCCCGCCGGTCCGGGAGATGACGATCGCGGAGCTTCCGCCCCGCGGGCCGCAGGCGCTGGAGAATCAGTGTGTCGGTATCCTGCAGGAGGGACATGAAGGCGGTGTGGTGGTACCCGATCCAGGCTATCCGGCGTCGGCTTTCGGCAGGATCGTCATCCGGAGGAATCACCTGAACGGGGCGCCGTTCGGGATGAAGGTGGTCTGCGAAGTTCTGAATCCGTCGGCAAAACGTGCGGAGTATGAGGGAAAGATCGTGGAAGTGCTGGGTGATCCCGGAAGAAATGATGTGGCGATCCTGTCGATCCTCCGTCAATTCGGGCTTTCTTCCGATTTCCCGTCTGCGGTGAAGGAAGAGGCGGGTGCCCTTCCGCTGTCGCCTACAGAGAAACAGATCGAAGAGGCGATCCTTCACGGGAGAAAAGATCTCCGGAACCTTCAGACGATCACGATCGATGGAGAAGAGGCGAAAGACCTGGACGATGCGATT
>JAEEIT010000016.1 GCA_016281535.1 Clostridia bacterium | reverse complement strand
CGATGAAGAGTATTTCTGGATCTTGCGTATTGGTACCTTTCATCCGAGCGGGTATTACCGTGCGGCATGTATCCGTGCGCTGAAAGAAGATCCGGAGTCTCTTAGGTTTCTCATATTGCGGCTCAATGACTGGGCGGCTCCTGTACGGGAAGAAGCGCAGCGTGCCATCTACGATATCTCTCGTTCGTCCCTTCATGATCTCATCACTTCTCTTCCGTATTATGAGAAGATCGTATGCGGCTTCCGAAGAAATGCAAGCTATGCGAAAAAACTCCATGAAGATCTGATTTCAGAGATCAGGAAGAAAGCCGGAAGGATCGTTTGGGAGACGATCCGGGAATACGATCTTCCCGAGCGGCGTGCACTCTACACGCTGTTTCTTGAGAAGCGGTCTTTAGAGAAAGAAGAGATCCGGGATATCCTTCGTCATGAGAAGAACAGCCTGTGCCAGATGAAGATCCTGACGGTGTTCCTTGATCACTACGATCTTTCTGTTTCCGAACTGGATGCGTTTATGACTTATAAGTCCCGTCTTGTTAAGCGTAAAGCCCTGGAAAAGAAATACGATATTCTGAAGGAACCATGGGAGGGGATCGAGGAGTATCTGCTTTCTCCGTCGTATGGTTTACGTGAGACGATCCGGTATATTCTTCGTAAGCATACCACATTCGATATCCGGTCTTTCTATATCGATCATCTGGATACGAAAGACCGAAAAGTTTCGATCCTCGGCATAGGTGAAAACGGGACGAAAGAGGATGTGGAACTTCTTAAGAAGTACCTTACTTATGGGGAAGCAGGAACGGTAAGAGCCGCGATCCACGCCATCGCCAGTCTGAACCGCAACGACTCGGAAATGATGCTATGGCAGTATCTTTCGGATGAACGTCCATCCGTTCGTCGGCAGGCCTATGAAGAGATCCTGGAAAGTTCCATGCAATTTGGTGCGGGTAAAATCTGGGGCCTTCTTGAGAAGACAGATGATCCTGTTTCCCGGAAACGACTTGTTGTACTTCTTGTCCGTGAAGCGTATTGGGATCAGCTTCCGTATCTTCTTAAGCTGTATAACGAGAAGGAGGAAGAGATCCGTCTGATCGTTCGAACGGCGATTCACAGATGGCGGAATTCCATTACGGGAATAAATGAAAAACAGGCAGAAAAAATCAGGAGTATTCTTTCGGATCCATCGTACGGACTTCCGGAAAAACTAATCAAAAAAATCGAGTTTGATATCCGAAGTTCACTTCGATAAATGATAATAACGTCGATGTATTTTTCGTAAGAACGTTGACGGATTTTTCAACATATAGTTATAATTGAATTAACTTAACCAAACTGCTTTTGCTAAAAGAATTTTTGGAGGATTAGTTATATGGCAGATGAGAAAAAAGTTGATGTTGTAAAGGCTGAGGCACCGAAGGCTGCTGCACCGAAGGCAGCTGCGAAGAAAGCTCCGGCAAAGAAGGCGGCTGCCAAGAAGGCACCGGCGAAGAAAGCGGCTCCGAAGGCTGCTGCCAAGAAGGCTCCGGCGAAGAAGGCTGCTGCTCCGAAGGCGGCTGCGAAAGCTGCTGCTGCACCGGCCGCTCCGAAGGCTGCTGCGAAGAAAGCTCCGGCGAAGAAAGCTGCTGCACCGAAGGCTGCTGCGAAGAAGGCTCCGGCTAAGAAGACAGCTGCGAAGAAGGCTCCTGCGAAGAAAGTCGTTAAGAAACTCGGCAAGGTTATCTTCGAGTTTGAAGGCCAGCAGATCTCTTACAAGGACATCGAGAAGAAGGCCAAGAAACTCGGCGGCGATGTATATGTTGTTGCAGCTGAGAAGAAGATCTTCGATGCAGACGGAAAGGCTGTTGATCTCTTCTGATCAAGAATCACTTCTAACGAAAATAACGACCGCGGAAGGAAACTTCTGCGGTCGCTTTTTTATTTCTGATTCATCGATGGTCTAAGCTATAGTTCTTTTACCACGGTTGAGGCGCGGTTCTGTATGTTCGCAAGGACATCTTCCACACTTCGGTCGCCGGCGAAATATCCTGCCGCTTCCTCGCAAATGATGTCGAATATCGCCGGATCTCCGCTGGTGGAGATCGATGCATGGGTAACCAGAATGCGGGTCAGGTCAATGTCTTCCTGCAAGACCGGGCAGGCCCCAAGCATCTTGGCCATGCCGGGCGTGCTCTTAAAATCCTCCCGGTATTCATTCCGTTCTTTCATGATATCCGCACTCTCTTTGTCGAATGCACTGATCCGGATCGGCATGCCGAATGGATAAAGAGATCTCGGGACATCATATTCCATAAAGGCCTTGATGAAATCCCATGCCACGCCTTTGCTGTCGCTTGAGGAAACGATACCCATAGATACCTTTGGCTTGACGGCCATGCCTATCTTCTCCATCGAAGGGTAACCGAGGAAACTGACGTTCTCCGGACAGTTGAAATTATAATAACTGCTCGTATAGATCGAATCATAAGTGACGGTCCATGCAGCCAGCATACCTTCCTGGATCTTCTCCAGCGTGTGGTCGCCGTCTCCGGATACCCAGCCTTCGCCTGGTATCTCGACATTGTCCATGTGATACCAGCCTTCGTCGGAAGGGAGTTCCTTCATGCCGTATTGTTTGACGGTTCGGAGGATCTCTTTCATCGTGTCGTTATTAAAATCAACAGTTCTGTTCTTATAATCGACGAACTGGGTAAGGGAAGTAGAGAGTATGATTTTCAGTAGATCGTTATACAGATATCCTTCCAGGAAACTGACTTCCTGCGGGACATTTTCGGAGGCGGTGAAGAATTCATCATATGTCCATCCGTCGGTGTTGGGAATATAGGCACTGTTTACACAGAGTCCTTCGAGAGAGAAGCGGGCCGGCAGGTGATACAGTGCACCATCTGTTTCACATGCGCGAAGGATATTGTCGAAGTAGTCGCTTCTGCTAATGCCTCGTTCTCCATCGATATACTGGTTCATATCTTCCATGATCGCATCCGAACGGAAGGCAATGGAATCGAACATGTTGACCAGAATATCCGGACCGGATCCGGAAAGAGTATCCAGATAAATCGACTGCTCGATCGCCGTGTGGCTTTCTTTCTCGCTCATGCCTGCCGTATAGTCTACGATGATGACGCGTGAACTGTTCTTCGGATCGCTGGAGTAAAGACCGGCGAAAGAAACCAGTTCAGAGCAGTCGGAAATATTCTCTCCTGCGATCACCAGCATTTTCTTACCGGCATGGGGATTCGTCTCGGCCCGTGTCAGATGGATCAGATACGGGAAATCGATCTCGAAGCTTCTGTGTCCCACGGCAAGGATCTCGTTCTCGTTGAGCGGTGTGCACTGGATGTTCTTCATCAGTGAACGGTCCACGTCGGTATCGTTCCAGTTGAAGACTTCATCGATCGTGTTCTTCTCGATATCGTATCTGAAGAAACCACTGTAGGAACTTGCGAAGAGTCCGTCTTTCGTGACGAATGTCGTACCATAGGAGAGTAGAGAAGTGATATCGGTTCCTTTTCCTAATACGCCGGTTTCCAGATCGACATCCTTGAGAAGGAGAGAGCGTCCTTCATCCTGATCTCTTTTCTCGGAAGCAATATAGTTCTTCCCGTTCTTCTGTACGATATTTCCAAGTATGGAACGGTCCCCGTCGGAGATCATCCTCTCAAGTTTGCCGTCGGAATTTACGAGATACGCCGTCCCTGCTGAAGAATAGGAATACAGGCCGTTATCCAGAATCTCCAGGGAGGCCTGCCAGCTGTATTCCAAAGAGAGATCTTCATCCAGCTTGATGGTATCAAGAAGATTTCCGTCGTGATCGTAGATATCGATCAGCAGCAGAATGTCAGATGCGTGTTCGATTTGTTCCAGCTGTTCCTCATACGAAGCATACGGATCCACTTCGATCTCGTCAATGAGAAAGGTCTCAAAGAGGATGTGGATGTTACCGTCCTTGTCCAGTGCCACGCCGAGGAGATTCGAATTCGGCCGATCGAATTCGCGGATCAGTACGCCTTCTTTATTAAAGAGTGCAGTGGATTCTACGAAATACTCTTCTATGTCGAATTCTTCGCCGGTGATCGATGCAGAGTCGACCATCTTCTGAAGATCGTCCGGTAATTCATAACTCTGATTGTAACTGACGATCGCATACTCTCCCGTATATATGCAGTTGGTGACGGATTGTGTCTGGAGTTTTTTCTTCGGCAGGGAAGGGATCATGACCTTGTCTACATCCGCCACGAAATATGGATCGGTAGCCTCGATCACCCGCCCGGCGGAGTAGAGGTCTTTCTTCTCTTTCTTGGATTTCCTGCATGCCGTAAGAGACATGATAACGGAGAGACTCAGCAGGATCGAAATCCTGCGCTTCCACTTTGCGTGTACGTTTGCCATATCGTAACACTCCCTTTCTGTAGTGATGCATCCTGGCGGGAGGTCAATCCATCGTTGTGTAGCTTTTTGTACTTCTGAGCGTCTATGTCTTCTTGTGTCTTACTGATAAGAACGATGCACCGGAAACGATTTCATCAAGGTCATTGTAGCATGGTGCGATATTTGCACCAACAGTTTTTCTTTTAAGTGACGAAAATGTTATAATAGCATTTGGGGAAAGAAATGTTATGTAGCCTTCGGTGTCCGCTCGAGGTCTTATCTCCTGCGGCGTCCGAGAGAGGAAAGCAGGAGGTGTCATATGCTTTCGATACCTAATCATGATGGCTGGGCGAGATTTCAGCTGCGCGGCACGAGAGAGTATTCTCTCAACTGTACAGAAGATCTTCCATTCGAATGGATCAGGCAGACCATACACGGTCTTTCCAGTAAGAATCCGTTCTGTGTGACAGCCGATACGGAACCGGGGAAACTGATCTGTGTCGTCGGATGGAACTGTCATGTTCTGCGGGAAGAAGACCGGGAATCCGTCCGGGCCGGTAAGATCAAACATGAATATTCCGATGTGAATATGCTCATGTTCGGGCGGATGCTCTACGATGATATCAGTTTCGACCTGGATGACTGGGTAAGACCCGGTAAAGGTCCGGATGCGGGAGACCGTGCGGAACGGAAGGCGGAACTGGAGAATCTTCTTGCTGAACTGAAACTGCTTCTGGACGGCAAGAACGGTTAAGAATATAGGGAAACAGGATCTGTTATAAGGATCCTTATGGGGAAGAATATGGGTAAGACGAAGAGATTTCACATCGATGAACGGTATGTCACCGTGAATCTTACGATGAGCATCATACTCTATGCGATGGTCGTTCCCTTCTGTATCTACTT
>JAEEIT010000143.1 GCA_016281535.1 Clostridia bacterium | reverse complement strand
TGGTATCGCCATCTTCGCTATTCCGGAAATGGCAAGATTCTATCGTCACGTTCTTATCCAGGGAAGATTCCCGCATCATGGCGCTGTAGCATTTGGTCACTACGGCAAGCTGATGTTCGAGACATTTAAGCTCCTCGGCATCTGCCCGTGCAAGATCGGCTACAACAAGCCGGCCGGTGTTCTGTATCCGACAGAGAATCCTTTCAACTGAGTTTTCTTCCGGAAAGCATATACACTTTCCGAAGGCAGAATGATTGAGATAATGGGACTGTCCCTGCATCAGTTAGATGCGGGGACAGTCCTTTTCTGTTATAATATGTATTAAATTTATAAGGAAACATGGCGTAGAATCTTGATCCGGAGAATGCTGACTAAACTTCTGAATAATATGAAACTGCATAATAAGTTTCTTATTATGTATGTTTTCTGCGTCATTATACCGCTCGTAATAACGGATGCGATCGTTTTCTATTCGATTTACGAGCAAGAGTACAATAACAGAATGTACGAACTGGAAAACATTGCCAATAAGTATATTTCAACCATTGAGAGCACGGTTGTGTATAATGCCCGAATCGCCAGAGCAATCTGTGAAAACGAGGAATTGAACCATTTTCTCGATGAAAGATATGAGAGTAAGAGTGCTTTCTTTATCAGGTACTATGAATTCGTAAGTAAGTCATTCTTTAAATCCCTGGTTTCCACAAGATCCGATCAAGTTACCATATTCGTTGATAATCCGACAATAGCGGACAGTATGTATTTCAAGCATATGTACAAGGCGGTAAATGGTGAATGGTACCAGCGTTTCAAGGAAACCGGAAATCAGGATGCACTTCTGGTGTTCTATGATGAAACGGCAGATCCGCTTACAGAAAGAGAGCAGACTTTCTATTATGTCCGGAAGATGCACCTGTATGATTCCACCTGTGATAAGCTGTTACGTATCGATATTAACAGTTCCGAATTAAGAAGCCAGCTATTACGTATATCTTCAGAATACCCGATGTATGTATGTAACGGGGATTATGTGGCTTTTGCCAGATTCGGTGAAGATGTCAAGAACCTGAAGATCACCGAAGTCGAGAAAGACCATAAATTCGAAGTACATAAGGTGTATTCAGCGTTCGGAACAGATCTTGATATTTATATCTTCAGTGATGAACTGCTGATCAGTTCGATCATTATGTCGAATCTTTGGATCATCATTATTCTGCTGATATTTACACTCATTGTACCGATCCTGCTCATGAAAACGATCGAGAAATCATTATCCTCCCGTATCATGAAGCTTGAGGCGGCCTTTAATGGTGATCAGGTCGACAAATTCCAGCCGATCGATTGTGTTGAGGGC
This sequence comes from Clostridia bacterium, assembly GCA_016281535.1. GTDB lineage: Bacteria > Bacillota > Clostridia > Saccharofermentanales > Saccharofermentanaceae > Scatonaster. The sequence goes on along the minus strand of JAEEIT010000143.1, from coordinate 57,267 downwards.
AGTGATGAAATCTCAACGCTGATGCAGAATTACAACAATATTGTTTCGGTCAATCACAGTCTGATCAACTCTTTATACAAAGATAAGCTTAAAGAACAGGAGAGCGATCTTTCAAGAAAGAACGCGGAGCTTCTCGCCCTTCAGAGCCAGATCAACCCGCATTTTCTGTTTAATTCCCTGGAAAGTATTCGTATGCACAGCATTCTGAAAGGGGAAGACGAAACGGCTGAGATGGTCGAAAAACTTGCAGTCATGACAAGACAGAATGTGGAGTGGGGAAATGATCTGGTAACCATCAAGAAGGAAACAGAGTCCATAGAGGCGTATCTTTATCTTCAGAGTTATCGTTTCGGAGACCGGCTTTCATTTGATGTGGATGTAGATAAAGAATGTGAAGATTTCCTCATTCCGAAATTGACACTGGTTACTTTCGTCGAAAATGCCTGTGTACACGGAATCGAGTCCAAATCCTCGGCCGGCTGGATCTTCGTGCGTGTTTATATGAAAGATCAGGATCTCTGTATGGAAGTGGAAGATACCGGTGGCGGAATGAGTGATGATGAGATACAGGAACTGCAGCGCAGTATTGAAACGGTAAGCATCGACATGATAAAAGGGAAGAAACATGTGGGAATATTAAATGCCTGCTTGAGATTGAAACTGCATACTGATAGTAACGTTACCTTTACGATCGATAGCGAGGTCGGCGTAGGAATGTGTGTCCTGATCAAAATACCAATATCCAAGCTCAAGACTAGCAATTAAGGAAAGGGAATGAATATGCTAAAAGTGATGATCGTAGATGACGAACCTTATATTCTGCAAGGCCTTCAGTTTCTTATTGACTGGAACAGCGAGGGTTTTGAAATCGATGCACTTATGAGTAATGGCAAAGAAGCACTTGATTATCTTGCGAATCATAAGATCGATCTTATCATATCGGATATCAAGATGCCTGTCATGAATGGTCTGGATCTTCTTGAGGAGATTAACCGTCAGCATCTTTCTGAAGCCAAGTTCATTCTCCTCACCGGTTATGATGAATTCTCCTATGTTCAACGCGCGATCCGGAATGACTGCATGGACTATATCCTTAAACCTGTGAGTAAAGAAGATCTTCTGGATCTTCTGAGACGTGTGGCCAATCTGAACGAGAAAAAGGAGAAGGATCTTCTGAGTCAGAGAAGTATGGAAGATGCATATCTGGCGACGAATCTCATGTCGATCATTAAAGGCAAGTTCGATGAGACGAACATAGATTATGTCACGAATCATCTCCAATTAGCCGGCGGTCTCCGTTTCGTTGATATTGAAATGGTAACTGAGGGCGGCTCGGAAGAGGAAGACGACTACGATCTTCGGATGCTTCAGAAGCAAATGTTTCAGGCTTGCAAAGAAATCCTAAAAGAAAATGACAGTCATTTTATTTTTGATGTTTCCTATGATAAGGATAATTATGATGTCGGACTTATCTATTGTGAGAATATGGCTACCCGAAGAGATATGACCGAGCGAGAGTTCTTCGAGATGTTCCTGAAAAGGCTTGAAGTTCTCTTTACAAAACCGGTCAGGATCATGTGCGGTAAAACTGTACCGGATGTTTCTTCACTATCGAAATCCTACAGTTCCTGCATACGTATCAGCAGCATCATTGGATTCCACATGCAGAAGAATCTGTATTTCTACGAAGAAGATATCCAGTTCAGCCAAAGTGGTATCGTACTCTGTAAGAACAGTCTTGACGAAGTAATCAGCGCCATACAATCCAACAATGCAGATTCAATCAAGAAGGCGGTGTGTGATCTGTACGAAGAGATGAACGTATCCGGTGCGAACAGTCATGTCATCGATTTGAATATTAATTATCTTTTATTCCAGCTTATTCATCTGGCTACTGAACAGGATGATAACATCAACCAGGAAGAAGTCATTCAGTATATCTCTGAGAAATCGTTCGAAGATTCCTTTAAGCGTGGTTCACGGCAGCACATGGAAAGATTTGCCATTGAATATGCAGAGTATCTGAATGGTCTTCGTAAAAATGTATCCAGAGGTATTCTGTGCTTTATCGAGACGGAGATACGGGATCATTATGCCGAGAATATCAGTCTTCGATACTTAGGGGAGAAGTACTTTATCAACAGTTCCTATCTCGGTCAGATCTTCAGAAAGAAATATAATCAGTCATTTAAAGACTATCTGACTACCTATAGGATACACGAAGCTGCGAAGCAACTGATCAGCACAAATAAGAAGATCAATCAAATCGCAGCGGATGTCGGTTATAAGGATTGTGACTATTTCATTCGAAAGTTTATAGAAACCATGGGGTGTACCCCGTCAAAGTATAGAAAGACGCATTCTGCTGAAAATAGCCAAACGTCATAAACTTCAATACAAAAAGCATAAAAGACTTACGATTTCGCCTCCTGTTTATTGTGAAAGATACCTAGACTTTTTCATGAATTGATTAAGAGTTTCTCGGGTTGCTTGAAATACTATTGAAACCTAAAATTAAAAAAGAATAAGTTGCTGAAGCAACTAATTTTAAGGAGGTTACATAATGAAATCAAAGAAGATTATTGCACTTGCTTTGGCTTGTACACTTTCTGTTGGTGCATTTGCCGGTTGTGCAAAGAAGAAGAGCGATTCCGTTACGGACTGGACGATGATTGCTTTCATGGCTGGTAAAGAGCTGAACGAAGGTAACGAGATTCAGGAAGAACTCGCTAAGAAGACGGGTGTAAGAATTAAGGAAACTTGGAACACTTCTCAGGACGTCGCTTCTGCAGTAGGTACCATGATTGCTTCTAACGATCTGCCGGATCTTATCGATGGTGGTAACGGTTCGAAGATGCTGGCTGAAGCTGGTATGCTGGTTGCTTGGGACGATTATCTCAAGAAGGATGAGTTCAAGAACCTTAAGGAAATGTTCTCCGACAAGCAGTGGGAGCTTTTCCGTCAGGCTGATGGTCACATCTACTGGGCTAACGTATTCGGTAAGACCTATGGTGAGCCGAAGTCCAGAGGTCACAACGATGAGGCTTTCTGGGTACAGGTTCGTGTACTTGAGTGGGCTGGCTATCCGGTAATCGAGACTCTCGACGAGTATTTCGATCTGCTGGACAAGTATGCAAAAGCTAATCCGGTAAACGCTGACGGTGTTGAGGTTGTTCCTTACACAGCTCTTTGCGAAGGTTGGAGATACTTCTGTATTGAGAATGCTCCTGAGTTCCTCGATGGTTATCCGAACGACGGTTCCGTTATCGTTAACCTTGATGATCCGGAACATCCGAAGATCGAAGACTACAACGTTACACCTACAGCTAAGATGTACTTCAAGAAGCTGAATGAAGTTTACAATGCAGGCATCATGGATCCTGAGTTCGCTACGATGGACTACGATACATACATTGCTAAGCTGGCTTCCGGTGCTGTTCTTGGTATGTGCGACCAGAACTGGGACTTCGCTCAGATCAACAACACATTCATCGACAAGGGCTATGACAAGCTCGGTTACAACTACGTTCCGCTCGGACTCGTAGCTGAAAAAGGCCAGACAAAGAACCAGTGGCACGCTTATGCAGACGTACCGAACGTTTCTTCCGGTATTGCTGTAACAACAAAGTGCAACGATGCTGACAAGGCATTCAAGTTCCTCAACCAGATGCTGGATCAGGAAATCCATGACCTCCGTTTCTGGGGTATCAAGGATGTTGACTATCTCGTAGACGAGAATGGTATGTACTACAGAACACCTGAGATGAGAGCTAACTGGCAGAACGACGCTTTCAGAGCTAAGCACGTTTGTAACTATTCTTACCTCCCGCAGTGGGGTGGTACACACCGTGACGGCAAGAACGCTATGAAGCCTGAAGATCAGGAGACAGAGTTCTTTGCTACACTTTCTGAACCGCTCAAGAAGGCATTCGATGCTTATCACTATACTTCTTATGGTGACTTCCTGAGATCCGAGCACATCACAGAACTTGGTTTCTGGTATCCGATGTATTCTCACTCCAACGACATGAACTCCACAACAGAGTACGGTGCCGCTTGGCTGAAGATGGGTGACTGCAAGCACGAGTGGCTGCCGAAGGTAGTTACATCTAAGGACTTCGAGTCTGATTGGGCTGCTTACATGGCTGCTTACGCAGAGTGCAAGCCGGAACTCTTCCTCGAAGAAATGCAGAAAGAACTTGATCGTCGCTTCGAGCTCGGCAAGTAATGTAAATTGACATAATTCATCTGTGGTGGCAACCACGGTTAATATAACTGTGGTTGCCATTACTAGGTTTAGGAGGCGAATCCATGAGCACTATAGAGAAGAACGCTCCTACTCTGAAAAGTAAGCTCAACAAAGCTGAAATCAAGCGTCAGAGCGTGTTGCTCATCATAGCCGGCTTATACGTCATCTATGGTATAATCTTCTATTATTTGCCGTTGTTCGGTTGGATAATGGCATTCCAGAACTATAAACTTAAGGACGGTTTCTTCGGTTCTGAGTTTGTAGGCCTGAAATGGTTCAAATTCCTCTTCGAGGATAAAACCTTTATCCGTATTCTACGTAACACTCTTGCGATGGGTGTGATCAATCTTGTTGCCACGACTGTAACTGCAATCGGTTTTGCGATTCTCTTAAGTGAAGTCCGTAACATGATGGGTAAGAAGATCGTTCAGACGATTTCCTATCTGCCTCACTTCCTTTCCTGGATCGTGGTTACAAGTATCGTTCGTGATGCTTTCTCTCTGAAGGGTATGATCAATGAGCTGCTCCTCAATCTGAAGCTCATCAAGGAACCAATCAGTTACTTCATGCACACTAAGTATTTCTGGCCAATCGTTGCCATTTCGAATGTGTGGAAGGAAACAGGTTGGAACGCGATCATCTATCTTGCGACAATTACCGCTATCGATCCTTCGCTCTATGAGGCGGCAGCGATGGACGGCGCCGGAAGATGGCAGAAGATCAAGAACATCACTCTTCCGGGAATCCGTTCCACGATCATCATCCTGTTGATCATGAATATCGGTAATGTTATCAACGCGGGATTCGAAGTTCAGTATCTCCTGGGTCTCGGTGTTCTTAAGCCGGTATCTGAAACGATTGATATTTACGTTCTGAATTACGGTATGGCCAACTTCTCTCTTGGTACTGCAGCCGGTATCTTCAAGACATTTGTCTCGATGGTCCTGATCTTCCTGTTCAACTTCATTGCGAAGAAGGCAGGAGAAGAGCGATTGTTCTAGGGAGGTTGTAAGCATGTTTAAGAAATTAACAAAATCAAAAATGTCCGGTTGGGATTGGGCGTTTGTTATCTGCAATACGATCTTTCTCGTTCTGTTCTGCGTGGTAACTCTGTACCCGGTTCTCAACACTCTTGCTTACTCCTTCACCGATGGACAGGAAGCGATTCTGAGAAACGTTCATCTTCTGCCTAAGAAGTTTACGACTTCGGCTTATTCGAAGGTATTTGGCATGCAGGGTTTCCGTCGAGGTTTGATCGTCACGGTTTCCCGTACGTTCCTGGCCTCAGTTCTCTCCCTGGCGGCGAACGCACTTCTTGCGTTCATCATCTCCAGAAAGAACTTCATTTTCAAGAGAGGCCTTTCGTTGTTCTGGGTTATTACGATGTATGCTAACGGTGGTCTTATTCCGTCGGTTATTCTGATGACCAAACTTCATCTTACCGGTACGTTCTGGGTGTATATCATCCCAGGTCTTGTGAGTGCATTTAACATTCTGGTACTTCGTACCTATATGTCTTCCTTGCCTGATTCTTATGAAGAATCTGCGCAGTTGGATGGTGCCGGTCACTTGACGATCTTTGCAAGGATCATTTCTCCTCTTTGCAAGCCGGTTTACGCAACAGTATTCCTCTTTGTTGCGGTATTCCACTGGAATTCCTGGTTCGATGCGATGATCTACAATCGTTTGAAACCACAGAATACCACTTTGCAGTATGAGCTCCAGAAGCTCCTCAGCAGTCTTACACAGCTCAATCCGAGTGCGGATAGTTCCGGTAAGGTTACTGACATGACAACGGAGATTCAGGTACGTGCTGCAGCTACGATTGCAACTATGCTTCCGATCATCTGTCTGTATCCGTTCTTACAGAGATACTTTGTAACGGGTCTGACGATCGGTGGTGTCAAAGAGTAATCTCCATATTCACACGCTACCTGTCCGTGGCTTCACGGGCAGGTAGCATTTTTTTTGTTTAAGACTTGATGTAAGCCTAAAGTGTGATTTAATATTTGAAAGAGAAAATATTTGCTTCTAAGGACGTTCTTCTATATGTTCAACATAGAAGCGAAGGGGATAGAACAGATGAACCTTTTAAGATATGACAGTCCTTTAATTCAGTTCCTGAATACTGTCTTTGATCTGATTATATTAAATGTTATTTGCACAATTTGCTGTATTCCGGTCATCACGATCGGAGCGGCTCTGTCTGCTAAATACGATGTGGCTATGCGTATCGTAAGAAGGGAAGACCCGGCCATTTTCCGTCCGTATTTTAAAGCTTTTAAGGAAAACTTCAAACAAGCCACCTTGATTTGGATGGTCCTGCTTGTGGTATGTACTCTTCTTTGTATCGACTGGTCCTGGATGATCGATACAGGATTCGGAAATGTACCTGTGCTCTATAGTGTAGCTGCCACACTGGTGACAATTGTCGTTCTATTCATCATTATGACGATTTTCCCGATCATTGCCAGATTTGAAGTAACGATCAAAGATGCCTTCAAGACTTCTGTACTCTTTTCTATTGTGTATTTTATCGGTTTATTCTCTGTTGCGATGCTCATGTTTTTCTCCGTATATTTGAGTATCAAGTACATACGATATCTTCCGGCTGTGGTCGTCTTTTCCCACCTTGTTGTCGAATTCTGTCTGTGTCTGATCCTGCAGCGAGGCTTCAAGAGACTCGAAGAACAATTCTCCGGGGAGGATGATGAAGAGAACAATGATAATGATATAAAAACTGAAGATTCTACGAAAGAAGAGGCGGGCGAGTAAATATGTCGAATAAGGGCTCTCTTTCTGAGTTTATCTCTAAGGAAAAAGAGAAGATCTCTAAACTTGACCGGCATCAGAAGCTGATCTATTTTCGTGATTACTATCTTCTGAAGATCATTATAGCTGTTCTGCTGATTATAGGTATTTGCTGGTTTCTCCATGATGTCCTGAATCGGAATAAAACGATCTATACCGGTGCAGGTGTCGGTGTAAATCTCTCACAGGCCGGTGAAAAGATGGTAACAGATGATTTCCTCGCTTTCCTGGGGAACGGCTATAAGAACAAGGTTGTGAAGTATGGCGGAAACACGCTAATGGATCCCCAGAACGGCAGTGATGTCAATTCTTATAACCTGACTATGGCTTTTCTGTCTCAGGTGAATGGCGGTATGTTCCAGTATTTTCTTATGACGGAAGATCAGTTCGAAGTATACATGCAATACGATATCTATCTGGATCTTTCCGATGTAAAAGAAGATCCGAGATATAAAGATATAGAGTATCTCAATGACGCGCAGGGACATCCTGCTGCGATGAAATTGTCAGACACAACAAGGCAGAAGCTGGGAATTACTTCAGAAGAAGCTTATATTGCTTTTGCATATTCCGAAAAACAGAATGAACTGAACAATCGTATGATTGAATATCTCTTCTCATAGTGGAGGAAACGAAAATGAGAATTTCCAGTCTCTTTAGTAATGGCATGATCCTTCAGCGCGATGTAAGAAATGTGCTCCGTGGTGAAATGAACGACGGGGAAGTGGTTTCTATTCAGATGGACGGGATCGGGATCCCTGTTTTTTCTGATGCATCAACAAGAACATGGCGCGCCGAGATTCCGGCTTTCCCGGCAGGAGGCCCGCATATTCTCTCTATTCTTGTCAACGATCAGAAGGTGATGGATATAGAGGATCTTCTTTTCGGAGATGTTTATGTTCTTGGCGGACAATCGAATATGGAGCTTCCGGTCATGTGGACGACGGATTACCATTACGATGAGATCCTATCTGCGGATTTTCCAATGATCAGGCAATTCGAAGTCCCTAAGATGGCGCTTTTCGGGAAGAAATCAGAAATGCTCGAGGGAGGGAATTGGGTCAATTGTGACCAGGAACATATCGGCGGCTTCAGTGCGATCGGATTCTATTTCGCCAAGGCTAAGTTTCTGGAAGATGGGATCCCTGTGGGATTGATACAGACCGCTGTCGGCGGTGCTCCGGTAGAAAGCCTGATGAGTGAAGAGAACTTGATTGCCTGCTATGAAAAGATCCGTGTAGAAGATGATAGTTCCGGTGTTTGTAATAATGACAAGAGTAAATGCTGCCTGTGGTGTTATAAAGGGAAGCTGGAACAAAACCATGATGAAGAATTCGTGAGAAGAACGCAGGAAGAGGATCTGAAACGACAGGACAATTGGCATCAAGATCTGGCAGAAAGAGATCCTGGACTTCAGAATAACTGGAAGGATACTTGGGAAATCAGCGGGAAGTACGAGACATTTGTGATGCCTTCAACATTCCTGGGCACAACATATGAAGAGTATAAAGGAAGTGTATGGCTTCAGAACAGAATTGAGGTGCCACAGTCTTGGTGCGATAAAAAGGTCGAATTACGTCTCGGTACACTAATCGATTCCGACACAACATATGTGAATGGACAGAAAGTCGGCGAGTTCGGCTTTAAGTATCCGCCCAGAAGGTATTTTCTCGAACCCGGCATACTGAAACCGGGTGAGAATACTATCACGATCCGACTTGTCATGGACGGAAATATCGGCGGAGCCGTACCAGATTGTCCGTATTGCCTGAAAAACGGGGAGGAAGAGATTTCTCTTTCCGGAGAATGGGCGATGCGTAAAGGCGCAGAAAGCGAAAGACTGGAAGGCCCGACATTCTTTATCTGGGCACCTACTGCACTTTATAATTCGATGATTAACCCTCTGCGGGATGTGTCCTGTAAAGCGATTCTTTTCTATCAGGGTGAGTCCAATTGTGAATACCCTCAGCACTATGCCGCTCTTCTGAAAGACATGGTGAAAGAGTGGAGACGTCTTCTCGGGGAAGATGTGCCCTTCTATATGGCAGAGGTGACGTATTGGCTGGGTGATGGACCGGTCTACAAAAATGACCCCTTTGACGGAGTTCGAAAAGTGCAAAGGGAAGTAGTAACAGATATCCCTCATGCATATCTGATACCTACTTATGATCTGGGAATGTATAACGACCTTCATCCTCAGAATAAGAAAGAGGTAGCCATGCGTTTCTTCGAGAAATACAAGGAAACAGAAACGTCAGATCATTGATCAGTCCTTCTTGGGATCCTTAAAAGAAGAAAGTGGATTCCTCGATACTGCATCATGAAGTGATTCTTCATCTACATGCGTGTAGATCTGGGTAGTCGCGACACTCTGATGTCCCAAGATGGACTGCAGCGTGCGAATGTCCACATGTCCATACTTATACATCAGAGTCGCACATGTATGTCTCAGCTTATGAACAGAATAAGCCTGTGAGTCGATTCCGGATGCGGCAAAAAGACGTTTGATAATGATCTGGATCATCTGCGTACTGATCCGGGTTCCTCGGCTACTGAGGAAGAGTGCCTCTTTCTCTTTCTTTTTCATTATGTCTCGCTGCGGATAGTATCGGTCGAGAGCAGTCAGACATGCTTGATTTAAGTAAATCGTCCTTTCTTTATTACCCTTACCGACAACGCGAAGCGTATCATCAGAAATATCGGAAAGATTGATTCCCCGGAGTTCAGAAAGACGCATCCCACAATTCAGGAATAACGTGACAATACAGAAATCTCTTTCTGCAAATTCACCTTCTGCGTTAGCGGCGGTGGTAAGAAGATCTCGGCTCTGCTCAAGATTCAAGTACTTCGGAAGTCGCTTCGCACGGCGGGGTGTTTCTAAGTCATAGGATGGATCGTCTTTAATGATCCTTTTCTTCTGGAACAGGTATTTAAAGAAGGATTTGACCGTAGCTACTTTCCTTGCTCTGGTTGCAGAAGAGGCATGCCGCGTACGGGAAAGATAGATCATAAATGCGAATAGATCATCCGTAGTGATGGAGTTTAGAAAAGCCGCGTCAACATCATCGATCGGAATGTCCTCGAATGTAAACTCATCTGAAAGTTTCACAAGACCACGGTCAAATTTCAAGAAGCGGAAGAGAAGGATCAGGTCATACGTATACTCCTTAACAGTAAGAGGAGACTTCTCCTGAACGGCCTCCATATAACGGGTGTATTGTTCCAGAATCGGAAAAGAGGCGGTTTCTCCTGATGATTTTCCTTTCGGACGGCTCATGATCTCCTCCCAATATTAAACAAAATCATTACTAAACTAATAGTATCATAAAAATCCAAGAAAAATGACTTGCTTTCCTGTAGTGGTTGCGCTATAATACACCCATCAAAGACAAATGTCCGCGGTACGCGGACAGACGAGAGGATAGAAACATGGCAAAGTTAAGAGCAGGCGTCATTGGCGCAACAGGTTATGTAGGACAAAGATTCATATCACTTCTGGATAATCATCCGTGGTTCGAATGTGTGGCAGTCGTGGCTTCTCCGCGTTCGGCAGGTAAGCGTTATGCAGATGCGGTGGAAGGTCGTTGGAAGATCGATTCCGAAATGCCTTCATATGTGAAGGATATGATCGTGGAGAGCACGGAAGATATCGAGAAGATCTGCGAGAAGGTCGATTTCGTTTTCTGCGCTGTCGATATGAAGAAGGATGAGATCCGTGCACTTGAGGAAAAGATTGCGAAGCTTGAGACACCGGTCATTTCGAATAACTCGGCTCACAGATGGACTCCTGACGTTCCGATGATGGTTCCGGAGATCAATTCGGATCATGCTGCGATTATTGAAAAGCAAAAGGCGAGACTCGGCACGAAGAGAGGTTTCATTGCTGTTAAGCCGAACTGCTCCATCCAGAGTTATGTGCCGGCACTTACCCCGCTTCTCGGATTCGGTATTAAGTACATCAATGTATGCACCTATCAGGCGATTTCCGGTGCAGGAAAGACCTTTAAGGATTGGCCGGAGATGGTTGGCAACATGATTCCTTATATCGGCGGAGAAGAAGAGAAGAGTGAACAGGAGCCGCTGAAAGTCTGGGGCCATATTGAAGGCGATGAGATCGTAAAGGCCGAAGCACCCGTAATCTCGGCACAGTGCTACCGCGTCGCGGTCCAGGAAGGCCATACCGCAGCTGTTTCGGTAAAGTTTGACAGGAAGCCGACAAAGGAAGAAATGCTCGAAGCATGGAAGAACTACAAGGGCGCACCTCAGGAACTGGATCTTCCGCATGCACCGAAGCAGTTCCTGCAGTATATCGAGGAAGATAACCGTCCGCAGCCGGCACTGGATGCGATGTTCCAGGGTGGTATGGGCGTATCTATCGGAAGACTTCGTGAGGATCCGATCTTCGATTATAAGTTCACCTGTCTGTCCCACAATACTCTTCGTGGTGCTGCAGGTGGTGCCATGTTGACTGCTGAGCTTCTTTACAAGAAAGGCTATCTTTCTGCGAAAGACTAACGGATAATCACCCGGACGCTCTTTCCTATCTTAATGAGGATTCTGTTTCGAGAATCTTTTTAGGATGGGACGGAGCGCCCGGCTTACTTTTTCGTTATTTTGTTGCCAAGTCGAAGATTTTCAGAAAAGGTGTTGACGAATAACGACATTATCGCTATAATCTTTCTTGCGCTTTGAGAAATGGGTACAAACTCAAACAAGCGGGCCTTTAGCTCAGTTGGTTAGAGCAACCGGCTCATAACCGGTCGGTCTTGGGTTCGAGTCCCTGAAGGCCCACCACATTGAAGCAATTTGACAAATTATATATGTTACGAGGGAGAATTCCCGAGCGGCCAAAGGGGGCAGACTGTAAATCTGTTGTCACCGACTTCGGTGGTTCGAATCCACCTTCTCCCACCATGAACCTTTTTTGAGTATTCAGAAGAGGTTCATTTTTTTGTTTTGCTTTAAGCAGTTAGACAGAATAGTGCAGATGGAGTAGAATGATTCTACCGTAAAGGGAGGTAGAATTATGAATATTCTTGTAACCGGTGGTACCGGATATATTGGTTCTCATACATGTGTGGAATTGATCAAGGCCGGACATGATGTAGTGGTATTCGACAATCTTTCTAATTCCAGTGAAGATGTGCTGGATAAGATTGAGATGATCTCGGGGAAAAAGCCGAAGTTTTATAAGGCGGATATGCTACATCCGGATGAACTTGAGCCTGTGTTTCTAGAGAACAAGATTGACGCTGTCATTCATTTTGCCGGTCTGAAAGCAGTAGGTGAGAGTGTCGCGAAGCCATGGTATTACTACAATAATAACATTGTCGGAACCTTAAACCTGATATCTGTAATGGAGAAGCACGGCGTGAAGAATATTGTTTTTTCTTCCACGGCCACCGTATATGGAATCCCGGCATTTGTTCCCATCACAGAGGAATGTCCTCTTGGTACCACATTTAGCCCTTACGCAGAGAGCAAAAAAATGCTGGAAAGGATTCTCTCCGACTACCAGAAAGCAAATCCGGACTGGCATGTTGTCCTGCTTCGGTACTTCAATCCAATCGGAGCACACGAGAGCGGCTTGATCGGAGAAAAGCCAAATGGGATCCCCAATAACCTGATGCCATACATTATGCAGGTTGCCATTGGGAAACTGCCTCAGCTTCGTGTTTTCGGTGATGATTATGAGACACCGGACGGAACCGGCGTACGTGACTATATTCATGTTGTCGACCTGGCCAGAGCCCATGTTTCCGTGATGACCAAGTTCTCAGATGAGGCCTCTACATATATTTATAATATTGGTACGGGAATCGGCTACAGCGTTCTTGATATTGTACACGCCTTCGAGAAAGCGAATAATATCACGATCCCGTATCAGGTTGTCGAAAGAAGACCGGGTGATATTGCTTCGTATTATTCTGATCCTGGAAAAGCGGAGAGAGAACTGGGCTGGAAAGCCGAGTATGACTTGGAAAGAATGTGCAAGGATTCATATCGGTTCGCTAAGAACAGCCTTTCCTGACCCTTGAAATTGACACGAAAAATCGTCTGTGCTAATATGATTTCCGTCCCTAAACGGGGTTGTGGCGGAATGGCAGACGCAGCAGACTCAAAATCTGCCGACCTTAAATCGTATGGGTTCAAGTCCCATCAGCCCCACCATTTGTTAATGTGCAATAGAAACACCCGAACGCGGGTGTTTTTATTGTATTTAAAGGAAATACACTTTTCTTTCCACTATGTGTATAATAATCAAGTAATAAACTAGTTTGTAGGACATATTGATATATATGAAAAAAAGAGTCATCAAATTCAGCCCGCCGGATATTGGCGAGGATGAAATCAAAGAGGTATGCGAAGCCATGCGATCCGGGTGGATCACTACGGGTCCAAGAACGAAACTTCTGGAAAGAAGGCTGGCCGCGTATATCGAAACAGGGCGTGCAGATTTTGATACAGAAATCGATCCGGATCGCTGGTCGAACCGAGTAGTCTGCCTGAATTCAGCTACGGCCGCGGAAGAGCTTAATCTGCGGATCCTTGGCGTAGGAGAAGGGGATGAAGTAATCGTTCCGGCCTATACCTATTCTGCTTCGGCATCCGCAGCCTTACACTGCGGTGCGACGATCCGCTTCGTGGATATTCAGAAAGATGGTGATCCGGCAACACATATGCCGGAAATGGATTATGAGAAGATGGCGGAAGCTATTACAGAAAAGACGAAGGCCGTCGTTTGTGTGGATCTGGCCGGTATTGTATGTGATTATGAGAAAGTCTTCACTGTTGTGGAAAGTAAGAAGGCGCTTTTTCATACGAAGGAATCAGATGGGACACCTCTTTCGGAGTTCTCTTCCCGTATTCAAAATGCACTGGGACGTGTTGCCATTGTTTCTGACTGTGCCCATGGTCTCGGTGGAAGCAGGATGTTTCATGGGGAGAAGAAAAATTGTGGCAATTTAGCTGATTTTACCGGATTCAGCTTCCATGCCGTGAAGAATTTCACTACCGCAGAAGGCGGTGCCGCAACCTGGAAGCCGATTCCCGGCATTGAAAACAGTGAGATATACAGATTCTTCCAGCTTCTGAGTCTCCATGGACAGAATAAAGATGCGCTGGCCAAGACCAAGGTCGGCGCGTGGGAGTACGATATCATCGGACCCTGGTATAAGTGCAATATGACGGACATTATGGCAGCTATCGGGCTTCGTCAGCTTGACCGTTATCCGGGACTTCTGAAAAGAAGAGAAGAGATTATAGCGAAATATGATGCTGTTTGTGATGAATTAGGGATTTCCCATCTTTATCACCATGTGGATGGAATCGACAGCAGCAACCACCTGTATCTGATGCGCATCCCGGGGATCCACGAGGAAGAAAGAAACGAGCTCATCGTGAAGCTTTCTGAAATGGGTGTCAATACCAACGTTCACTATAAGCCGCTTCCGATGATGACGGCCTATCGCGCGCTGGGCTTTGATATCAAGGATTTCCCGCATTCGTTTGATTACTATGAGAATCTGATCACGTTGCCTCTTCATACGCTATTAACGGATGAGGATGTGGAATATATCTGCGCTGCATTAAAGAATGTAATGAGGGACGGTAAGGAATGTTAAGGAAGTGGAGTGCGCTTCCGGCCAATATGCAGATTCCGGAAGTCAAACCTTATTATGATGCACTGAAAAAAAAGCAGGTGTCGCTTGTGTGCAAGCGCATTTTCGACTTCATACTTGCTTTTCTTTTGCTGATCCTTCTCCTGCTCCCTATCCTGATCCTGGCAATCATAATTAAATGCGACAGTAAGGGTCCGGTTTTTTACCGTCAGGAACGGGTCACCACGTATGGCAAGCATTTCCGTATCCATAAATTCCGCACGATGGTCAATAATGCCGATAAGATCGGGTCTGCTGTCACTGTCGGAAATGACAGCCGCATTACCAGGATCGGCGCGAAACTTCGCGGTGGCCGGCTGGATGAGCTTCCGCAGCTTCTGGATGTACTGTCCGGAAATATGAGCTTCGTCGGAACCCGCCCGGAAGCAGTCAAATATGTTGAGAAATATGCACCGGAGTATATGGCGACATTGCTTCTCCCTGCAGGCATCACTTCTGAGGCCAGTATCCGTTATAAGGATGAGGCGAAGCTTCTGGATGCCGCTTCGGATGTGGATCAGGTCTATATAGAAGATGTTCTTCCTGCTAAGATGAAGTTTAATCTGCAGAGTATCCGGGAATTCGGCTTCTTTAAGGATATCGCGACCATGTTCCGGACTGTTTTTGCTGTGCTGGGGAAGGAGTATAACTGATGGCGGAATTCAGCGTTCTGATGTCAATTTATATCAAAGAAAAACCGGAATATGTCCGTTCCTGTTTTCAGAGCCTTCTGGATCAGACTGTGAAAGCGGATGAATGGGTCGTTGTGGAAGATGGACCGCTGACCGAGGAGATGTATGCGCTTCTCGATCAGTACCAGAAAGAACTTCCGGGACTGATTCATCGTGTTCCGCTTTCTAAGAATCAGGGCCTGGGACTGGCACTTCGGGCCGGTGTCCCGGAGTGTAAATATGATCTGATAGCCCGTATGGATACAGATGATATAGCACGAAAAGATCGCTTCGAGAAGCAGCTTTCCATTTTCAAGAAGAATCCGGATCTGGACATCTGTGGCAGCGATATCGATGAGTTTGAAGATACACCGGAAAACATCGTAGCCAGACGTACCGTGCCGTCCACTCACGAAGAGATCGTGAAGTATCAGAAAAGAAGAGATGCATTTAATCACATGACTGTCATGTTTAAGAAGCGTGCAGTACTTGACGCCGGTAACTACGAATCCTGTCCATTAATGGAAGATACCTATCTTTGGGCCCGGATGCTGAAGAACGGCGCACATGGCATGAACATCAATGAGCCTCTGGTATTTGCCAGGATCGGACATGATATGTTTGAACGCCGTGGTGGATGGAGTTATTTCAAGAAATACCGTGCCGGGAAGAAGCAGGTCCTTATGACCGGATTTATATCCCGCTGGGATTATCTCTATACGGTGGGGATCCAGTTTATAGTGGCGCTGGTTCCGGGAAAGCTTCGAGGATTTATATTCAAGAAGCTGTTGCACCGGTAGAAACGGAAGAATACGGAATGTTACAAAACGGTTATTGTGCGCCGTTGCGATGTGAAATCGGGATTGGTAAAATACAGGTGACGTCCGATATATCAAGGGTTCACGAATGTATCGGACAGAGAATAAGGAGAGAAATAGTAGTAGCATGAATGAGCTATCGCTTCAGGAAATACATGAGGTCCAGCTGGGGCTTCTCATGAAATATGATCAGCTGTGCCGTGAGCATGGATGGCGCTATTCCATGGGTGGAGGAAGCCTTCTTGGTGCGGTGCGTCACAAGGGCTTTATTCCCTGGGATGATGACGTGGATGTCATGATGCCCCGTCCGGACTACGATGCATTTATCCGGTTTTGCTCGGAAAACGATACCGGATTTACTCTCCTGGATTATCTTCACACGAAAGGATATGACGATCTTTTTGCGAAAATCTATGACCCGTCTACCAAGATGGTGGATGAGGCCATCAGCCTTCCTTACGATATCGGTATTTCCATTGATGTCTTTCCTCTCGATGGATTGGGAGACAGTGAGAAAGAAGCCTTTAAGATTTTTAAAAAGACCACTTTTAAAAGAGAACTTCTGAATGCGACCCGCTGGAAGAAGTATTTCAGAAGCAAGACACACAGCATCCTGGTGGAACCGGTACGTTTGGCACTATTCGTCATGAGCCGGTTCGCCAATCCGAGAAAACTGATCGAAAAGATCGATAAAGAGAACCTTAAGCATCCTTTCGAGGGCGCAAAATACGCAGGCTGTGTATGTGGTTCTTACCGGGAAGACGAGATCATGACACAGGATACGTTTACGAATTATATTGAACTGGATTTTGAAGATCAGAAGGTGATGGGGATCAAGAACTATCACGACTATCTGACCAAGCATTATCGGAACTACATGGAATTGCCGCCGGAGAATAAGCGGGTCGCCCATCACACGACCAAGGCCTACCGCCGTTGAGCCGGACATATGAGGATTAGATAACGAGAATGAATGTAGCAGTGATTTTTGCCGGTGGAACCGGAAAAAGAATGAAGACCGTTTCGAAACCCAAGCAGTTCCTGGAATTGCATGGAAAGCCGATCATTATCTACACGCTGGAACATTTCCAGAATCATGAAAAGATCGATGGTATCGTGGTCGTATGTGTTTCCGACTGGATCGACTACTGCCGGGAACTGATCGAGCGTTTCCATATTTCCAAAGTGAAAGCGATCGTTCCGGGCGGAGAAACCGGTATGATGTCCCGTTTTAACGGCATTTCGAAGGCGGCCGAATTATTTCCTGAAGATACTGTCTGCCTGGTTCATGATGGTGTCCGTCCTCTGATCGATCAGGAGACGATCACGAAGAATATTGAATCGGTCGAGAAGTATGATTCCGGTGTCACTGTCACTCCGGCGATCGAAACGATTGCAGTCACAGGAGAAGAGAATGCAGTCGGAAGGATCATCGACAGGGAAGAGTGCCGCATGGTCAAAGCCCCGCAGTCTTTCCGTCTGGGAGAACTTCTGAAAGCCCACAAGGAGGCTATCGGGAAAGGTATGAAAGACTGTATCGATACAGCTTATCTTATGCAGCTTTCCGGCCATTCGATCCATGCTGTGGACGGCCCGTCTGAGAACATTAAGATCACGACTCCGTCAGATTATTTTACATTTCGTGCGTTAATGGATTTGAAAGAGAATCCACATATGTTGGATGAGGAAGATGAATAAGGTTTTTACTGAAGATTATCAGAAGCTTACTGAGCTTTCTTTCATAGATTGGGAGTCATTCCGCAACACCACGGTTCTGGTGACCGGTGCCACCGGCCTGATCGGACTGAATCTGGTCCGGGCACTTTCTTTTGCCTCGGAGGCAAAAGCACTGTCTGTGAAGATCCTGGTTCTGGTCCGCAATACGGAAGCGGCGAAAGTGCTTCTGCCGTCGGATAATATCACGATCCTTCCGTATGAATTAGGTTCGGTTCCGGCGATTTCCGAGAAGGTGGATTATATCGTTCATCTGGCAAGTCCTACAAGTTCGAAGTACTTTATGGAAAAGCCGGTGGATACGCTTCTTGCAAATATTGAGGGGACGAAGGCACTTCTGGAATGGGCCAAGGATCATCCGGTCAGGAAGTTTATCATGGTGTCTACCATGGAAGTCTATGGGTTCCCTGAAAAGGGGCATAAAGTCACGGAAGCGGAAGTGGGCGGATTCCTCCCACAGAACAGCCGGAACAGCTATCCGGTGGGAAAGATCGCTACAGAAGCACTGTGCTACGGGTATTATGCCCAGTATGGTATCCCAACGGTCGTTCTTCGTGCAACCCAGACATTCGGTCCGGGTGTCAAATATGACGATGGACGGGTATTTGCCCAGTTCATGCGCTGCGCGATGGAGAAGAAAGATATTGTACTTCGTTCGTTAGGGTTAACGGAGCGATGCTATCTGTATACGGCAGACGCTGTATCTGCGATCCTTCTTTGCCTTCTCAAAGGAGACAATGGTGAAGCTTACACGGTCGCAAATCCCGAAACATATTGCTCCATTGCAGATATGGCGAAGATGGTTGCGCAGGAGCTGGCAGACGGGGAGATTTCTGTTCAGTTTGATGTTGCCGATGATATCGGTAAACTAGGCTATGCGGAGACACTCTATATGGATCTGGACGTGAGCAAGATCGGAAATCTCGGGTGGAAACCTCAATATGGTCTCATGGAGATGTTTACACGTATGATGCGGGGGTTAGAAGCAGATGAGTAATGTAGCGGTACTGATGAGTACCTATAATGGTCAGACATATGTCCGAGAGCAGATCGACTGCATTCTTGCTCAAAAGGATGTGAACGTTCAGCTTTTTATCCGCGATGACGGATCTTCCGACGACACGGTTTCTATCGTAAAAGAGTATACGGAAAAGTTCCCGAATGTGCATCTTCTTCAAGGTCCGAATCTGGGCGTCGGTTCCAGTTTCATGGACTTGGTATATTACGTGAAAACGGATTATGATTACTATGCATTTGCCGATCAGGACGACAACTGGCTTCCCGAGAAAATCTCTTCCGGTGTTTCTAAACTTCAGGGAGAAGAGGGACCTGTCCTTTATTGTTCCAATCAGATATTGGTGGACAAGGCCAAAAACAGGTTAGGCATGCGGCATAAAGATGCTCTGGACTGTTCCTGGATGCAGATCATGTGTAACAACAAGATCTCCGGCTGCACCATGGTATGGAACCGCGCTCTTCAGGCAATTCTATATGAGCCGTCCCGCCGCCCGACGCCGGAGCTTCTCCGGATCCGTATCCAAGATGTTTGGGTGGGTATGGTTGCCGCTTCTGTCGGGAAGGTCATTTATGATGAGAACAGTTATATTCTCTACCGCCAGCACGAGAATAATGTGGTTGGCGTGCGTGAAACCAGTCACCTCGACGAATATAAAAAGAAACTCAAGAAGAAACATCTGCGTCGTGGCAGAAGTACATTGGCATATGAGGTCTCCAGCAAATATGGCGACCTTCTTCCGCAGGATACTCTTACACGGTTATCGAAATACGGGAATTACCGCCGCTCACTTATACGTCGGTTCGGCATGTTTAAAGAGAAGGAAATCTACCGGCATACAGGGGAGAGTGCTTGGGCTTATCGGCTGAAAGTGCTGCTGGGCCTGTTTTAACTAAAAGAGGCTACGAAATAAGGAATTGTAACGGAGAAATTGATGCTATTTACAACTTGGATCATAATTTTCATATTACTGTTGCTGTCGTACTTCTACTACAAGAGGGATATGACCGGCCCGTTGTTTCTTCTCAGTGCCGCCATGCTCCTTTGCTTCTCGATCGTATGCTTGAATTATGAGAACTGGGATATCTCGACTCACGGTTTCTATTATTTGACGACGCTTACGTTTGTCGTGGCTCTCGTGTCCTTTTTTATTGGAACACTGTGTAGCCGTGCACTTCTATCGTTACGGAAGAATCTTCTTTCTGATACGCATAGCGAAAGCGTTATGGAGAGAACTTACGGGAATTATCCCTATTTACTATTTTCAGTATTATCGTTGTTTTTTCTGATCGCATACTGTATGGTCAAGTTCCAGGGGATTGATCTTAGTTCTTTTTCCGCTTTCCGCGCTTCGCTTCGGAAGATTTATGCTGCAGACAAGGAATACAACTTCTTCACAACGCAGTTATTTGAGATTCTGGTAGCGATCGGCTATATCAGTATGCATCGTTTCATCCTGGATAAGTTTGTCCATAAGAAGAAAACCAACTTACTTGTCTTTGTACCTATAATCAGTTTTCTGATTTATGCACTTCTGTCGACGGACAGGAATATTCTGATACGTTTCTTCCTTTTCGGGCTTCTGCTGTTCATGACCTCATATGAATGGAAAAAATCTGTTTTTGTTCGGAATAAGAAGCTTCTCATCAAAGTATGTGCGATCGTGGCAGTATTCGCATTGGTGTTCTGGGCATTTGGCCGAATGAAGAATTACAAATCCAATTTCGAACGCTCCATCGGCATTTATGCCGGTTCTGGACTCTATGCTTATAACTTATGGCTTGAGGAATTTGATGAAGACTATACTTACGGAAAATACAGTTTTTCTGTAGTACAGAATACACTTGCCGCAGTCGGAATCGGGAAGGCGTCGGATGTGCCGCACAATTCCGAATATATAACCTACAACTCTCCCAACGGGTATAGCTTTTCTACTAATATCTATTCCACTTTCCGTCCATATTATCAGGACTTTGGCATGGCAGGTATAGCCATCATTCCGGGATTAATGGGCATGCTTTTTGAATTTCTGTACCTTATGAACAAGAAGGACAAATTCGGATTCTGGTGGTTGTTTTATACGTCTCATGTCTATCCTGTCGTCTATTGTCCGATTTTGGATCAATTTCTGAAACGGTTTCATTTCGGACTTGTATATGAGATCTGGTGGCTGGTGTTCTTTTATTTCCTTGTTTATGCCAAGGAAGGGCTCTGGAGAGTCAAAATTTCTGCCAAGCAGTGAGCCGTTCTATTTCGATATATGTGTATGAGGAGTTATTATTGTGCCCAAAACTTTAAAGAAGAATTCAATTAAAAAAAATGTATTTCTGTCCCTTCTGGTTCAGGTCATTTCTCTTGCGGTCAGTTTCATCCTGAACCTGATCGTTCCGAAATTTATTCCGGAACTTGAATACGCCTACTGGCAGTCTTTCGTACTATATGCCGGATATGTAGGCGTACTTCATTTCGGCCTTCTGGATGGTCTGGTACTTCGATATTCCCAGTATGATTACGATCAGCTGGACAAGCCAAGGATCCGCTCCCAGTTCCGGGCTTTATTGCTGGGAAACGGCTTCATCACTCTGGTATCGATCCTGTTTATTTCCATATTCGTTGGCGGTGTAAATCGTTTGGTTTTCATTCTTGTTGCGCTTAGCGTGCTTTCCAGAAACCTGTTTACGTACACGTCCTACATCTTCCAGATTACGAACCGGATCAATATCTATGCCAAACTCGTTATCTCCCAGAGAGTGTTCTTTGGCGTCTTTACTGTTTTGCTTCTGGTATTTCACGTCGAACAGTTCTACATGTACTGTATCGCAGATCTCTGCGCCGACTTCTTCGGCGTGCTGGTGGGTTTCTTTTACAACCGGGACATGTATATCGGAAGTTCCATTGCCACGAAAGAGGCGATGTCCGAACTCAAGTTCAACGTCAGTTCCGGATGTATGCTTCTTGTGGCCAACTGGTCTTCGGCTCTCTTAATCAGCGGCGCGAAGATGATCATCCAGTGGCACTGGGGCGATCTGGTATTCGGAAAAGTATCTTTCTCCTTCAGCATCTCCAATCTGTTCCTGGCATTCGTCACTGCCATCAGTGTAGTGCTTTTTCCGCAGTTGAAGCGTATGGAGAAGGATAAGCTTCCACAGCTTTATATGATGATCCGGAATGCCATTACGCCGGTCCTGTTTTTATCCCTGTGGTGTTACTATCCCGGATGTCTTATTCTGGAAAGATGGCTTCCGAAATATGTGGAAAGTCTTTCCTACCTAGGCATCATGATGCCAATCATCATTTATGCCTCCAAGGTCAGTCTTCTTACGAACAACTACCTGAAGGCATACCGGGCTGAGAAAAAGATGCTTCTGGTGAATGTCGTAGCAGTGGTATTATCCATGTCCTCTTTTGTTATTTCGGCATATGTGCTGGACAACATGAACCTGATGCTGTATTTTATCGTGTTCTTTATCATGTTCCGGTCGGTGCTATCGGAAATGATCGTGGCCAAAATCATCCGGGTGAATATCATTAGGGACTATATTATTGAGGCATTCATGACCATGGCATTTATACTTTGTGCCACAAGGTTGAAATTCGTTTATGGATGTCTGGTATATGCTGCGCTTTTAGTATTATACTTATACATATACCGAAACAGCCTGCTGCAGCTTTTGCAAAGAAAACCGAAGACAGACATACAAAAGGAGTAAACTATGAAAGGTATTATTCTTGCCGGGGGCGCCGGAACGAGACTTTATCCACTTACCATGGTCACCAGTAAGCAGTTGCTTCCTGTTTATGATAAGCCGATGATCTATTATCCGCTGTCCACATTAATGCTGGCCGGGATCAAAGATATTCTGATTATCAGTACACCCGAAGACACACCAAGGTTTGAGGCACTCTTGGGTACCGGATCCCAGTACGGAATCTCTCTTTCTTACTGTGTGCAGCCATCTCCGGATGGCCTGGCTCAGGCGTTTATTCTTGGACAGAAGTTCATAGGAGAAGATGCCTGTGCGATGGTGCTTGGCGATAATATCTTCTATGGCAACGGATTCAGCAAAGTCCTCAGAAGTTCCGTAGAGAATGCCGAACAGAATGGCAGAGCTACCGTTTTCGGTTATTACGTGAATGATCCCGAGCGATTCGGTGTCGTCGCTTTCGATGAAACGGGTAAAGTGACAAGCATCGAAGAGAAGCCCAAGATACCGAAATCAAATTACGCGGTAACCGGACTCTATTTCTATCCTGCAGGAGTATCGGATAAAGCCCTTCAGGTGAAGCCCAGTGCCCGCGGAGAACTTGAAATTACGACACTAAATGACATGTATTTGACAGATGGACGTCTTGATGTACAATTACTTGGACGCGGATTTGCCTGGCTGGATACAGGAACCATGGATAGCCTCGTCGAGGCAGCGGACTTTGTCCAGATGATCTCCAAACGTCAGGGAATTACGATTTCCGCACCGGAAGAGATCGCTTATGTCAACAAATGGATCGATAAGGATGAACTGATTGCTTCTGCGGAACGGTACGGAAAGTCTCCGTATGGTGCCCATTTGAAATCTGTAGCTGACGGAAAAGTAAGATATTAAGGAGAAGTAACACATGAAGAAGTATTTGATTACAGGATGTGCCGGATTTATCGGCTCGAATTTCGTCTACTATATGTTGAATAAATACGAAGATATCCTTCTGGTCAATGTGGACAAGCTGACGTATGCCGGGAACCTTGAAAATCTCAAAGAAATCGAGCAGGACAAGCGGCATGTATTCGTACATGGGGATATCTGCGATAAGGAACTGATTACGAAGCTTTTCGAACAGTATGATTTTGACTATGTCATTAACTTTGCCGCTGAGAGTCATGTAGACCGTTCCATTGCGAATCCGGAAATCTTTGTACAGACCAATGTAATGGGTACAGTCAATCTATTGCAGCGAGCCAAAGAAGCCTGGTATGATGCTGAAAAGAAGACCTGGAAGGAAGGGAAGAAGTACATTCAGGTCAGTACAGATGAAGTCTATGGCGCTCTCGGTGCCGAAGGCTATTTCATGGAGACCACTCCGATCAATCCTCATAGTCCCTATAGTTCCTCTAAGGCATCTGCTGACCATTTCGTCAAGGCATTCCACGATACTTATGGTATGCCAATCAACATTACCCGTTGTTCCAATAACTACGGCCCGTACCAGTTCCCGGAGAAACTGATCCCGCTCATGATCAACAACGTGAAGCATCATAAACAGCTCCCTGTTTATGGCGACGGTATGCAGATCCGTGACTGGCTTTATGTGGAGGATCACTGCAAGGCCATAGATATGGTAGCCAACGACGGTAAGGTCGGCGAGGTATATAACGTTGGTGGTCATAACGAACGTCCGAACATCTTTATCGTAAAGACGATCATTGAACAGCTTCATGACCGTCTGAAAGACGAGGGGATCTCAGAAGATCTGATCAAGCACGTGGAAGACCGTCTGGGGCACGACCGCCGTTACGGTATCGATCCAAGCAAAATCAAAGAAGACCTCGGCTGGTATCCTGAGACCCCGTTCGAAGTCGGCATTGTCAAGACCATCGATTGGTATCTTGATCATGAAGAATGGATGAATCGTGTCACGTCCGGTGCCTACCAGAAATACTACGAGGATATGTACAGCAATAAGTAACAGGTGATATAGATGAGGGTTTTTATTACCGGCATAGGCGGCCAGCTTGGCCACGATATGGCAAATGAACTGGTAAACAGGGGACACGAGTGCATCGGTTCCGACATACAGTCCGTTTACTCCGGCGTCGCAGATGGCAGTTCGGCTACGCTTATTCCTTATATTTCACTGGATATTACCGATGCAGAGTCAGTAAGCAGAATTATCGACAATATCAAACCGGATGCCATCGTTCATTGCGCAGCCTGGACAGCAGTTGATGCAGCGGAAGACCCGCAAAATCAGGAAAAGGTGTATGCAATTAACGTCTCCGGCACCGAGAACATCGCCCGCGCCGCTAAGAAAGCGGATGCGAAAATGATATATACCAGTACGGATTACGTATTTAACGGGCAGGGTAATATTCCTTGGAGTCCTGATGATACATGTTTCGAACCTTTGAACGTGTATGGAAAGAGCAAGCTTGACGGTGAATTTGTTGTCAAGAACATCCTTGAGAAATACTTTATCGTTCGTATCGCATGGGTGTTCGGTATCAATGGCAACAATTTCGTCAAAACCATGTTAAAAGTCGGAAAGACTCACGATGAGGTCCGTGTCGTAAATGACCAGATCGGAACACCGACATACACCTATGACTTGGCCAGGCTGTTGGCTGATATGCTTGAAACGGACAAGTATGGTTGTTACCATGCCACAAACAGTGAAGCGGATGAAGGTGGCTATATTTCCTGGTATGATTTCTGCTGTGAAATCTATATGCAGGCCGGTTTGAATACACAAGTAAAACCCGTTTCAACCGAGGAATACGGATCAAGTATTGCGAAACGGCCATTAAACAGCCGTATGGACAAGAGCAAGCTTGTGGAAGCCGGATTTGTACCATTGCCATGCTGGCAGGATGCCATCGCGCGCTATTTAAAGGAACTGAAGAGTATCGGGGAAGAATAGTCATGAGCAGCAAACAGGAAATGAGCATAGATGAAATCCGCCAGAAGCAGTTAGAGATCACGGATTTTATTGATTCTGTGTGTCAGAAGTACCAACTTCAGTATTCTTTGTCATATGGTACATTATTAGGAGCCGTCCGGCATAAGGGGTTCATCCCGTGGGATGATGATCTGGATGTTATGATGCTCCGCAAAGACTATGAAGCATTTATCTCTGCCGTCAAATCGGAGAACAATCCTAAATTCCGTCTGCTTTACCAGGAGAATACATGGTTTCCATGGGTGAAGATTATAGCAGCCGATACATATATTATCGAAAAAGATGATTACCATATTAAAAACTATGGAATCTGGGTCGATGTTTTTCCTTATGATGAAGTACCGGATCCGAATACGAAAGAAGCCTATCGTTTCCACAAACGGTATAATTCGCTGTTACGATTCGCCAAGATCCGCGCACTTGGCTATGAAAATGTAAAGAGAAGAAGTGCAGTCTCTGCTTTTCTCTTCATCATCACTCATACCTTGCTTCTTCCGTTACCTTACAACTTTCTTGGTAAGAAAGTAGATAAACTGGCTCAGAAGTATAATGGAAAGAATACCGGCTATATAGCCTATTCCGGTTCGGAAACAGTAAAGCAGAAGTCGATTCGGCCTCAAGTCTTCGAAGGGACGATCCGTTTACCCTTTGAGGACCGGGAATATGTATGTATCAAGCAGTACAATGAATACCTGACCTCGATCTACGGTGACTATATGACACCACCTCCCACCGAAAATCAAACGACTGATCATTCTTATCAAGCATTTCTTCGGTAAAACTGCAACAAATTCTCGCTAAGCCTCGTCTTTATTCTCAGAAAGGGCTTGAAAGTGATGTTTTTGTCATTTGCAATCTCTTAAATTATGGAATAGTATATATAAGCACCATAATATTAACAATAAATCTTGTGGTTTATTGGGAGGAGAAGAAGAATGGAGAATCGTTCTGAAATTACGAATGTGGAACTAGAGAAAAGCAAAGTGATTATTTCGAAAATCACGGATTGCTATTATAAGAAGATGGTCGGACAGACACGACTCGGATGGTCGCTTCTGATCTCCATCATCTCGAACGGACATATCCTTCTGGAGTCAGTCCCGGGTCTTGCGAAGACTACAGCGGCGAAAACACTCACAGATGCGGTGAATGGTAAATTCTCCCGTATCCAGTGTACCCCGGACCTTCTCCCGAGTGATATTATCGGTACACAGATCTTCAACTATACAACCAATACATTCGAAACGAAACTTGGTCCGGTATATGCGAACTTCGTTCTTCTTGATGAGATCAATCGAAGCAGTGCGAAGACCCAGAGTGCTATGCTCGAAGTCATGCAGGAGCACCAGACAACGATCGGTGGCTACAACTACGCTATGCCGAAGATCTTCACGGTCATCGCAACACAGAACCCGATCGAGCAGGAAGGTACCTATTTACTTTCTGAGGCACAGCTCGACCGTTTCCTGATTAAAGAAAAGATCGATTACCCGACACAGGAAGAAGAGTTCGAGATTCTGAACCGTATTGAGAAAGATGTATTCTCGAAGTCCGAAGCCGTTGTTGAACTGGAAGATGTATACTTCCTCCAGCAGATGGCCAACAAGGTATATCTTGATGATGCGATCAAGAGATATATTATCCAGATCGTAAATGCGACGAGACATCCTGCAGATGTGATCGGTAAAGATCTTGCAGAGTATATCACACTTGGTTCGAGTACTCGTGGCTGCATCTCGTTGATGGAGGTCTCCAAGGCCGTCGCACTTATTAACGGAAGAAGTTATGTTACGCCTGACGATGTGAAAACTCTGATCCACAGCGTTCTTCGTCACCGTATTTCTCTGAACTTTGCTGCTGTAGCCGATGGAGTAACAGAAGAGCAGATTATCGATAAGATCGTAGGAGCAACGCCGACGCCATGATTCTTGACTACATTACAAGAATAAAAGCGAATATCTCTATTCACACGAATATTAAGGCCACCAGTATTCTCGATGGTTCATATAAGTCTGTCTTTATGGGCAGAAGCCTGAATTTCGAGGATCTCCGGGAATACATTCCCGGTGACAATATCCGTGATATTGACTGGAAAGCCTCTTCGCGCAGCCGTATGCTCCTTGTTAAGCGTTATATCGCCGAGAAGAAGCATAACATCCTCATTATCTTCGACACAGGTGCGAAAATGAGTGCTGATACAGATAAAGGGGAAACAAAGAAGGACGTGGCGATCTACGCAGGTGGTACACTTTCCTATCTGGCCTATTCGAACGGAGATTTCGTCGGTTCTCTTTATAATATTGACGGCAAGATGCGTTTCTTCCCTTTGCGGACCCGTCTTTATGATATAGAGCACTTCCTTTCACAGTATGACAAAGATGTTCAGAATTCGAAGAGATCCGATCTGAACAAGAGCCTCGAGTATCTTCTTAAGAATTTCAGAAGAAAAATGGTCGTTTTTGTCATCACAGATCAGACCGGCACGGCTTCGGTATCCGAGGCTGTCCTGCGAAAGCTCATCTGTCAGCACGATATTCTGTTCATTAATGTGAATGACGCAGATATAACCGGAGATCATGCCTTTAAGGTAGAGAAGAACAGATATGTGCCCCGTTTCGTTACTATGGACAAGAAACTGGCACGTATAGAGAAAGAGATGAAAGAGAAAATGGCGCAGGACAACGAGAAGAAACTGAAGCATCATGCGATCCTTCAGACTTCAGTCGGCACGAAAGAAAACATAACCTACACTATTACAGAACTACTGGAGCGACACAGATATGCCAACATCCGTTGATTTACAAGATCCGTTCTCCTATAGTTTCCTGCCTGTAGTCATCATGATTGCGATCATAGTGGCATCTGTTGTCATCCTGGTCGCCATCCTGCTTGTTCATAAGAAGATGAAGACACCTGCCAAGAAGAAAGTACCGAAGCCGGTCGTCTTTAAGCCCAAGAGTAAAGAAGAGACCAAGCGTGACTATCTGGAGAAGATCAATGTGATTGAGAAGAAGTATGCTGCAGGACAGATGGACGTTCGTGCTACGCATCAGGAACTGTCTGCCGTCGTGCGTATGTTTGTTCATGACATGACGGGAATCAATGCGCAGAACTTCTCACTTAGCGAACTGAAATCCAACAATGTTCATCAGATCAGCAGTCTCATCGAAGAATTCTATGCGCCTGAGTTCGCCGAGAGATCTGACAAAGAAACATCTGATTCGATTCGAGATGCCAGGGAGGTGATATCCACATGGAATTAATGAATCCATATGCGATCTATATCGGTATCCCGGTCATTCTTGTACTTGCGATATTGACTTTCGGATACAGAAAGAGATTTAAAGACGGAAGAAAAGTCGCCAATACCGAGATGCTTGAGAATACGAAGTATTTCAAAAGAAAACTCTTCGAGTTTAAGTTCTGCTCGCTCGTTGTCATCGTAAGTCTTGTTCTGGCGCTGTCTTTCCTCATGTTCATTCTGGCGCGGCCTTTCCGTTCCAAACAGACGATCACAGAGATTCATAACCGAGATATTTTCCTATGTCTGGACACTTCCGGTTCCATGTTTGAGGTTGATCTTGAAGTATGTGAGAAGCTGAAGGACTTCGTAAATGGTCTCCACGGTGAAAGATTCGGTATCACGATTTTCAACTGTCAGACCGTCACATTGGTGCCTCTTACTACAGACTACGAGTACATCCTCGATGTTCTGGACCAGATCGAGGAGGCTTGTAAGATCGCCATCAACACGATCGAAAACGGGGATTTCTATGATTCTGAAGACTATGTGAAGTACCAGTACATTATCGATGGTACGATTACATATGCTTACGACTCAGGTTCATCTCTGATTGGTGATGGCCTGGCCTCCACGCTTTTCCAATTCCCCGATGTTAAGGACGATGATTCAAGAACACGTGTTATCATCCTGGCTACGGATAATGAGCTGTGGGGCGAGCCTTTCGTCCAGCTTGATGAAGCGGCAGAGCTCTGTGCCAAATATGGTGTCAAAGTTTTCGCGGCTTCACCGGAAACTGTAGTGGACTATGATAACTATAAGAAATGTGTCGAGAGTACAGGTGGCAAGCTCTTTACATTGAGTTCCGAGACCATGGCTAAAGATATTATCAAAGAGGTAGAAAAGACCGACACCTCCGTATTGTATAAGAGCGATGTTACGATTACGGAGTTCCCGGAGAAGCTGGTCCTGCTTCTGACGCTCAGTCTTTGTTTGCATTTTGTAGTGAGTAGAAGGGTGAAACTATGAAGATCAATCCGATCCTGCCAATATGGCTCATGTCGATTCTGTGTATCGGCATGTTAGTGATGAAGCGAAAAGGTGTATGGAATTACATACGCCAGATTCTGATCGTGCTTCTGGTCTTCGCCATGAATCTTCGTATTATGATTTTTACCAATGATATTCCGAAGAAGGAACTGAACATTGATGTTCTGTTCGTAATCGACGACTCCATGAGTATGCTCGCCGAAGACTTTAACGACGGAGGAAGAAGAATTGATGCAGTGAAGGAAGACTGTGAATATATCATGGACAAAATGGAAGGCTGCCGTTTCTCTGTCATTTCGTTCGGAAACTATGCTTATCGGCTGGCTCCGTACACCAGTGACACGAATGTAGTCATGTCGGCGATCCGTTCCCTCGAAGGTCAAACGCAGTATTATGCTCAGGGTACCTCGCTCAATCTACCATTCTCCCAGATCCTGGCGACGCTTGAACAGGACTATGAACAGGACAGTGAACGTGCCCAGATCCTCTTTTTCTTCAGCGATGGTGAGATCACCAGCAAAGACGAGGAACTCGGATCGTATGCTGATGCCGAGGAGTATATCGTTTCCGGTGCCGTTCTCGGTTATGGTACGGAAGAAGGCGGAAAAATGCTGGTCAAAAGCTATGAAGGTGATTATGGTGAACCATTCTACATGAAGACCCGTGATGAAAACGGACGAACGGTAGATGCCATCTCCCATATTGACGAAGATAATCTCCAGTCCATCGCTGATGATCTGGATGTGGAATACTATCATGTAGAAAAGCCATCAACCATCCGCGATGTTCTTACGGATATTACGGACAATCTAGATGAATATGCAACAGAAGGAGAGGCCGGTATGGAAGGTTATAAGGAGACCTATTACTGGTTTGCGATCCCGCTTGTCGCCCTTCTTCTGTATGATCTGATTTACTATAAGAGGAGGATAAAAGAATGAAGAAAAGTATCACGATTGCAGCTTACACAATTGTTCTCCTGCTGCTGTTCAAGTTCGCCTTTACTTATGGCTATAACGAATGGGTCATCTCCAAGTATGAAGACGGCGATTACTCGGAGAATTTCAGCCTGCTGGAGGTATTCAATTTCACCGAGCCTTATATTGTTTATTACAACAACGGAAACGTAATGTATCAGAAGATGGACTACGAGGCTGCTATCGAGTATTACGAGCAGGCCCTCGATGAAAACCCGCCGGAAGGGAAGGAATGCCCGATCCGTATCAATCTGGCCCTTGCGAAGCTGAAACTTCTGGGAGAAGATTATCTGACACCGGAGAAGATTGAAGATACGATCGACCTTCTGGAAGAATGCCTCGATATACTTTCTGAAGAGGACTGTGCTAACGAAGATGATGACGGTCATGATAACCGTGCGCAGCGACTCTATAATGAAATCAAGGAGATGCTGGATCAGGCTCAGCAGGAACAAGAACAACAGCAGCAGGAACAGCAGCAGCAACAACAGCAACAGCAGCAGGATCCGTCTGATCCGAATTCCGATCCTTCTGATGACCCTAACGGCGATCCTTCTGAACCGAGTGATGATCCCAACGGTCAAGGCGGCAGCAAGGAAGAACAGGAGAAGAAAGAGCAGCGCCAACAGGAAATCGAAGACGAGATGGATAAACGCATGGAAAATTCGAATGACCAGCGTCAGGAGGAGCGTAAGAAATCCCAGGCCCAGAACGAGGATTGGAACTGGTATTACGACGAAATGCCTGTGTGGTAAGCGTTTGCCGGAGATTTCCACCGTTATCACGTTTCATTGCTTTTGCCAAATTGACAGTTGCTATTTAAGATCTGTTAGTTTATTATCTTAACAGCGTATCCTTTAAGTCTGTTCCAGAGAGAGCAGGAAGGTCGTTTGTCGAGAGTAGAATACCGTATCCCGTTATGGGAGGCATGAATATGAAGACCGACTAGTAAAGGGTGCCGCAAGGACATTTACTGAGTCGGTTTTTTGCGGCTCTGACAATGGAAGGAGTGGTATTTTTGAAAGAGTATCTTGAGAAGACAGTCCTTATGGATGAACAGGCCGTCCATCGTGCCCTGATCCGTATCGCACACGAGATCATCGAGAAGAACAAAGGTCTCGAGAATGTGGCACTGGTAGGCATTCAGCGACGTGGTGTCCCGATGGCCAACCGAATCGCCAAAGTTATGGAAGATGTGGAAGGGGCCGCTCCGGATGTAGGTGTTCTGGATATTACATTCTACCGAGATGATCTCTCCACGCTGGCTGCACACCCGGTCGTAAACGGGACAGCGATCCACTTTAATATCAATGATAAGAAAATCGTCCTGATCGACGATGTACTCTTCACCGGAAGAACGGTAAGGGCGGCGATCGAGGCGATTTTTGATATGGGAAGACCGGCATGTATACAGTTGGCTACACTGATCGACCGCGGTCACAGACAGCTTCCGATCCGTTCGGATTATGTCGGCAAGAACGTACCGACTGCTTTATCTGAGATGGTTTCGGTTCAACTGAATGAAATTGATGGACAGGACCGAGTCGTTCTGTGTGAAGAGGTGAAATAATGGGATTACGAAATAAAGACCTGCTTGGTCTGAAGCAACTCACAGCGGAAGAGATCATGGAGATCCTCGATACCGCAAAAATGATGAAGATGGTTCTTACATCAGGAAATAAGAAGACCTCCCATCTTCAGGGCAAATCCGTAGTGACGCTGTTCTATGAAAACAGCACAAGAACCAGGCTCTCTTTCGAACTGGCATCGAAGTATATGGGTTCGGCCAGTGCGAATATCACTACATCCGGAAGTTCGGTGAATAAAGGCGAATCATTACTGGATACGGCAAGAACGATCGATATGATGGCGACGGATATTATCATCATGCGTCATAGCCAGTCCGGCGCACCTCACTATCTTGCTCCTCGTGTGAAGGCCTCGATCGTCAATGCCGGTGACGGAATGAACGAGCACCCTACACAGGCGCTTCTGGATATGTTTACACTTTACGAGAAATATGGTCATATCGATGGTCTGAAAGTAGCCATTTGTGGTGACCTTTATCATAGCCGTGTCGTAAGAAGTAATGTGATCGGCTTAACGAAGCTCGGCGCGACGGTCAGCGTTGCAGGACCGCGGACAATGGTTCCGGTAGGACTCGATAAGATGGGATGCACAGTGTGCCGTTCCGTATCTGAGGCCGTCAAAGATGCCGATGCAGTCATGGGGCTCCGTGTGCAACTCGAGCGCCAGCAGAAGTCTCTGTTCCCGTCGGTGGCTGAGTACGCAAGATTCTACTCGATCAATGAAGATGTACTCAAGCTCGCTAAACCTGATGCATATTTACTCCATCCAGGTCCGTGTAATCACGGCGTCGAGCTCCCGACGAGCGTATATGACTGTCCGCAGTCTGTGATCAATGAACAGGTTACAAACGGCGTAGCAGTAAGAATGGCAGTTCTATACTTACTTATGGCAAGGAGAAATCAGAATGAAAAGAATTGAAATCAAAAACGCGAAGCATTATTGCTCCGGAGAAAAGATCACCGTATATATCGAAAACGGGGTCTTCACGGATAAGCTTACCGGTGATGCGGATGAGATCATCGATGCGGAAGGCTTGACGCTTTTTCCCGGTCTCATCGATATGCACTGCCACCTGAGAGAGCCGGGCTTCGAGTACAGGGAAGATATCAAGAGCGGTACGGCTTCTGCTGCGAAAGGCGGCTTTACCAGTGTATGCTGCATGCCGAACACTAACCCGGTATGTGATAATGCTGCTGTTGTGGAAGGAATCCTCAGAAAGGCTGATCAGGTTGCTTCCTGTCATGTATACCCCATTGGCGCCGCCAGCAAGAAGCTGGAGGGAAAAGAGATCTCGGAGATGGGTCTTATGAAGGAAGCCGGGATCGTGGCCGTTTCCGATGACGGAAAACCGATCGCCACCGCGAATCTGCTTAAGAAAGTCCTGGAATATGCCTCTGACTTCGATCTTCCGGTCCTGAATCACTGTGAAGAACTCTCCATTGCAGAGGGCGCCATGAACGAAGGCGCCATCTCGACTGCACTTGGTCTTCGTGGTATTCCGGCGATTGCAGAAGAAATCATGATCTCCCGAGACATACAGACAGCAGAATACCTGGACATGCCGATCCACATCTGCCACGTCAGCACGAAGAAGGGTATCGAGATCATCCGGCAAGCGAAGAAACGTGGAGTAAAGGTAACATGCGAGACCTGCCCGCATTACTTCTCCTTAACAGAAGAAGCCTGTCAGACATATGACACGAACTTCAAGATGAATCCTCCTCTCCGCACAGAGGAAGACCGTCTGGCCGTGATTGAGGGAATCAAGGATGGAACTATCGACTGCATCGTGACAGACCATGCACCGCATCACATTGATGAGAAAGATATCGAATTCTCTCTTGCCAATAATGGCATCATTGGTTTTGAAACCGCATTTGCAGTAGGATATACTTATCTTGTGAAGACCGGAGAAGTA
Source organism: Clostridia bacterium (assembly GCA_016281535.1). Taxonomy (GTDB): domain Bacteria; phylum Bacillota; class Clostridia; order Saccharofermentanales; family Saccharofermentanaceae; genus Scatonaster. The sequence continues at coordinate 22,863 of JAEEIT010000143.1, read as the reverse complement.
TCCCTTATCGATATGATCAAGACAATGACAGAGAATCCATCCCGTATTCTTAATCTCGGAAGAGGTTCTCTTGGTAAGGATATGTCGGCGGATGTGATGCTGGCGGATCTATCGCAGGAATTCGTATATACGAAAGAAGAGATCCGGAGCAAGGCGGCCAATTCGCCCTATATCGGCACGAAACTTACCGGCAGAGTGAAACTAACGATTGCAGGAGGAAAGATTACCTATGATGAACTTCGCTGATAAACTTCTCAAGAGAATTGAAGAGTGCAATAACCCGACTGTTATGGGACTGGATCCGAAGCTGGATTATCTTCCGGAAGAGATGCTTCAGGCCTGGCTCGATGGTGCGAAGAACAGAGACGGAAGCCGCGTGGAGAACATGCAGGAAGCAACCGGAGAAGCGATCTTCGCCTATAACCGTCTTCTGATAGATTCAGTCTATGATATCATTCCTGCAATTAAACCTCAGTTCGCATATTATGAGATGTATGGCATCGAGGGACTTAAAGCCCTTAAGAAAACCATAGGTTATGCCCAGGAAAAGGGGATGCTTGTTATCGCGGATGCCAAGAGAAACGACATCGGAACAACAGCGACAGCCTATGCGAACGCTATTATCGGCGAAACGAAGATACTCGATGGATCTTCAGCTTTAATGTACGACTGTGACTGCATCACGGTAAACGGTTACCTCGGTATAGATGGTATTAAACCTTTCATCGATGTGGCGAAAGAGAAAGGGAAGGGGCTGTTTGTTCTCGTACGTACTTCCAACCCATCTGCCGGTGATCTGCAGGATCTGAAGCTCGAAGATGGACGACTGGTTTTCGAAGCGATGGCTGAAAATGTCGAGAAATGGGGGCAGGAGCTGATTGGTGAATCAGGTTTCAGCTCTGTTGGTGCCGTAGTAGGCGCTACATGGCCGGAACAGGCAGTTCAGGCAAGAAAAATCATGCCGCACGCACTCATTCTGGTTCCGGGATATGGTGCACAAGGCGGTTCCGGGAAGGATGCGGTCGCCTCCTTTGTAAACGGTAAAGGAGGCATCGTAAATGCTTCAAGAAGCCTGATGTGTGCCTGGAAGAAGAGAGAAGATATCTCTCCCATGGAGATGACCTCGATTGAAGGACCATCCGGTAAGACTCTTCTCGGATTCCAGCGGGCCACCAGGGAAGAAGCAATTCGTATGCGCGATGATCTGAATTCTGCATTAAAGGGTTAAGACGATGAAAGAAGAGTATAAGATTAAACTGGTATCGAAAGAAGTACTCAGCCCTACCTGTGCTGTACTGACTTTCTATTGCCCGGAAATTGCCGAAACAGCAGTGCCCGGTCAGTTTGTGAATCTATCCTGCCATTTCTTCCTGAAGCGCCCGTTCGGTATTATGTGCGTGGATAAGAATGAAAAAACATTCAGTGTAGGCGTCCGCCAAGTCGGAAAGGGCACAGAGCAGATACTCGAAGCGCAGGAAGGTGATACATTTACTGTCTTAGGACCTTTAGGTAATGGCTTTCCCTTCGACGATGTAAAGAAACTGCTTCTGGTCGGAGGCGGAACCGGTATTTTCCCGATTTACTTCGCTGCCGAATATGCGCGTGAGAAGAATATTCCATGCCATGTCGTCAATGGATATCGCTGTAAGAATGATGCGTTCTTATATGACAGGTTCTCTTGTGTGTGCGGTCAATTCGATGTGACCACAGATGCGGGGGATCTTGGTGTGCACGGAAATGTGATGGCTTATCTTTCTTCGGTTCCGGATGAAGAATTGACCGACACTACAGTAATGGTCGTAGGTCCCGGTATCATGATGCGAAAAGTCTCCGAATGGGCTAAAGCGAAGGGTCTGACCTGTTATGTCTCTCTTGAGCAGCGTATGGCATGTGGAATCGGAGCCTGCCTGGTTTGCGTATGTAAGATCAAAGCAGAACAGGAAGGCAAGGAATTCGTTCACAAGCGCTGCTGTAAGGACGGTCCGGTTTTTCTTGCTGAGGAGGTGATCTGGTGAGTATTTCTGTAAAAGTAGGGAGTGTAAACCTGAAAAACCCGATTATTCTCGCTTCCGGAACATGTGGATTCGGCCGTGAACTATCTGAATACATGGATCTAAGTAAGCTTGGCGCTCTTTCTTCAAAAGGACTGACCTTGCTGCCCAGGGACGGAAATCAGGGAGTCCGGGTTGCCGAGACGCCATCCGGTATGCTCAACTGTGTCGGTCTTCAAAACCCTGGTGTCGATGCATTCTTAGAGACGGAACTTGACTATATGGTCAGAAGCGGTGCCGGCGTAGTAGTAAATGTGGCCGGGCACTCGAACGAAGATTATATCGCCATGGTCGAGAAACTCGATGCATATAAGGAGAAGATCGATGCTCTGGAACTGAATTTCTCATGTCCGAATGTGAAAGAGGGCTGTATGGTGATCGGTTCCTCCCCCACGGCTATCGAGGCTCTGGTATCCGATCTTCGCAGAAGAACGAGTCTTCCTCTCTGGATCAAACTCACACCGAATGTCACTTCCATCTCGGAAACGGCAAAAGGGGCAGAAGCCGGCGGAGCCGATGCAATTGTAGCCATCAATACTCTTCTGGGTATGGCTATCGATATCCGTACCAGAAGACCGCTTCTTCATAATAACACCGGTGGGCTTTCCGGTCCTTGTGTCAAACCAGTGGCCCTTCGTATGGTCCATGACATCTACGAAGCTGTAAACATCCCTGTTGTCGGCTGTGGTGGCATCGCAACCTATGAGGATGTGCTTGAATTCATGATTGCCGGCGCTTCGGCTGTTGAACTCGGAACGATCACACTTGTGCATCCGACACGTCCGGTCGAGATTATCGAAGATCTTGCGAAGTACTGTGAGATGAATCAAATTGATGAAATCGCGTCCCTTACCGGTACGCTTGAATTATGGAGGTAATGAATATGAAATCGATTTCAGATTATCTTTTCGAAACGAATGCAGTTCGGGTAAGTGACCCGGAAAAGCCGTTCTGGTATGCTTCCGGAACGTTAGGGCCATTCTATGTAAATACTCACTTTCTTCTCGAATCAGAAGAAAAAGCAAATGAGCTTCTGGCCTTGATCGAAAAGTCTGCGTCTGGAGACCGGGAAGACTTTCTTACTACGCTCCTTCCTTTCGTCAAGAAGCAGTACGAAACCTGCGAATCCTATAAGACAGTTATCGATCTGATCGTTAAGAAAGCCGAAGAACTGGATTTCGATTTTATTTCCGGCGGCGAGCGAAGAGATTTCTTCTTCTCTCTGATGCCGGCCTATCTTCTCGGGAAACCGCATCTGTCTATCTTTAAGGACGGGCAGACTTACTACTCGGCCCAGGTCGAAGCGAAAGCTGTGAAAGTAGGAGAAGGCGATCTTTCGGGGAAAGTATCCCTCCATATTGCCGATCTGATTACTGAAGCTTCCTCCTATACCAATGCCTGGATCCCGTCGATCCGCGGAGTCGGCGCAACGATCTCGGATACGATTGCGGTAATCGACCGTCTGCAGGGTGGCGAAGCCAATCTTAAGAAAGAAGGAGTGAACATGTATACCTTCGCGAAGATTGAACTCTCGCTCTTCGACGAGGCGGTAGAGAAGGGGATCCTTTCCACGGCACAGCGGAACATGGTTGCTCACTTTATGGAGAATCCTATCGATTATATGAAGGCTTTTCTGGTTGCACATCCGACATTTATCGATGAACAGATCGCACTCGGCGGAAAGCCGAAGCAGCGTGCAGAGATGGCCATCGCAAGAGGGTACGTACCCGGAAGGAACTAAGTCCATTGCCTGCAAGAAAGACATATCAAGTGAAGGAACACGTGACCGGAAATCTTCAGATTCCGGTCACGATCCGATTTGCGAAACTGAAGCGTCTTCGTATCAGTTTAGATGATACCGGACATGTCATCGCGCATGCGCCGTTACGTATGAGTCTTACGGAAATCGACCGTTTCATCGAGGGAAACGCAGATTGGATCGATAAGACACGAAGGAAAATACAGGCCAAGATCCGTCTTCCATATATCGACGAAGCCACACAGAAGCGGATGGCCAGGATCATTAAAGCGAGAGTCAGTGCCTGGCTCGTTACCTATGACGGAAAAATCCCCAACCGTATCTTCGTGCGGAACATGACTTCACGCTGGGGTTCCTGCTCCAGTAACGGGAATATTTCCCTGAATGTATACCTTCTAGAGGTAGAACCGGATCTGTTCGAATATGTGCTGGTTCATGAGCTATCCCATCTGTATCATATGAACCATTCTTCCGCTTTCTGGGCCCAAGTCAGAAAATACTGCCCGGATTATAAGGAGAAGAGGCTAAGGCTTAGGAAATACGAGATTCCGAAGAAACCGGAATGATCTTAAGGAAAAGAGTACAACCCAAAGCTTTTTTCTTCTGATCGGTTGAATAAGATAGTACATTTCGATAAAATTGTATTGTCGGATTTATGATAGTTTGACAGCATTTTAGGAAATACGAGGACCGATCAGTATGAAGAATATTCCGCTGTATGAAGTACGCCACATTGAAGATCTTCGGGACATGCTCAGACAGAGCGTCGAACTGTACGGAGATCTTCCGCTTTTTTACTACAAGAAAGTAAAAGGCGGTGATTACGAGCATTACACCTTTAACGAATATAACAAATCGGTCCAGGCTATGGGAACCGGTCTTTCACATCTATGCGGTCTGGGTTCGCGTGTCGCGATCCTTGCCGAGACCCGCTACGAATGGTATGTGTCCTATCTAGCTACAACTAACGGAACGGGCATCGTCGTGCCGCTGGATAAAGAATTACCAGGGGAAGAAGTCGCAAGTTGCCTGAACCGTGCGGAAGTAAACTGCATTATCTATTCATCCTCGAAGCAGAAAGTCCTCGACGAGATCCGTGATCAGATTCCCGGCGTGAAGTATTACATCTGTATGGATAAAACAGATCGTGAAGGTGTCGAGTACTTCTATGATGTATTAGACCGTGGACAGAAACTCCTTGATGAAGGTGACCGGCTGTTCCTCGATGCCCCGATCGACAGAGAAGCCATGACGGTACTGCTGTTTACTAGTGGTACGACTGCCCAGAGCAAGGCAGTTATGCTCTGCCAGAGAAACATCTGTAAGAACCTGGAAGGCATGTGTCAGATGACGTATATCGACCAGAACGATATGTTCCTGTCTGTTCTGCCTTTACATCACACATATGAGTGTACCTGCGGGTTCCTTTGTCAGGTGTACCGTGGATCCCATATCGCGATCTGCGAAGGTTTAAGATATATTGTTCCGAATATGCAGCAGTCGCATGTGAGCATCATTCTCGTCGTTCCGCTGATGCTGGAGAAATTCCATAAGAGCATCATGGCTAAGGCCAAGGCCACGAAGAAAATGGCAAGGAAGTTCGAATTCGGAAGGAAACTGTGTAAATTCCTTCTGTTCTTTGGCATCGATAAGAGAAAGAAGATATTCAAGCAGGTACATGAGACCTTCGGTGGGAACCTTCGTCTGATCATTTCCGGTGGTGCGGCCATCGATCCGCAGATCCTTCAGGATATGCAGGATATGGGCTTTGCCTGTATTCAGGGATATGGACTTACCGAGTGTGCGCCGATCCTGGCTCTGAACCGTGACTGTGACTTTAACAACCGTGCCGCCGGTCTGCCGCTGCCGGATGTGGATGTACAGGTCATCGATAAAGATGAGAACGGTATCGGTGAATTCATCGCCAAAGGCGACAACGTCATGATGGGATATTACAAGAATGAAGAAGCCACGAAGGAAGCCATCGATGAGAATGGCTACTACCACACGGGCGACCTCGGATATATTGATAAAGACGGATTCTGTATCATTACAGGAAGAAAGAAGAATGTCATCATTGCCAAGAATGGTAAGAATGTATTCCCCGAAGAGATCGAGACCATGCTCTGTATGTCTGACTATGTAGAAGAATGTCTGGTATCCGGCGAAGAAGAAAATGATGACGTGATTATTACAGTAACGATTTTCCCGTGCATGGAAGAAGTGAAGAAGCTTCTTGGTGACAATCCTGACGATGATGCGGTACAGCAGCTGATGGAAGACGAAGTCGCCAAGGTGAATAAGAATCTCGTGAATTATAAGCATGTGAAGCGTGTCGTACTTCGTGATACAGAATTTGACAAAACAACAAGCAAGAAGATCAGAAGAAAGTATAAGAATTGAATGGAGGCATAATCAGACATGCTGACGAAAGAAAGCATCGAAAGAATCCTTACTGCGGCACTTTCACACGGTGGGGATTTTTCCGAGGTATATATTGAGCGCACCAGGGGCACTTCCGTTTCTCTGTTAAACGGTGTTGTCGAGGGGACAGGTTCCAATCTGGAACTGGGTATCGGAATCCGGATACTGGAAGGTGACAGAAGCGTATATGTGTATTCGAATGACCTGCACAACGAAGAGAATCTCATACGAATGGCTCGAAGTGCCTCTGCATCGATTTCCGGCGTACCGGCCGGTAAAACGGTATACCTGAAACCACAGCTGGGATATTTCTCGCAGAAATATGAGATACAGCCATCCTCTATCAAGAAGTCGGAGAAAGTGTATAAACTCCGCAAGGCAGGAGAGACGGCTAAGTCCTATTCTTCCTTGATTACTCAGACATCCGCTTCAACGGCAGATGTAGAGAAAGATGTTTGGATCGCCAATTCAGACGGTCTATATGTGACCGACCACCGCTGCCGCACACGTGTCATGATCCAGGCGATCGCAAGCTCGGAAGAAGATAAACAGTCCGGATACTTCGGTCCGGGAAGCGGCGAAGGATATGAATTCTTCGAGCGTCTCGACACGGATGAGCTGGCAAGGAAAGCAGCCGCTACGGCGGTCACCATGATATCTGCCAAGCCCTGTCCCTCCGGCAAGATGCCGGTAGTCATCGGGAACGGATTCGGTGGCGTGATATTCCACGAAGCCTGTGGACACGCACTGGAAGCTACAGCCGTAGGCATTAAATCTTCCTGCTTTACCGATATGCTCGGCAAACAGATCGCAAGCCCGATCGTGACCGCTTATGATGACGCGAAGATCAGTAAGGAATGGGGAAGCTACGAAGTAGACGATGAAGGTACGCCGTCTTCGACAAATCTGCTTATTCAAGACGGTATTCTCAACAGTTATCTTATCGATAAGATCGGTTCACGTCGCATGGGGCAGCCATCTACCGGGTGTGCACGCCGCCAGAACTACTCTTTCGCACCGACATCCCGTATGTCGAATACCTTTATCGCCGCAGGTGAAAGCAAACCGGAAGACATCATTGCCGACACAGAATATGGCATCTACGCTGTCAATATGGGCGGCGGTTCTGTCGATACGACAACAGGCGAATTCAATTTCGCCGTGAACGAAGCCTATATGATCCGGAACGGCAAGGTATGTGAAGCCGTAAAGGGAGCTACCCTGATCGGAAAAGGAGGAGAGATCCTCATGAATATCGACCGTGTAGGGAATGACCTGAAGCTGTCCCAGGGTGTCTGCGGTTCTGTTAGCGGCAACATTCCGGTAGATGTCGGACAGCCTACGATCCGGGTATCGGAAATCACGGTCGGCGGCCAAGCCTGATCAACGGAAGGTGAGAAGATGGATAAGAATATACAAGATTTTGTAACAGAGCTTCTGAAGAAAGCAGAAGAAGCCGGTTTTATCGAAGCAGAAGCTGTCTATGGGGCGGATTCGACCATGTCTGTGTCCGCCAGAGAAGGGAAGATCGTCGAGTATGAGAACAACGAATCCTCGAGTCTTTCTTTCCGCGGGCTCTTTAACGGACAGATGGGATATGCTTCTACCGAAGACATCCGTCCGGAAATGATTCCTTTTCTGCTTGAACAGGCGAAAGATAACTGCAGTGTTCTGGAAGTAAAAGAAAAGATCACCGTATACGAAGGGGAGAAAGAGTATCCCGAGTTTAATGGCTTCTTCGAAGAGCTGACGTCGATCGACTACGACTATCTTGCCAATACGGCTCTTTCTTTGGAACAAGCTCTTCTCGCATATGATTCCAGGATCGAAGCGGTAGATGACTGCTTCGCTGTATATGGAAGTGCAGAGATCATGATCCGGAACTCGAAGGGGATGCACTGCGAGAGCCGCACGAATGGCTTTGACGTCTATATCGGCTGCCGGGCCAAAGAAGGAGAAGATGTGCAGACATACGGGAAAGGCTGGTCTTTCACTGATCTTTCCCAGTTCAATATACAGGAATGTGTAAATAAAGTCGGCAGACGCGTCATCGATAAACTCGGTGCGAAGCCGGTTTCCTCTGCGAAACTACCCGTCGTTCTGGATAAAGTCGCTGCGCGTGCACTTCTGGCTTCTTTTGCCGGTTCTTTCTCCGCAGAGGCCATACAGAAGGGCATCTCCCGACTTGTCGGGAAACTGGGCGAAGTGATCGCTGATTCGAAGATCACACTCATTGACGAAGGCATGATCGAGGGGAGCGCTCTGTGTATGCCGTTCGATTCGGAAGGTGTCAGCGCGAAGAGAACAGTCCTGATCGATAAAGGCCGCTTCACATCCGAGCTGCACAACCGTAAAACCGCCCTTGTAGACGGAGTGGAGAGCACAGGCAATGCCACCGGCGGAACGAAGGGCCCTCTTGGTATCGCGCCTACGAATCTCTATTTCGAGAAAGGGCAGTACACGCAGGATGAGCTCTTCGAGAAGATGGGGAACGGTATCTACATCACGGCAGTATATGGCCTCCATGCCGGTATTAATGCCATCTCCGGCGACTTCTCACTGATGTCCGAGGGCTTTCTTATTGAAAACGGTAAGATCGGAAAGCCGGTTAATCAGATCACGATCGCAGATAATTTCTTCGACGTACTCATGAAGGTAGAAGCTCTGGCAAATGATGTGGATTACACGACACCGGAATCGACACATATCCAGTCTCCCAGCCTTCTGATCCCGGACGTTTCCGTAGCAGGGGAATAAGGATCCTGTCTTTCTGGTCCTATCGGGTTCCTCACTCACAGAATCGTCGGATTTCGATGGTGTTTATTGAATTTCCGTTTCTTCATCATCTTCACAAGCAGGATGACAGCAAGGATCAGAATAAACGTCAGTACCAAAACTATAGAAACGATCAGCAGGATGCTTCCGATATCGATTTCCGAAGCATCCTCTGCTTTTTCCGTAGGCACAGGCACTACCGTTCCATTCGAAATCACGATCTTCAGGTCACCGATCCTGTATGCTTCGCTATTCGAGAAGCGCCGGTAGATGGGAAGAACGAATTCCTGCACATCTTTCTTGGGATCGATCACCAGTTCAGACAGATCGACTTCATTACTGTATCCGTCATTTGCCAGGTCTGATTTCACGGAATAGTATTTACATATCGAAAGAGAGGTTTCAGAAACCGAGAGATTGGTTTCCGAGAGCGCAGCACCGATCTGGGCTACCGCAGTATTCACCGCGCCCTCCATCTCGTTTTCTTCCACCATGGTGGTCGTATAACTGTTGAAGCAATACTCCAGAAGATCCACCAACGCTTCGTATCGGCGTTCGGCATCTTCCGCCCCCAGCATAATACCGATGAGGCATCGTCCGTCCTTCTCTGCTCCTGCAATGATCGTATAACCTGCATTCTCGGTATAGCCGGTCTTTCCTCCGATATAATACTCGTATGCCGTGGACGGAGTAGAGACGAAGCGGTTCGCATTATTCAGCACCCGCTTATCGTTAAACTTATTTGTCGGCTCGATCGTAAACGAAGCGGACGTAGAAATTGCACGGAAATCCGGATGCCTCAGCGACTCTTTCAGGATAAGAGCCATATCCCGGCATGTCGTCTTATGCTCATCGTCCGAACGTCCGTAAGGATTGGTGAAGTGGGTAGAAGTACAGCCTAATTCTTCCGCCCTCGAGTTCATTTCTTTTACAAAAGCACTTTCGCTGCCGCTGATCTGGATCGCCAGAGCCATGCAGGCATCATTCGCCGATTTCAGAAGGCACGCATAAATACACTGCTCGACGGTAATGATCTCACCCTCCGTAAAACCGATACGAACGTATTCTTTCGGAATACTCTCATACATATCTTTCGTAATCGTGATCTTATCCGACAGTTCCAGTTCTTCCAGTGCGATCAGCACTGTCATGATCTGCGTGATGGCAGCAGGTTCCCGACGGGCATCGTAGTCCTTACCGATCAGCATGGTATCCGAGAGCGTATCATAAATCAGATACGAATGCGCACCGCTTACCGGCACTCCGTAAGGGTCCGGATCAAGAAGACCAACGACAGGATTTCCCAGATCCTCGATCGTTTCCGTCGCAGAATCAGATTCAGAAGACTCTTCGGCCAGAGCCGGAAAAGAGAACATCGAGAACACAAGTACGATTACCGCAAGTACTGATATTACCCGCTTTGTATGGTCCGATCTTACCATTTCCAAGCTCCCATAAAACAAAAAATCTCGTCTGTCCTCGTTCACAAAAATCGATTGTTCGTGTATCATATAAGGGTCAAAAACAACGAAAATAAATCGAAATAGAAATCGAGGTCATTTACGTGTCAACCGTTATTGTATCGCAAGATGAGTTATTGCGCTATAACTCTCTTATTCCGTCATTGAAAAATCGCGTCGCCGCCCTTAGTTCCGAACACGGGCACCCTATGACATATCGCGTCAAAACATACGGATGCCAGCTCAACGAATCGGACAGTGAGAAGATCGAAGGCATACTGCAGTCCATCGGTCTGATCGAGGCTTCTGAGGAGGCCATTCCGGACTTTCTTATTCTTAACACATGCACGATCCGCGAGAATGCCGACATACGGCTTTTCGGGAATTTAGGCGCCTATAAGACGCATAAGAAACAGAACCGGGACATGTTCATCGCTGTCTGTGGCTGCATGATGAAACAACAGGAGAACATCGAACGGATCAAGAAGAGTTTCCCGTTCGTCGACGCCTGTTTCGGACCGTCAGACATTCATCTGCTCCCGCAGATCCTGGACCGTAAACTCGGTCAGCGCAAGCGCGTATTCTCTGTATCCGAAGAAGACTATCTTGTCGATGACACCGATGTACCGGTTCTTCGTAAAAGAAAGTTCCGCGCTCTGGTGCCGATCATGTACGGCTGTAACAATTTCTGTACTTATTGTGTTGTTCCGTATACTCGCGGCCGCGAGCGTTCCCGGTCTTCCGAGAAAATACTGGCCCAGCTTCGTGAGCTGGCCGCCGAAGGCTATAAAGAAGTTATGCTTCTCGGGCAGAATGTAAACTCATACGGAAGCGATAAAGAAGATGAGATCTCCTTCGCGGCTCTTCTGGAAGAAACCGCTAAGATCCCCGGGTTCTCGCGCATCCGCTTTATGACATCCCATCCGAAAGACATCTCGGAAGAAGTCATCTACACGATGAAGAAGTATAAGAATATCGAGCGCCATCTCCATCTTCCCATGCAGTCGGGAAGCAGTGACGTTCTGAAACGCATGAACCGTCACTACGATCAAGAGCAGTATCTGAAGACGGCACTGCTGTTCCGGGAAGTACTTCCGGAAGCCACCCTTACCACGGATATAATCGTCGGCTTCCCGGGTGAAACGGAAGAGGATTTCCAGCAGACCCTGAATGTCGTCGAGAAAGTACGGTTTGACAGTGCTTTTACATTCCAATATTCGAGAAGGCCCGGCACGAAAGCCGCCGACTATCCGGATCAGATCCCTCAGGATGTCGTTACCGAGCGGTTCGGACGTCTCCTTGACCTTCAGAACCGGCTGACATTCGAATCGAATGAATCCGTAGTAGGGAAGACCGAAGAGATCCTGATCGAAGGCCGCTCCGCGACCGCACCGGATGTGCTTACCGGAAGAACGAATTCGAACCGTCTAGTCAACTTCCGCATTCCGGAAGGGATCAGCTATCAAGGAAAGAGGATCGATACATCGGCGCCAGATTTTAACGCCGATGACTATGAAGGAAAACTGGCAATGGTCCGGATCACGAGGGCTAAACCCTATTCCGTCGAAGGAGAATTGGAGAGTTTTATCGATGAATAATGATGAACTGTTAACCTATGCTTCCGTCGACGTTTCTACGCTTTCTCCCATGATGCGCCAGTACTTCGACATGAAGAAAGCGGCCGGAGATGCGATCCTGATGTTCCGACTCGGCGACTTCTATGAGATGTTCTTCGACGATGCGATACTGGTATCGCGGCTTCTGGAACTGACCTTAACCTCCCGCGACTGCGGGCTTGAGAAGCGTGCGCCTATGTGTGGCGTACCGCATCACGCCGCCTCGAATTATATGCAGCGGCTGATCACACAGGGATATAAAGTCGCCATCTGCGAACAGATGGAGGATCCCGCCCTGGCGAAAGGTCTGGTGAAGCGCTCCATCACACGTGTCCTGACACCTGGAACGGTCATCGATACAAACGGACTTGACGATAAGAAGAACAACTATCTTGTCTGCGTGTATAAGATCGGCATGCAATACGGTCTTGCCGCCGCAGACATTACGACCGGCACCATGGAGGCCACGCAGCTGATCTCCGGTAACACCGCACAGCATCTCGTAAATCTTCTTTCGAAATACCGAGCATCCGAGCTGATCTTTAATGAGGATTTCAGTAAGGATACACTCTTCAATTATGTCTGTGACAATCTTGTCGGTGCCGTGACCATGCGCCCGTCCTCCGATTTTTCCTCCGGTCTTTCCGAACGTGTACTGCCCGCTGGTTTTAAAGAAGGGAAAGACGGGAAGAAAGGGAAGAAGGGCAAGAACGCAAGTACTTTTGCCGAAGACGTCAAGAACATCCTTGTCCTGTCGGCCATCGATGCGATCCTTTCGTATCTGGATGAGACCCAGCAGGCTCAGGTCACACATTTCTCCGAAGCCCGCATATTCGAGGTCTCGGACACGATGGAACTCGATGTCAGCACGAGAACGAATCTGGAGATCACATCGACGATCCGTTCGAAATCGAAGAAAGGGTCTCTTCTCTGGGCCATCGATATGACACAGACCTCCATGGGCGGACGAAAGCTTCGCGAGTTCATCGAGGAACCTCTTATTGACTGTGCCGCCATCGTCTCTCGTCTCGACGCCGTCGAACAGGCAAAGAATGACTTTATCCACCGTCAGGAGCTTCGAGAAGCCCTTCTGGGTGTCCATGACATGGAAAGACTCGCATCCCGTATCGCGCTGTCCTCCGTTAATGCCAGAGACCTTCTGAACCTCCGGAACACCTTAGGTAAACTTCCCTATATCCTGGAGTGCGCCTCGCATTTCCATGCCGGAGTCCTGAAAGAGGCAACCGCCGATCTGGAAGACCTCTCGGACATCTATACACTCCTCGAATCCTCCTTGGACGAAGACCCACCCATCTCCGTAAAAGAAGGCGGTATGATCAAAGAGGGATATAACGAAGAAGCAGACCGTCTCCGCCATGCTTCCCGCGACGGCAAAAGCATCATCCTGGAGATGGAAGCGAAGGAACGGGAAGAGACAGGGATCAAGAACCTGAAGATCAGTTATAACAAAGTCTTCGGCTATTATATCGAAGTCTCGAAAGGAAACGTCCCCCTCGTTCCGGACAGATATATCCGCAAACAGACCCTAACGACCGGAGAACGATATATAACTGAAGAGATCAAAGCCATCGAAGATACCATTGTCGGCTCGACAGCGAAGCTGATCTCCCTTGAATATGACCTGTTCTGTGAGATCCGCGAGAAGATCGCCTCACAGGTGCATCGACTCTACCGCGTCGCCTCTGCACTGGCCGTTCTCGATGTCATCATGGCCCTTGGCGAACTCGCCGAACGGAATAACTACTGCCGCCCGATGGTCGATGATTCCACGGTTCTCGTCATCGAAGACGGCCGGCATCCTGTCGTGGAGAAGATGCTGAAGGAAGGGGAATTCGTCCCGAACGGCATCAGCATGAATGAGAGCGATCACCGTATCATGATCCTCACAGGACCGAATATGGCAGGTAAATCCACCTATATGCGGCAGACGGCGCTGATCGTGCTTCTTGCACAGATCGGGTCTTTCGTTCCTGCCTCTTTCGCCCATATCGGAATCGTAGACCGCATCTTTACAAGGATCGGAGCATCAGACGACATCTCCCTCGGTCAGTCTACATTCATGGTCGAGATGAATGAAGTATCGGGCATCCTCCGGAATGCCACATACAGAAGTCTTCTGCTTCTCGACGAAGTCGGACGCGGCACCAGTACCTATGACGGTCTTGCCATCGCATGGGCGATCATCGAGTTCATCAGTAACCGCTCGATCATGTTCGGGAGAACCATCTTCGCGACACACTATCACGAACTGAATCAGTTAGAGAAAAGTATAGAAGGCGTCTACAACGCACATGTTGAAGTAGACGAACAGAATAAGGAAGTCCGCTTCCTCCATAAGATTTCAGGTGGCGGAACATCAGACAGTTATGGTATTGAAGTGGCGCGTCTGGCCGGCGTTCCTTCCGAGGTCGTCGAGCGCGCGGGTGTGATCCTTTCCGAACTGGACAAGAAGAAAATGCAGATCACGTATCAAGAAGGGGAGGAGCAGTATGAGGGCCCCATCTCCGGGCAGATCCCGATCTTCTCACCGAACCGCACCCAATCAGACTCCCAATCCCTCCGAACCGAGCTGGTCAATCTTGACATATCCCGAATTACGCCTCTGGAGGCGATGAATATACTGTATTCACTTATTGAGAAAGCTAAAGGAGACAACTGATTATGGCCAGAATCCATATTCTTGACGCCGCCACCTCGAATGCCATTGCCGCAGGAGAAGTGATCGAGCGTCCGATGTCCATCGTTAAAGAACTGATGGAAAACAGCATTGACGCCGGTGCCACCCAGATCACTGTAGAGATCGCAGATGGGGGCATTACACTGATCCGCGTGAGGGACAACGGCTGCGGCATGGACGAAGAGGATGCCGTCAATGCCTTTATCGTCCACGCAACAAGCAAGATCCGTACACTCGACGAACTGTTCTCGCTCCACTCCATGGGTTTCCGTGGCGAGGCACTCGCAAGCATTGCCGCGGCCGCCAGAGTAACACTCTCTACGAAAGAGCCTCTCGCCGAGAAAGGAACCTGTGTAAAGTACGAAGGCGGACACTTCATCTCATGCACGCCATGCGGCATGCCATCCGGTACGACAGTCGAAGTCCGGGATCTTTTCTATAACCTTCCGGCACGTTATAAATTCCTGAAGAAAGACCAGACTGAAGCCAACTATATCCAGGTGCTGGTGGAGCGCTTCATTCTCTGCCATACGGATGTTTCTTTCAAGTTCATCAAGAACGGAAAGACCGTACTGCAGAGTCCGGGCAACTGTGATGCCGGATCGGCCCTCTACAGTGTATACGGTAAAGATATCGTCAGCGCATGCCGTCCTATCGATGTAAAGATCGACAACATCACGATCCGCGGATTTGCCGGTCTTCCGAAGATTGCCCGTGCCTCCCGTTCCGAGCAGACCATCTTCGTAAATCAGCGTCTGATCCGAAGCAAGACCATCACTTCCGCCATCGATGCCGCCTATACGAATATGCTTATGAAGGGGAAATATGCTTTCGTAATACTGGACATCCTGATGCCGTCCTCGGATCTGGATGTCAATGTGCATCCCCAGAAGGCAGAGGTCCGCTTCGCCAATGAATCCGAGATCTACAGAGCTGTATATCATGCCATTACCAATACACTTGCTACGGAATCGATGAGCATGGACATCTCCCTCTCTTCGGACGGGAAGAATGAGTCCGCCAAGGTCGAAAAGCCGAGTTCTGTTGAGGAAGCACGGCCGCAGGAACCGATAGAAAAAGAGACCGCGAAGAGCCTCCCTCCGGTCGATTATTCGAAGAATATCGGATTCCGGAATCTCTATTTCCGCGAGCAGGAGACGCCATATACGGCAGCTCCCGCACCGATTACCGCGTCGGAAAAGGAAGTGATCCCGTCATCTTTAGACCTTCCGATGGTCGAAGAACCTCTTCCTGAGTCTACCTATTCTGAACCTTCGGAAGAAACCGTCGGATCCGTCTCGGCGGCTGAAGTTCTTCCCGAACCGGAAATCGTCCCACAGAGCAAAGAAGAGAGCATGCATGAGCTTCTCAGCTCGAGGGTGATCGGTACGCTCTTCGATACCTATATTCTTCTGGAATCGAAAGACAGAAAACTACTGATGATCGACCAGCATGCCGCTCATGAGAAGATCCTTTATGAGAAATTCGTGCGCGCGGAAATGGAGAAAAACATCGTATCCCAACCACTATTGGCACCGATGATCGTTTCCATGTCCCGCTCGGATATCAGTTTTATTGAAGAACACATCCATGAATTACAGGATATCGGGTTCGAATTATCGCCGATGGGAGAGACCGAAATGGCCATCCGCGCGATTCCGGCACAGATCGATCCGAATGAGATCAGAAGTGCTTTTATCGAAATGATCGATGAATGGATGCACGCCAGCAAGACCAGAAACGATGCACTGATCCTGTCTCTTGCCACCTGCGCCTGCAAGGCCGCGGTAAAAGGCCATGACAAGCTTCATGACATCGAGATCTCCGGGCTTCTTTCGGATCTTTCCGGGCTTTCGGATCCGTATCACTGTCCACATGGCCGGCCGATCCTGATCCGTCTTTCCGAGAAAGAGATCGAGAAAGAGTTTAAGCGTATCGTCTGAGCAGAAGGGAAGATGTATGGAGATATCGAGCAATCCGATACTTGCGAAAACAGGATACCGTTCGATCCCGATCATATGCGGTCCCACAGCCAGTGGCAAGACCGCCCTGTCTATCCGCGCCGCGAAATCGCTCGGTGGAGAGATCTGCTGCTGTGACTCCATGCAGATCTACCGTCATCTCTCCGTAGGCACGGCCAAGCCGACAGAAGAAGAGCAGAATCAGGTCCCCCACCACCTGATCGATCTTGTCGAGCCTTCTGTTCCTTTCCACGTGGCGGCATATCTTGAGGCCGCATATGAGAAGATCGAGGATCTTCTTTCCCGAGGCATACTGCCTGTATTCTGCGGGGGAACCGGACAGTATGTGCAGGCACTTCAGAAGGGGATCTCCTTCGATGAAGCTCCGGTAGACCGGGAGATTGAAAACAGTCTGCGTGAGGAATTTGAAAAAGACGGAATCGACGGGATCTACCAGCGCCTGATCGTTCTGGATCCGGAATGTGAAGAAAAGATCCATAAGAATAATACGAAGCGTGTGATCCATACACTGGCGCTTCTTATGACAGTGTCGAAAACGACCCGTCAGATACGGGAAGACTCCACAAAAGAAGGTCCGAGATATCCTTTCACACTCTTCGCGATCAACTGGCCGCGAGAACAGCTATACAAGCGCATCGATGACCGGGTGGATCTCATGTTGGAGCAGGGGATACTGAAAGAAGCGGAATGGCTCTATAATCAGGGGCTTCCTGCCTCCTCCACGGCCATGCAGGCCATCGGGTATAAAGAACTTTTCCCTTACATAGAAGGGGAGAAGAGTCTCCAGGATTGTGTCCTGTTACTTAAGCAGCACTCTCGTAACTATGCGAAAAGGCAGCTCACCTGGTTCCGTCATATGGACGATATCCACTGGATCGAAGCAGAAGAACTATCGGAATATAACATAGAATCATACATTCGATAGGAATATACCGAACGGGTATAAAAATACGGATATATCATCAAGGCAAACGCCCCTGAACATGCTATAGTTTTATCACTAAAGCTAAGGAGGTCTATACCATGATCCACACGACGTATATTACCCCGAAGACCACAATCGACAAACCGGTATCTTCAGCGATAAAACCTTCTACGATCCATAAAAAGAAGAAGAAACATGTCACGGTTTCCGTATACGAACCGCAGAGAACGCCGATACGCGTGAATGAAATCTTCCTGAATATCTGCCGCAAGGAATATGCTTCTGTAGAAGTTGTCATGAATACAGGGGAGATCATCGAGGGGATCATCGACTGCTATGATCAGGATACGATCGTACTGCATAATGATCTGGCACAGCTTCTGATCTATAAGAACTCAATCAGCTATATCTCTCCCAGAAACGGAAAACACGTGATCTTCCCGGATAAACATCTTTGTTACGGAGATCAGTTCACTCTCGAGCGGAATACGCCATGTACTACACCCAGTATACGGCAATCATCATCCTCGAACGGAATCGGTTCATAGGCCGGATTCTCAGGCATCAGGACAGCATGACCACGACGATAGGTGAGACGCTTCACCGTCGCTTCATTTCCAATCATCGCCACAACGATCGAATTCATATTGGCCATATTATCCCGCTTGACGATCACATAATCCCCATCACAGATATGTGCATTGATCATGCTGTCACCGCGGACTTTCAGAACGAAGTACTCGGCTGAGTTGAAGTATTCAGAAGGAAATGGCATGAAATGATCGATGTTCTCCTCAGCAAGGATCGGTACACCGGCCGTCACGGTTCCGACAAGCGGAATATTCTTCGCAGGAGAGGAGAGAAGGGAAGCGTTGTCATTCTCTTTGATCATGATCGCTCTACGCTTACCGGGGACATATTCAATCTTTCCCTGTTCCATCAGGCGGCGAAGATGAGCATGAACAGTAGATGTGGAGCGGATCCCGACACCCTGACAGATCTCTCGGACAGACGGCGGATATCCCTCTTTCTTCACATAGGAAACGATAAAGGAGTATATGATCTCTAATGTCTCGTTCAGATTGCTCTTCGTAAACCGATACGTGCTCATAATATCCGCCTCCGTAAACATAATCACGATTATAGTAACATTTCTACTATCCGTTGTCAAACGATTGTTCGAATTGAAAGAAGGTCTAAAGATGAAGAAGACAGATCAACTCTATACGGTACTGATTTGGATCATGATCGGCAGCATTATCATCATGTGCATCTTAAGCGTGATCACATTAAAGAGGCATTTCGATGGAAGGAACGAACAAGCACGCTCTGATAGGCGATCCTACACCAGATGGGGAAGGATGAATGGTCAGGAATAGATCGTTATGCTATAATCATCCTCGTAAAAGGAAAAGGATGATATGGACAGTAAGAGGGAAAACCAAGAACCGAATAACGAAATGGAAGAGCTTGAAGGAATATCGAAGACCGAAAGGGAACCGGTAGAACCCGAGATCGAAAGTCGGGACGAGTTCGAAGAAAACCGCACGGACGATGAGCTCGATGAACGGGATTCCGTGACGATCCTTACGCATGTCGGCGCTTTTTTCAGTTTCCTGGGCCGTACTACTGTACAGTATTTCAGAAATCTTCCGGATAAGATACGTAATAAGATCAAGGCGAAGATCTCTGAACACAGAAGAATGCCGAAGCGGAAATCCATATCGAAAGTATATGTCCTCGTAGGATATACGACGAAAGAATATGTCGATCAGAAGTACAGAAAAGAGAAAGCACTCCTGATGATCCGCCGTATCCTTGTGGCAGCCATTATCATTCTGATACTGATCATGACCTACAGATGGATCATGCCGAAACTCGATACCAACGAATATAAGCAAATGGTCGGCATTCAAGATATTGATGATCTTACTTCCAGCGATCCATTCGCGACCGAGACAACGAAAGACGCCATCGCACCGGAATCGCAATCGGTCACACCGATTCCATCTGATACTACGTCTGATACTACAGAATCCTCACAACCGGTTGTCTGAAAAACGAAAGAAGCAGAAGAAGTGCTTTTTCCGCAATGCGCAATTAAACAAAATCATAGTTTTGTTTAATTGAGAAGAGGTAAAACAATGAAAATGAGGCCGCTTTTTTATAAGCAGCCTCTCTATAAGATCCAACGCCGCGGACGGATCTTTCTTTACTTCACTTTTTCGATGGAGCTTCTGGAGCGTTTTATTTTCTTCGAAACAAGGATTTGTTCTTATCGGATCATTCTATTTAACGCGCATACCACTGCTCGAAGCGATGATTTCGTTACAGAGCTCGATATACCCGCTCCAAGATGCAGATTCCCGTCCTGATCTTCAATCTGCACATATGTGATCGCGGCTGAATCAGATCCACTCTGTATCGCGTGCTCGTTATACATCCTGATCGATATTTTAATATTCAGCGTTTTCTCAATACCATTACAGAACGCATCGAGTAAACCGATACCGTCACCATTGACCTCGATCATTTCATCAATGTATTTCAGATTCACCGTAACGTGTGCTTTCTTATCGCCAAGAGATTCCTCACGATATCCGATCATATGATACGGTGTCATGACATTCACATAGACTTCATCAAACAGATCGAAGAGTTCTTGCGGCATCAGTTCGCTGTGACGGCTCTCAGATTCGCTCGTAACGATCTGCATGAAGTCTTTCTGGAAGGCTTTCGGCAGATGCAGCCCGTAATTACGCTCCATAATGTACGCGAGGCCGTTTTTGCCGGACTGGCTGTTGATCCGGATGATCGGATCATAATTCCTGCCGACATCTTTCGGATCGATCGGCAGATACGGCACATACCAGTTATTTATTTTTTTGACATTTTCCATGCCTTTCTGGATTGCATTCTGATGCGTGCCCGAAAACGCCGTAAATACAAGTCTTCCGGCCCATGGCTGGCGTTCTCCGATACGCATTCCCGTACATCCTTCATACATATCTATTACATCATCGATGTTTGAAAAGTCCAGTTTCGGGTCAACTCCGTGCATGAACATATTCATCGCAATCGTGACGATATCGGCATTACCGGTCCTCTCCCCGTTTCCGAAGAGTGTACCCTCGACACGATCTGCGCCGGCAAGCAGCGCTAATTCTGACGAAGCCACACCGGTACCGCGATCATTATGCGTATGTACGGAAATAATGATCGAATCTCTATATTTCGTATGCGTGGCGAAGTACTCGACCTGATCCGCAAACACGTTCGGATAGGCCATTTCCACGGTTTCAGGAAGATTGACGATGACTTTATTCTCCGGTGTCGGCTTCCATACATCAAGTACCGCATCAACAATCTCTACAGCGAATTCCGGCTCCGTCTCGGAGAAATTCTCCGGAGAATACTCCAGGCGCCATTCGGTATTACTCTCATCGGAGTCGATCTCCGCCTGGATCATCTTCGCGCCGTTTACCGCCAGCTGCTTACACTTCTCCTTATCAAAGCCGAACACGACCTCCCGCTGCAGAGCGGAAGTCGAATTATACAGATGGACGATCGCCGATCTGGCACCCTTGGCCGCGTCGAAAGTCTTCTTAATGACGTCTTCCCTGGCCATAGTCAGCACCTGAACGGTCACATCCTTCGGAATCAGGTCGTTATCAATGAGGTAGCGGGTAAAATCATATTCGGTATCCGAAGCCGCAGGATAGCCGATCTCGATCTCCTTGAACCCGAGCTTGACCAGATAATCGAAGAACTGAAGCTTCTGGATCATATCCATCGGCACCTCCAGCGCCTGATTTCCGTCCCGAAGGTCGACACTGCACCAGATCGGAGCTTTCGTGATCCTATGGTTCGGCCACGTGCGCTCCGGGAAATCGATGATTGCCGGCATACGATACTTACCTGTATTCATGATTCTTTCCTCCTCATACATTTCAGTAAACAAAAAGGCTTCCGTCTCTAATAAGAGACGAAAGCCTGAAACTTCCGCGGTACCACTCTTGTTCATCCTTCTTCGGATGCGCTCGTCGAATACGGGAAAAGAACTATATTTCCGATATTCTGCTCTCTAATAACGGTGAGCCTCCGTCTTCATCTACTTCCACTTCAATGAAGCCACTCCGGGGCGAGTTCAGAACTTCTCTTTCATCTGCTCGCACCACCCGCAGACTCTCTGAAGAAAGAATTCCGGTTCCTACTGGTCCCCTTCCACGTGTTATCTTCATCTAACTTAACATAAATATTGACTTTTGACAATAAGCGGTTTTTCCGTACAGATATACTTTTCTCTCAGATTCAGTATACAATCATGTGAGAATCCTTCACTCTGATTCGTTTTATCTATGAGATCTCAATCCTGAAACAAGGAGGCAAAGTTTGAAAAACGAAGTTGTAGTTGAGTTGTTTGACTCGTACGCAGATGACCTGTACCGGTTTGCTATATCTTATGTAGGATCCGTACACGACGCCGAAGACATCGTACAGGATGTGTTTTTGAAGCTGCTGTCGAAGAATCTTCTTTTCGACAGGCGATTTGAGAAGCCCTATCTACTGACGATCACAGCCAATCTTTGCAAGGATCTGCTGAAATCAAAGGCCAGAAAAACGAGTGTGGATCTGGAAAGCAACGAGTATCAGCTTACGTATTTTGATGGGTTTTCCGCAGAAGACAGGACGGTTTTCGATGAGCTGATGAAGCTTCCTGACATATACCGTGCACCGATCCATCTATACTACTACGAAGGCTATACCTATAAAGAAATCAGCAAAATACTGAAGATCAGCGAATCGGCCGTTGCCATGCGTATCAGGCGAGGCAAAGAACAATTAAAGATCAGATTGGAGGAAGAAACATGAGAAGTACTATTGATAAAATCGTAATGGATGAAACAAAGAAAGAGGAGATCCGTCAGAACCTTCTTAAGAAGAGAACGGCGAATCGGACATGGGTCAAGGTTACCGCAACTGTGGCGGCTGCCGCTGCCGCACTGATGATGATTCCTTTCACCAGAAACAAGATCCTTCAGGCCGCGGAGAATGTTATCTCGACATTTAAGAGCAAAACCGGAACCGAGATCAAAGTCGTCATGGACGAAAACAACGATATCGTATCTGCCGAGGTAAAAGAAGGCGCAGACGAATACATCGAGGTGATCGA